>CAZGCK010000093.1:0-1277 GCA_964524175.1 uncultured Bacteriovoracaceae bacterium | reverse complement strand
GGGTAACCACTGTGTGATCGCCAATTACGGGGGGCTGGCAGGACATGTCACCCTCGAGGATTATGTCTTCGTGGGTGGGCAAACGGGCATCTCGCAGTTTTTGCGCATCGGTGCGCATGCTTATGTAGCTGGACAGTCTGGCATCGAGAAGGACGTGCCGCCATTCTCGATCGCACTGGGATCCAGGCCGCCTGCGCTCAAAGGTTGCAACATTGTGGGCCTCAGGCGCCGTGGTTTTGCTGCCGAGACTATTCAGAAGATCAATGAGTCGATAAAGCTTTGGACCCGGCCGGATATTCAGAAAGAACAGTGCCTGCTCGAGATCGAATCTCAATACGGCGAGTATAAAGAAATCCAGCAGTTCATTTCCTTCATCCGCAAGAGCGAAACTGGGGTCGTGCGCTGAAGATCCTGATATCTGCTGCCGAAGCTTCGTCTGATGCACACGGTGCGCAGCTCCTCAATGCCCTGAAGCGGCTTCAATCGCAAAAAGGGCAAGGAGAGATCGAAGCCTTTGGTATTGGTGGACCCAAGCTCCAGTCTGCCGGACTCAAGACGGTCGTTGATGCGCGCGAACTGCTAGCGATGGGATTTTTTGAGCTTCTGGGGCGATTGCCTAGGATTCTCGCGGCACTGAAGACAGTGACTCTTGCGGCGATCGAGCAGAAGCCGGATGTTGCTATCGTGATTGATTACCCTGACTTTCATTTTAGGTTGGCTCGACGGTTGAAGCGTCTGGGTGTGCCGGTGGTTTATTATATTCCGCCGAAGGTTTGGGTATGGAGGAAAGGTCGCATCAAAGCTCTTCGAGAGACCTTTACTCGGGTGCTTTCGATTCTTCCTTTTGAGGTTCCTTTTTACGAAAAAGAAAAAGTCGCCGTACGCTATGTGGGTAACCCGCTGATTGATGAGCTTCCCTTGACAATGACTCGTCAAGAGGCTCGCGAGAAGCTGGGCCTGAGGCCTGAGCAGCGGGTCTTGGTCCTATTGCCGGGGAGTCGTCCAGCCGAAGTGAAGCAGCATCTCGCGTTGATGCTTGATTCGACTTTGAGGGCTGCTGCGATTTTGCGGTCGCGCGGGTGGCTGGCTGCAGAAGAGCGGCTCACGGTTCTGATGCCGTTTCCGATGACGGCGAACTTGGCGGAAATGAAAGCCAAGGTGGATGCTTGGCTCAAAGTGGAAATGGACAAATGGCAAGAGTTTTTGATGAAAGATGAAGTGGATTTATCAGACTTTTTAAAGCAGGATATTCAAAGATTGGTGCTTGAAGATAAAAG
>CAZGCK010000092.1:0-15245 GCA_964524175.1 uncultured Bacteriovoracaceae bacterium | reverse complement strand
CCGATTGACTGAGACGCCGGCATCTGGTCCGCTCTCAAAAGTTGAGCCAGGCAAGTACTTGGTTGATGACGATGGCACTCTCAAATATCTGGTCGATCCAGGCATTAATGGCGTTCTCAAGACTCGCGACGACGGATCTTCGGTGACCAAGTATGAAGCACCTAAGGCTCGCCTCATGTCGCTTATTATTGATGGCATTCTCACGAGCAAGCTGCCGTGGGGATTGGTGCTTCTTGGCGTTTCAATCGCTTTAGTGCTCGAGCTTTGCGGGGTTTCGTCACTTCCGTTTGCGGTAGGCGTTTACCTCCCGCTTTCTAGCTCAACGCCGATCTTTCTGGGCGGAGCGATTCGGTGGCTTGTTGAGCGCAAAACCAAGAATGCGGCTGTGTCTCAAAGTGAGACTGACTCGGATTCGAGCCCTGGCGTGTTGTTCTCTTCAGGCTTGATCGCAGGTGGAGCGATTTCTGGGATCGTGCTCGCTGTTCTTTTGGTGAAGGAAGGGTGGGGCGAGGCGCTTAATTTTGGGGCGATGGTTCCATCGATCTCGGGATCTGATTTGACTTCAGTGATCATGTTTGGGCTACTGGCTCTTGCTCTCTTTGCAGCAGGAGTGATGAAGGATCGTCCAGCTAAGTGAAGGATGGGGGCCGCTCTTATGTGGGCGGCCCCTGTCTAATGCTGAGGTGCGGATCTGCGATCCGCGTTTTTTTCAAATACATCGATACTACAGATTTGAAACGCATTGAGCAGCTTGCGGTCTTGGATCTGATGCTTTGAATCGGCACGGATAGCGACGGTCTCCTTCTCCAGCGCGGCAGCTGTGACCTTCTCGTGCCCGCTCTCGTGGGCGGTGCAATCGCATATCAATTGACCTATGCCAGAGGGGTCTCCGTTGCTGGAGCGGCTGAAGGCTTGCGTGCAGGCTTTAACGAAGTCTTTGAGCTGCGCAGGAGTGGGCTTCTTTGAGGGGGAGGACCAAGCTGGGAGTGAAGCAGATGTGAGGAGAAATAGCGTGGCAAAAATTTGGGTATGAGCGCGCATGGGGTTTCTTATCATTGGAGAAGGGGTGATGAGTACCGCATCTTTATCGAATTTATTGAATGGAGTAAGTCTGGAAGAAGAAAAGGTTCGCTTACACCGCATGAGCCCAAACACCGGGGGGCAGGTTTTTCTGAATGAGCTGAGCTAGCTCATCGATCTGCGCCATTCGCGCATACTTTTCTCGGCAGACGAGCACTATCGGCCGTCCTACGGCCTTGCCAGTGAATGGGCGATAAATCACAAGGTTTTTGAGTGAGTTGTGAGCCATCTCGACTGCTAGAGCAGGAAATAGCGTATACCCGTGCCCTGCCGCGACGAGATGTCGTAATGTTTCGAGACTGGTTGCATGATAGCGGCGATAGCTGCCTCGGCGATTGGCAGGGCAGAACTCTACGGCTTGGTCCTTGAGGCAGTGCCCATCTTCGAGCAAGACCATCTCTTCTGTTTTTAGATCGGTTGCGCGTAAAGTATCTTTTTCAGAGAGAGCATGCTTTGGAGGCGCCGCAAGCAGAAAGGGCTCAAAGAACAGCGGTACGACCCTAAATCCCTCAGGAGCAAAAGTTGGTGAGGCCAGTACTGCGTCTAACTCACCTTCTCGGAGCTGTTTGAGCAAGCCGTCCGTGAGTCCTTCAGTCAAGAGCAGGTTGAGTTTGGGATGCATTTTGCGCAAAGGCGAAAGCAAGTGAGGCAGGAAATAGGGTCCAAGCGTCGCGATTGCTCCGAGTCGGAGCGTGCCACTCATGGGATCTTGCTTGCCTTGGGCGAGCTGTCCCAACTTTCGGGCTTCATCCAGAACGACGCGAGCCTGCTGGACGAGCTCATGACCGAGCGGGGTTAACGCCACTTTACGCTGAGTGCGTTCGAAAAGCGTGACTCCTAGGAGACCTTCGGTCTTCTTGATCTGCGCGCTCAGGGTGGGCTGGCTGACATGCACGCGTTCAGCGGCTTTGCCAAAGTGCATTTGGTCGGCGACGGCTACGACGTATTCAAGGTCTCGAAGTGTGAGGGAAATTGGATTGATAGACATAACCTATCACATTGATACCATTAATCGATTATACTAATCAATTAAAAGTGGCGATGATGAGTGTATGAAAAGCCGGATTAAACCCCCCGGCAAGGAGACCCTATGAGTCGTTTGATGAATATTGGCGAGAAATTTCCAGAGTTTTCTGTCCCAGCCTGCGTATCTATTGAGAAGGGCAAGGAGTTCAAGACCATCGACTCTACTCAAATCAAGGGCAAATGGGCGGTCGTGTTCTTTTGGCCGCTTGATTTCACCTTTGTCTGCCCTACGGAGATCGCTGAGTTCAATCGTGAGCTCAAGAGTTTTCGCGATCGCGATGCGGAGCTTTTTGGCGTGAGCACGGATAGCCAGTTCGTGCACTTGGCTTGGCGTAACAACCACCCGGATCTAAAGAACCTGGGTTTCGCGATGCTCGCGGACAATAAGAAAGAGTTGTCTGAGGCGCTTGGTGTTTTGCACCCCACAGAGAAGGTCCCTCTTCGTGCGACCTATATCGTCGATCCCGACGGAGTGGTTCGTTGGGTGAGCGTCAATGACCTCAATGTTGGACGCAACGTCAAGGAAGTGCTGCGCACGCTCGATGCGCTACAAACCGATGAACTATGCCCCTGCAACTGGGAAAAAGGTAAGGCAACTCTATGAATCCCATCGCAACAGAGATCATTGACGTGATCTACGAGAATAGAGACTCGACTATTGCTCGCGACATCAAGCTCAACTTAAAACGTCTGCTTGTCGAAAGCCAGCTCACGCCTGAAGAGGCGTTGAGCACTCTGTTGGCAACAGCCGTGTCAGTAGGTGACGAAAAGCTTGCGACATTCGCTCGGCGTGAACTTCAGGCGCGGAATCTGGCACCAGACCAGATCCAAGAAGTGGCCGAAAGCGCCGCGATCATGGGTATGCTCAACACCTATTATCGCTTTAAGCACATGGTTGCGAAGAACGATGACTACCGTGCAGCCGGGTTAAGGATGACGTCGCTTGCGAAGCCGCTGATCGGCAAAGAGCGGTTCGAGATGTTAGCGTTCGCAGTGTCCGTTTTGAACGGATGCGAAAACTGCATCAAAGCCCATGAAGCCGTTTTGCGGGAGGCGGGATTGTCGGCAGACAAGATTCACGATCTGGCAAGAATGGCTGCTGTGGTTCGGGCGGCGAAGACGCTGTCGACTGTGTGACAGATCTAGCGGCGGATGGCCTTGATCGCTTGAGCCATGAGCAAGAACATCCCCGCTACACCTGTCATGCATGCGCCTGGAGAGACGCGGATAGAGTCCCGAAGGTTCCAATCAGAAGTGCAGCTAGCATGAGTGATCTGAAACGCATCTTTTACCCTTCTTGATCCCTACTGACAGCTAGCGCAGACACCGAAGAACTCGAGCGAATGGGAAACTTCCGCAAACCCCTTGCGACGCGCGAAGCGGTCGATCTCGTCCAGCTCGCAGTCATCAAGAATCTCGATTTTCTTGCAATCCTTACAGATTACATGATGGTGGTGGTGGTTCTCCCGGCCTACCAGCTCGTAGCGAGCCGTACCGTCGCCAAACTCACATCGACGGATCAGGCCTGCTTTCTCTAGGCTTCCAGCGCAGCGATAGACTGTTGCCTGATCGCATCCCATTTTGCTGACTCGTTTATGCAGCTCCTCGACGGTGAAAGGTCCATGTTTATCGAGCAATACGCCTAGAATCGCCTTGCGAGGCTCGGTTACCCGGAGGTTGGCCTGCTTCATCAAAGCGACAAAAAATTCGAGGTCATGAGACGACTTAACGTGCTTCATTTGAGGTGTCTCTTAGTCTTATTGCGAATGATTTGCATCAACAATTAGAGTAGTGTAGGAAGTCTAAACGCTGCAAGGTGTTAGCGCATTTTATGACTCGGTTGTTGATTGAGACCTCTATTATCGCCGCGGGGATGCTTGCTCTCTGCGCGCTTCCTTATCTTTCTAAGCGAGTGAGACATCACTCAAAGTTAGCCTACCTCATAGGAACGGGCGCTCTGACGGGCATCCTGATTTTTGAGTTGTTGCCCGAGGTTTTTGAGCTGGGCGGTCAGTCTAGCATGATGTTGGCGGGTGCTGTTTGGGCGGTCTATTCGCTCGCTCATCTCATTCACCTGCATGAGCATCGTGAGAGCGGTGATCACGATGGCTCAGAAGGTACGATTTTTTTCTTGGCCTCAATGATCGCTCACTGTGTTGCGAGCGGGATGTTGCTCGTTGTCTCCAGTGATTTTGTCGGTGGGATTGGTAGAACCGTATTTTTTGCGCTTCTGGCTCATAAGGCATACGAGGCCTTGACTGTAGGCTCAATATTGATCGAGCGGCAAAGGTCTCGTCCTAAGTATCTTGCGTCAATTGCGGTTTACGCTCTTTCGCTTCCGCTGGGTGTTGCAGTGACGCTGATTTTTAAAGAGAGCATTGGCCACAAGGTCGCGTTAGTAGCCATGAGTGTCGCGGTGGGGACGCTGCTGGGTTGCTTGATCTTTGATTTTCTTCTTCCGAGCATCGCGCATCTTCGATCACGTTGGAGAGACTTGGGCTGGATCGCTCTGGGTCTTTTTCTCACTCAGGCGGTATTAAGGGTACTTTAGGGCCTGTTTTCTGCAGATCCTACCCGCAGCCCTACAGTCCTTCGCTTGTTTCCTGCCGCAAAAGCCACCTGCTCTTTAATCATGGCCATGAACGTGTCCAGAAGGCCGTCGTGGGCTCGTCCCTCAGGCAAAGGCGCAACACCCAGCTCTGCAAATCGCTCGATCAACCAGTGCGCGGTCTCGAGCGTAGAAAGGCAATGGGCGGCTGGCTGTTTGCGGATCTCAAAGCGTGAAGGTTGTATCGGTACGAACTTGAGTTGAGGCAGAGCCTTGAGATTTGGGCTTCGATTGATCATTCCGCGAGCAAGATCCCAAGTCCCGTCTACTATGATCAACGCCAGGCGCTTCTGAGTGAGAGCTACGTGAGCTTCGTCCGGGGTACAGGTGTTGAGGTTCAACGCGCTTGGGGATGGGTACAACAGAACAGGGTGGAGCGACGGGTCCTTGATGATCGAGTTGATTGCAGAATTGTGAGTAAAGTCGTGTCCTTCGATGAGCTGGGAGCCAGGCATCGAGAGGTGGAGCATACGTCCTGTGCCGACACTGTTGCGCGCTTCACGAGGGTGAACCAAAATCACGAATGGATGTGAATACTCGAACGGAGTGAGTCGGGCGCAGTAACAAGTGACTTGGGCCTTCCGGCAGCGGTAGCAAAAATCTCTCACGATGAGCTACCTTAGCATGAGATCCCATAGCCTTGAGGTCGTTTGTTTTCAGGTTTATGGGGACCCATTGACGATCGATCAGGGTCAGCGCAGGGGGCGCCCGCCAGTTCCGTAGGAGTTGGCCGGAGCATTACCGGTCTGTGCGGGGTCGGGGGTGCGAGGGTTGGGCTCTGATAACAGGGGTTCAGTAGGTGCGGTGCCCGCTTGCTGTTGGACAAATGGGTCCTTGCTGGGACGTGGGACCGGGCGAATGTCGGTCTTGTATTGGGCATCTTTCGAGGCAATGGCTTTCTCTGCGTTCCGATCCCTTTCGAAGCCAAGTTCTGACGATGGTCGGAGCATTTGCACTGAGGTCAGCATCAAGGCGATCGCCAAAAGCCAAAGGCCAAGCGCGTATTTGAAGTTCACGACTTATAAAAACTGCAAACCGCATTCCTAGCCTGTAGTCTGAAGCGTCGGTCTCCTGTTTCCTAGCTTACAGTAATCTTCGGAGACTTCTGGCTGCTAACTCCCTTTGCATGGAGAGTGTCCCAGCAAACCGTGATCTTACCGCCCGCTTTCTGTCGGGCCTTAAGCAGTTCTAGGCAGCCATGATCAATGGAAACCAATTTCTCGATATGCAGCTCGATCTCCTGATCCAACGGGACGGATTCAATCGCGGCCGCCAGTCGCGGAATATGGAGAAAAGTCGCACTTCCATTGAGAACGATGGTTTTTCGACCGCTTTCGCCGCTGGACTCAACTTGAACTGACAGGTGAACGTGATCGTAAAAAACCTTCAGCACGGCTAAACCGAACCCCGTGGCGACGCCCGTAAGTAGATCCGTAGCAACGATCATCACAAGGGTTGCAAGATAAATCGCTACTTGTGTTTTACCGTAGTGTCTCAAATCGCGAACTACAGCTACGTTGACCAGCTTATAGCCTACAAAAACAAGAACCGCAGCCAGCGTAGAAATTGGAACGAAAGCGAGGACGAATGGCAGCGCTACAACGAACACTAAAATCCAAACGCCATGTAGGATGGCTGAAACCCTGGTCTTGCCGCCCGCTTCGACGTTGGCGGTGCTGCGAACGATAACGCCCGTCATGGGCAATCCGCCCAGCAGGCCGCAGAGCAGGTTACCCACTCCTTGCGCGACTAGCTCGCGGTCATACCGAGTACGAGGACCATTGTGCATCAGATCGGTGGCTGAGGCACAAAGCAGCGTTTCAGCGCTTGCGATGAGCGCTAGAGCAGTGCCAGCCAGCAAGACTTCAGTGCGAGAAACTGCGTCGAGAAGAGCATTCCAGCTCAAGGGTTCAATCGTCGCAAGAAAGTTATCAGGTACTTGAACAAAGTTAATCTTCATTTGTAGGACGGCCGCCGTCAGAGACCCTGCGACCACCCCAATCAGTGGACCAGGTAATGACTTAAGCCTTTTGGGCTTGTACTTGTCCCAAGCAACCATTGAAGCGATGGTCAGAATCCCAATGAGCGCCGCCCAGTTGTGAATGCTCCCGTCGAGCGGCAAAATACCCTCAAAAATGGCACTCGGGAGTGCCACAATGTTTTTGATACCGCTGCCCTTTGGGGCGTCATCGAGCATAATGTGGAATTGGCTCACAAAAATCAAAACCCCGATACCAGCAAGCATCCCGCGAATGACGGCTGGTGAGACAGCCCGAAACCATCCGCCAAGTCTTAAGATCCCGGCGATGATCTGAGTTACTCCTCCTACAAGGATAATTGCGCCAACTGTCTCGAAGCCGTGCTTCTGGATCAACTCCCAAACGATCACTGCCAGCCCAGCAGCAGGCCCGCTCACTTGCAGGGGGGCTCCGCTGAGGGCTCCTACAACCAAGCCGCCCAGTATGCCGGTAATTAGTCCTGCACTAACGGGAGCCCCTGAGGCCACTGCGATGCCCATGCAAAGCGGTAGGGCCACGAGAAATACCACTATAGAAGCTAGAAAGTCGTTTGAGTATTTGGACATTGAAACCGTAACCTTTGCGTTCAAATTTAAGATTGCATATATCTATATATATAGATATTGGCATATAAAGTAACCTATCGAAAATGTCAATTGAGGTTTTGAAATGCGAACGCTCACTAAAGAAGATCAGAGTAAAATCTCTCCACACGATGCGATTCAACTCCTAAAGGAGGGCAATAAGCGTTTTGTAAGTAGCCTGCGATTGAATCGAAATTATTTACAGCAGATCAACGAAACGCGAGATGGCCAGAGCCCATTTGCTGTCATCATCAGTTGCATGGATTCACGCACCTCCTCTGAGCTTATTTTTGATCAAGGGCTCGGCGACATCTTCAGCATCCGGATTGCCGGCAACGTGATTAACGAAGATATACTCGGCAGTGCCGAGTTTGGTTGCAAAGTGATAGGTGCTAAAACCATTGTGATTCTCGGGCACTCAAGTTGTGGCGCCATAAAGGGTGCGATTGACGACGTAGATCTCGGGCATCTCCGGTCCGTTACCCGCAAGATTCAGCGCTGTATTCCGGCCAGCGACGCGAAGTTCAAAGAGTTGTCTCCTAAGGAGAAAATGACATTCTTGACACATGAGAATGTCCTTCAGTCTGTTCAGGATGTTCGAACTCGCTCGTCAATTCTTTCGGAGCTTGAGAGCGAGGAGAAAATCGCAATTGTCGGCGCCTACTACGATGTCAGCACAGGTGAGATTGAGTTTTATGAATAGCCACTCACTCGTAGGAGATGCGCATGCATCGAAAACTTGCCGCTAAAGAGTTGGCCGAGTTCATCGGTGCGATTACTCACCCAGACCGCATTAGGATCATTGAAGAGCTCCATCAAGTTGAGTTGGATGTCAGTACATTGCAAGCCAAGCTGGAGCTCGCGCAGTCGGTCGTATCCAGGCATCTTGGAATTCTTAAATCTGAGCGCATTGTAGTCGAGCGAAGAGATGGGCGGCATGTGTTTTATCGGCTGTCGATTCCGGAGCTGGCTGTCTGGTTGGTCTATGGCCTCGACCTTATCAGTGAGAAGGCCGGAAAAAGAGCGCCGTTGAGCAAGGCTTTTGCCGTGGCAAAGAAACGTTGGAGCAAGTCATTATAGCCCGGTCTTTGGTGGGCCTTTCGATTTTGAAACCCGCTAGGCCGCCGCGCCTGCCTCATGTTTCGCAGCTTGCAGCAATCTCCCAAGTCTTTCGCGCTCGGTTCGGGGCATGGCTTTTCGAACCATAGGGAAGAGTTCGCTCTCCTCTTTCGCCACATGCCTTTCGACTTCTGCGATGAGTAACTCCACCTTCTGCGTTCGCTTGGACAGGTCATCGGTGATGGATGATATCTCGGAGATTGTCTGCTTAACCTCGCTATGATCCTTAAATGAGCGATCCACAATCTCTTTGAATCCTTCAAATTTGGCGATAGCGGGGTAAAAGACCGTTTCTTCCGCAAGCGTATGCAGCTCGAGGTCGGTACGAATGTTTTCGAAAAGCAAATTCTTCTGCTGCTGTCCGCTTTCTGATCTGAACTGATCGAAGAGTGATCTTACTCGTTGGTGGTCGGACATCAATACGTCGATTGCATCCATAGAGAGCTCCTTTGTTTAACTCTCAAGATGTGCAAAATTCGTGTCATGCATGCAAGAGGTTGCGTTACGGGTCTGTTTTGTTCGTTGCCTAACAAACGCTCGTCAGTTGCGAACGGCCCAATCCTCGAGACCATGAGGAATCAAAGCTGACTGATTGAGCCACGCGGCAATCCCTTGGGGCGATGATTTTAAATGAATCCTGTTACATATCTGAACTGGCCTTGATGGATCCCTGACAGGCACAGCCGATCTTATAGATATGTTTCTGGGTGACTTTCATATCCACTCCGACTTCAGTGACGGGAAAATGACAATTCCCCAGCTGGTCGATCTTTATGGGTCCCAGGGGTTTGGTGCGATCGCCATCACTGACCACCTTTGTGAAAGGGAGTCTATGATCGGCCGAGCTGCGGTCGCTATAGGCCACACTCTGACGCCTGCGTCTTTTCCCCTGTATCTTGCCATCATCAAGAGCGAAGCAGAACGAGCATGGAAGCAGTACAAGATGGTAGTGATACCGGGTTTCGAGCTGAGCAAGAACTCAGTCTCCAACTATCGCTCGGCGCATATTCTGGGGCTGAATGTCTCGCAGTTCATTCCGGCCGATCCGGACGCTTTGGATCTTTGCAAAGCGATCCGCGCCCAAGGGGGGCTCTCCATTGCCGCTCATCCTGTTTCTACCCGCAAAATGGAGAAACAGACTTTTCATCTTTGGGACCGCCGAAACGAGCTTGCGCAGTCCTTTGATGCTTGGGAGGTCGCGAGCGGCCCTTTTCTCTTTGATGAGGTTGTGGCGACGACGTTGCCTAAGATCGCGAGCAGCGATCTGCACCGACGGCCTCAGATAACCTCGTGGAAAACCGTGCTCGAGTGCGAGCGCCACCCTTTGGCGATTCTGGACGCGATTCGACGCCAAGAGGTTCGATTTCATTTCTACCAGGAGCAAAGGAGCGTTGCATGAGCGACATCAGTTGCGCTTCTGCTCTGGGGTGCTCGCTCTGGCTGATGGCGTTGGGGCTGACGCTTTGGGGTGCGGTGCTGTCGCGTAAGCTGCTGAAGGGATTTCCTCCTCATCTGGACGCTCCCTTCAACCTTTATCCCGTTTCGATCATCAAGCCTCTCAAGGGCGTGGACTCAAGGCTCGAGGCTAATCTCGAGAGTTTTTTTAAATTGGACTACCCTGATTTCGAGCTGCTCTTTTGCGTTGCTCATTCTTTGGATCCAGCGCTTGTTGTGGCGGAGCGTTTGATGGCGCGCTATCCGAAAACCAAATCTCGGATTCTAGTCGGCGAAACAATGGTGGGCGTCAATCCTAAGATCAATAACATGGTTCGCGCGTACGACGATGCCGCCAATGATTGGATTTTGATCAGTGATAGCAACGTAAGGGTTGAATCAGATTATCTCAAAAGGCTTGTCGCTTACTTGGATCCGGGTGTGGGAATGGTGACCGCGGTCGTCGTTGGCTTAGAAGGCGAAGGAGTTGGTGGAAACCTTGAAGCGACCTATTTGAATACTTTTTACACGCGCGCGATGTGCTTGGCCGCGGCGATTGGCAAGGAGTGCGTGCTCGGCAAGTCGATGCTTTTTCAGCGAACTGTGGCTGAGCGCTTTGGTGGGCTGAGGACTTTGGGCTGCTATTTGGCCGAAGACTACATGGCGGGCGAGGCGATCCGACGGTTGGGCCTCAAGATCGTGACGGTTAGTGACCCGGTTCGGCAGATTATTGGCCATCATTCTTTGAATGACTTTTGGCAGCGCCACTTGCGGTGGGGCCGAATCAGAAAAAGGCACGGTATGGGTGCTTTCATCATCGAGCCAGTCAGCGGAGCGATAGTGTCTGGGTTGATCGGAGCGGCAGCGCTACATGACGCTTTTGGCATGAACGTCTCTACGTTCTTAGTTTTTCATCTGGGACTTTGGTCCGCCTGCGACTTGATGCAGATGAGATGGATGCGAGCGCCTTTGAAGTGGTCGACGCCGATTTTCTGGTTCCTTCGCGAAATTCTTGCCCTGCCTCTGTGGATTCACATAGCATCTGGCAATACAGTCAACTGGCGCGGTCATCGTCTGGCATTAGGGGTGGGCGGGATACTCGAAGACACTCCGACCGCCGCGCAGAATTGAAAGAGGGCAGATGGCAGCGCAGCAGGATGGCGGGTTTCTTTGGGGCGCGGCGACGAGCAGTCATCAGATTGAAGGGCACAATCGGCACAATGATTGGTGGGCTTGGGAGGAAAAGGGCAACATAGAGGGTGGCGCTCGCTCCGGCCCTGCGACGGATCACTTCAATCGCTTCAGAGAGGATATTCGACTTGCCGCTGACTTAGGACTCAATAGTTATCGATTCTCCGTAGAGTGGTCCAGGCTGCAGCCAGAGGAGAATCGTTGGGACCCTGCGGGTCTCGAGTGGTATCGCGAACTCATCGCCGAATGCGAGAAGCGTCGTTTGCTCCCGATGCTGACACTTCATCACTTCACCTCCCCTCAGTGGTTTGCGGAGATGGGCGGGTTTGCGCAGCCGCTGGCATCGCGCCAGTTCTCGGCATACGTGCACGAGGTGGTAGCCGGTCTTGGCTCTCGAGTCCCGCTCTGGTGCACTCTTAACGAACCGATGGTTCTGGTCGCGGGTACTTATCTAGGCACCTTCATGCCTCCTGCCAAGTTTGCCCCCAAGCTCGCGTCGATGGCGTGCCACAATCTGCTAAAATGTCACGTCCAAGCATATAAGATCATCCACTCCAAGATCAGAAATCGCGAAGGTCCGTGGGCCTCGCATCCGATCAGGGTCGGAATTGCCAACAACATGCTCGACTTCGTGCCGGACCGGCGCTGGCATCCGCTCGAAAGATTGCTCACTGGGCTTTTTTGGCGTTTCTACAATCGTTCTTGGTTGGACGCTGTGACGGGCGGCCCGCAGCGTTTTGGCGTGCTGGGGCTCGTGCCGGAAGCCGATCCTGTGATCGAAGCGCTCAACGTCAATACTTCTGACTTCATTGGTCTCAATTACTACACAAAGGCCTATGTACAGTGGCGGCCCAAAGCCCCAGCTCGCGAGCGCCCAGCTGTCTTGCCACTTGGACTGACTTTTGCTCGCAGAAAAGAGCCTGCCTCCGATGTGGAGTGGGCGGTTCACCCCGAGGGTTTTGGGCGAATGCTTAATTATGTTTCGCAATACGGGTTGCCGATCTACGTGACTGAGAATGGTATCGCGGACCATAAGGACACTTTGCGCCCCCACTATCTGATGACTCATCTCCATCAAGTGGGCAGCGCGATACATCGGGGTCTCGATGTTCGCGGCTACTATTATTGGTCGCTCATGGACAATTTCGAATGGATCAAAGGCTTCGGCCCGCGCTTTGGATTGTTCCGCGTCGATTACGATAATTTTGAGCGCACTGCGACTGGTTCCGCTCGTCTATTTAAGAAACTCATCCGTGCCCACCAGGATGCCGGCGTGAGCGCTACTGGTCCGGATCTTGGGATATTGGAGTCGGCTGCATTTGCGTCGTGGCTCTAGATGCTTCCCTATGTCCGCACCGGGGTTGTAGGGTGCCAGGCGCCAGTTATCCTGTCCGTTCGATATAGAGTTATCTTGTCTTGTAATTTATTTAGTAAATATAGATAATTAAACCTCATTACTAACTCTGTTCGGCGATATTTAAAAAGTTGATTACTCCAATGGGCTAGCATACTCCTCCCCCATGCCAAACCTGCCTCTCATCTCAGCCGCTGCCGTATTGATCTCAACCTTCGCTCCTCAAACCCCTCCATGGTTGAGCATCAACGCCAACTCCGAGCAGCGCCAACCGGTCTATCTCGGAAGCACTCCTCGCGAAATCTCGCTTAGAAAAGCGTCTCAACACGACTCCATCACTGTGACAAGCGACCTAAAAGACTTGGCCGAGGCAAAAATCTCTACTCTCGCTAACAAACTTAACCGAGTCGCATTGGATGTTGAATTGTGGATCGCTCAGAACGAGCGAGGTCAAAGGACTTGGGCGTTCGCCCGGTGGCGCAAGAATGAGAGCGAAGCTTGGGCGTGGATCACGGAGGAGAAGGCCCCCGCCTCGTCAGAGAGAAACGGGCTTCGCGCTGTGTTTTTTCCAGAACTCTATCGACCTTGGGTGAAGAAAGAGTCTGACGAGATCTTTAAAGACTTTATGAGATTGAGAAGTCTCTATCATAAGCCCGTGTTTGGAGATTGCGTGTGGGCGACCGAAGATGGCGCCAATATCGCAGCCGCGTGGCTCAGTCCGGAAGAGATTTATGACCCAGAGAATGAAAGAAGTTCTGAATATGAACAACTTCTTACGCAAGAAACTGCAAAAGACAGGCGACTCCAGTGCTGGGCAATCCCTCAGCCAAGTCGACTCGATGGAAGGCCAAAGACCTGGGTTGTCCGATACAATCATGGCGAGTTCACTTGGCCTGAGGACATCGTAGAGGAGCTCAGGACCGATGAGGCCAAGAACAGGGCTACTTTGAAGGGGGTAACCGCTGCGGCAAAGGCGATGGCGCCGACGCTGCGTGAACTGAGAGGCCTGGATGATGCTTCTTTTAAGTCGTTTGAGGCTGCCTACAAGAAAGACGTTGAGATCTTATCGGGTGCTCGAGAAGCGTTTTTTCCTATTACGAGAGCCAAGGCCAACTTCGGTACTCACAAGAACAGCGCCGATGCGGACAATCAGCTCCTGCATTTGGTTTCGTACCTCGAAGAGCGCTATGCGGTGATGGGTCTGGAGACACGCCGCCACTCGTTCACTTGGAGAGGGATCGATCAAGCTAATCTTATTGCTCGGATTCCTGGTAGCCGCGCGGACGCTTCAAGGTATCCCGTGCTTATCGCCGATCATATCGACACGGCTTTTACAGAGGATGAGTTTGATCGAAGTGGGAAACGCGTTTCGGCTGCAGGAGCAGATGACAACGCGAGCGGCGTGGCGGGAGTGCTTCGCGCTGCCGAAGTGCTGAAGAGCTCAAGACCTGAGTACGATATCTGGCTAGTGCACATTACGGGCGAAGAGTTTCCGGCCGACGATCTCGGAGCTCGCCGCCTCCTGAGCCAGTTTCTCGGGAGTGGCCAAGACATTCGCGGTCTCGTTCTCATGGATATGATCGGTTATCGTTCGAGAAACGATGCAGTTTTTCAGATCAGCGTTGGCGAATCCGAAGCCTCGATGAATCTGGGCAAGATCGCTCTCGCCTCTGCTTTTTCGACCGTCGACAAGAGCTTGAAGCCAAAGCTGAGGCCGCGTTTTGATGAGCACTCCTATCTGTACAACACCGATGGCGTGATCTTCTCCGACTCAGGGTATCCTGTCGTCCTATTCAATGAGCATCTCAACTATCACGAGAATCTCAATCGCAGGGGCTATCACATGACCACGGATACCACGGCCAAGATGGACTTCTTCTTCGCTGCTTCCATCGCCCGTGTGGCTGTCCGAACGGCGGCAGAATTGGCTGGAGTGCGGTAGGAGGTTAATGGCAAGACTACTCGTTTTGGTAAAAACGATACTTTGCCATAAACTCGAACACTTGGCCGGGAGCTTCCTGTTTCTGAAAGATTATGTAGACGGTAGCTTCGTCCTTACCTGTAGTCGCGAACTTTATTTCCTTGATCAGCATTTTTTCGCTAGAAAAGTTTGACGCTTCAAAGCCAGTTGCAGAAATAGATCCAACCGTCGACCCTGAGAAATCCTTTAAGTGAGAGCCAGAAATTTGGAGCTGAAAACGGTCATAAACGTGATTTGCGCAGCCTTGTGCGAACAAAGGCCAAATCCAGCCTAATCCTCCCTTGTGAATTTCAGCATAACCCGCTGAAGAAACATAAACGGGAGACTTAGTGGCGTCCGTTGAACACAGTAATTTTCCATCCCGATATAGATCAGCAGAGGTGCCTAACCAAATCGTTCCAGGAACATCGGCATGAGAGTGAGAAGTCGCAAAAGCAGTCAACAAACCTACGACAAGTAAGAGGTATTTCATTATTTTTCTCCACTATTAATTTTCCACATTCTAATCTGAGAATTTATTTCTTGTCATTTTGCGGCGAGTCTTTGGGGATTTCGATCTAAGCCAAACCATGCCGGCCCTACGTCTTTGGGACGTTCCTGCGCCTATCCTCGTATCTCTGAATGTTCGCGAGGTTGAAACGAATATTTTCAGTCTTCAACGTGATATATTTATCTCGACCCGCAGCCAGGTTCACTGAAGCCAATCTTATACTTTTTCGATGAGCCTTTATTGAGCACGTGAATCCAGCCCCTAGAAACTGCGTTTTTGACTAGATATGCTGCCGACCGCTCGGAGCGGTTTGGAGTGACTCAGCTTTGGCAGCAGGACCTCGAGTTGCCTGCTCGGATC
>CAZGCK010000091.1:0-15460 GCA_964524175.1 uncultured Bacteriovoracaceae bacterium | reverse complement strand
CTCCGCCCGAGAGGGTAAAAGCTTTTTGCTTCGCAATATGTTGGATGCTGAACTCATTCAGCAGATCTTGAAGACGTTCATGTCGTTCGGTTTCGGTGAGAGGCAAGGTCTCGAGCACGGCCAGTATGTTTTCTTCGGCAGTCATCCGTCTAAAAACGGAAGCTTCTTGAGGCAAATAGGCGATCCCATTTTGCGCACGCAGGTGCATCGGCCACGCGGTGATGTCTTTGCCGTCGACCGTTACGGATCCGCCTTCGGCTCGCACCAGTCCGACGACCATATAGAACGAAGTCGTCTTACCCGCGCCGTTTGGCCCGAGCAGTCCTACGACTTGCCCTGAGGTCACGTCAAAACTCACCCCATTCACGACCTTTCGGCCTTTATAGGATTTCATGAGGCCATTAGCCGCTAGCGTATGCGGCTGCTTAATCGCTTCCTGTGCTGAATGCATTGCTATTCTCCACTTCAACGAGGTCTGAGTCCCGGTGCATGATGATCACGTCGCCGGTGATGGTGTCTTTGTCCTGATAGGCCTGCGGAAACTGCGTGAGCCGGATCACATCGGTACGGTTGTCAAAAACGGCTTTGCCGCCTGTAGCGTATTTGAGCGGATCGGAGTCTTCGCCGATTTCTTTGATGAACACATCATCGTAAGCCACCATGTATTCCAGTACTTTGGCGAAGCTTCCATAGTCTAGATCCGCGCTCCGAGACCGAGTGAACATCGTCGGCTGAGTGATCCGCACAAATCGTGTTGCAAGCGGACGGCTAGGATACATCTTGAAATGAGCGACGCGCTTGTCGCGGTAGATGACGGCGTGGTCGGATTCGATGCGAGTCCAGTCGGGCTTGGGCGAAGGCGCGCCTGAAGGCAGGGGTTGTGGTTTTTTCTCCATCGTTAGGTCAGCCGACTTTGGCAAAACGATGGTCGATTTGGCCATAGCGTACTCAAGCCCGAGGCTATCAAATTCAATATGCTGACTGTCTTCTTCCATGCCGCTTCCATGCACAGGGTAGGTGGTTGGGATGCTGACGTGGCGATCGTTGGGCCGATACCTCAAATACTGGCTGACCAGCTGAAATCCGTCGGGAAAGGTCGTGTGCACGTCTCCAAAAACCTCGAGATCGCGCTGATTCATGAAGTATTTTGCCTCCTTACCCGTGATCAATGTGACTTTGCCGTCAGGGTCAAACAGGAAAGCGTGGATCTTTCGAGCGTGGACCAGTTTTTGTTGATTGTAGAGAAAGGCGCGGTCAGCGATGAGTTTCCACTGCTTTTCTTGGGCATGGGTGGAGACGTATTGAAATTGGTCGACCGAGTATTCAGCGATTTTCTTTTGTGGAATCCCCGTAGCCAAGGTCTCCCCATCGTCGCTCATTAGGGTCTCTGGGTCGACCGCTGCCGACTTGGACTCGGTTTCCTCGACCGAAGAGGGTGACAATACGACGATTTCAGCAATAATGAAGATCACCACGGAAGTGATCAATAGAGGCCTAAGCCTTCGTCTTAAAAGCGCGTATGTGAGTTTACCTCGGGCCATCCTTGCTTACAGTAACCCGACCCAACGGGGCCTAACAGAAGGAATTTACATCTAGAAATGAGTTCCTGACCGTTGTAGGGTGCGCAGATAAGAAAAGCGTTCCGGCGCGCGTGCGCGAACGGCATCAAGAGGCGCTCCGGAAGGGCGAATACTCTGCTGCCATGCGGAATCAGGAAGGTGCAGAGTGAATATTAGGGAGTTTGAGGGGCGCAAAAAAGATCACATCCAGCATGCCCTGAACCCTGCCCATCAGGCCACCGGCCTTGGGGGACTGGACTGGATCCGTCTGATTCATGAAGCGCTCCCTGAACTGGATTTTGACGAAGTCAGATTGACATCGACCTGCCTCGGTCGAACTTCGGCAACTCCTTTTTATATCGCGGGAATGACTGCGGGTCATGAAGATGCACCGAGGATCAATCGGGCGCTCGCGCTGGCTTGCCAAGAGCGTGGGTGGGCGATGGGAGTGGGATCTCAGCGGCGTGAGCTCGAAGCGTCTTCAGACGAAAGCGCTCAGCTGGATCATTGGGAGTTATTGCGTGAGTCGGTCCCGAGGCTGACATTGTTCGCCAATTTAGGTTTGAGCCAGCTGATCGAGGCACCGACGTCAGAAGTTCAACGCTTGGCAAAGTCGATTCGCGCTCAAGCATTGGTGATTCATGCAAACCCTTTGCAAGAGGCACTGCAGCCTGAAGGAACGCCGCGGTTCAAAGGGGCGCTCCAAGCGCTCGGGCGGATTTGCGGAGAAATCGATATGCCCGTGGTTCTGAAAGAGACGGGGTGCGGTTTTTCGTCCGCCACATTGAGACGTTTGAGTGATCTCCCCCTTGCCGCGGTTGATGTGAGTGGACTGGGTGGCACGCACTGGGGTCGAATTGAGGGCGCTCGCTCTCCCAAGGGTAGCCCGCAAGCCGCGGCTGCGCAGACTTTTGCGGAGTGGGGCGAGCCCACCGTGGAGACATTGATTGCAGCTCGACAGGAGCTTAAGCCTCGCACGGAGCTTTGGGCTTCGGGTGGAGTGCGCACTGGATTGGATGCAGCTAAGTTGATCGCTCTCGGCGCGCATCAGATAGGGTTTGCTAAGCCAGCTCTCGAAGCGGCTTTGGCGGGAGATGAAGTTTTGAGGCAGTGGATGGCAGCGAGAGAGTATGAACTGCGGGTAGCGCTCTTCTGTACCGGTTGTGCGAGTCCGGCTGATTTGCGGCGTAAGGAGGGCGTATGGAAAGCGAAAGGTATCTGACGGAAGGATTTCATCGCCTGACTCGATCGGAGCGATTGAAGCGCGTGAAGCGCCTCTGCGGCTTGTCGGATGAGGATGTGAAGATCTTGTCGGGCGAGCGCGAGCTGCCTGAGCACGTTGCCGAAAACTTGATTGAGAACGTGGTGGGGTACTTTCCAATCCCGCTCGGAGTCGCCACCAATTTTACGATTGATGGGCGAGATCTATTGATTCCGATGGCTGTCGAGGAGACCTCGATCATCGCGGCCGCCAGCGCGACTGCGAAGTGGATCCGCCGCGAGGGCAGCATTCGCACCTACGCCAAGGGCAATCTCATCATCGGGCAAGTGCAGTTGCCTAGCGTTCGTGACGTCGATCATGCTCGCCGCGTGTTGCATGATAAACGCGAGCTGCTCATGGGGCTCGCGAACGCATGCATCCCTGGCATAGTAGCCCGCGGAGGCGGAGTGAGAGACATCGCGATCCGCGAGATTCAGCGCACAGATGCAGCGAGTCCGATGCTGGTTCTGCACATTCTATGCGATCCTTGCGACGCGATGGGCGCCAATCTCATCAATCAGATCTGCGAAGCCCTCAAGCCGCGAGTTGAGGAGCTCACTCGCGAGCGCGTAGGGTTGTGCATTCTTTCAAACTTGGTCGACACCAAACTCGCTTGCGCCGAGGTGATTGTTCGTAACGTCGACCCGGTGGCAGGGCGCGGAATCGAAGAAGCCACGCTTTTTGCGAAGGCCGATCCCTATCGGGCAGCTACTCATAATAAGGGTGTGCTCAATGGTATTGATCCGATTCTGATCGCTACAGGCAATGATTGGAGAGCAGTTGAAGCAGGTATTCACGCCTATGCGACTCGCAAGGGGCGCTATCAGCCTGTTACCGATTGGCGGATCGAAGGCTCGGATCTCATAGGTCACATCGAAGTTCCGCTGGCCGTGGGTACAGTGGGTGGCGTGACTCGCGAGCATCCAACCGCTCGCGTGGCGCTCAAGATGTTGGGGGTATCGCGCGCCGAAGAGCTTGCAAGAATCTGCGCTGCCGTGGGGTTGGTGCAAAATCTCGGAGCCCTCAAGGCTCTCGCCACCGTCGGGATTGTCAAAGGGCACATGCACTTGCATGCTTCGAATCTTGCGATCGCCGCCGGGGCTGAAGTGCACGAGATCGCTGCCGTTCGTGACGGCCTCAACAAAGTGCTGGCTGTCGAAAAAAGAATCAACCTGACTCACGCCAAAGAAATCCTCGAGGCACTGCGTGTCGCTGAACGAACGCATGCCCTCATGTAAAGCGCAGGGGGGCGCGGCTATTGTTTCGACTTCTCCCGGCAAGATTTTCTTGCTGGGCGAGTACGCTGTGCTCGCAGAGAGACCGGCATTGGTAGCGGCTGTGGGTCCGCGGTTTGGGATGAGCCGAGGCTTGATCGGGACTTCGACAGAGTTTCACCCGCAAAGCCCGTCGGGGCGGTTGCTAGCTTATGCACGCAAAAAAGGCGTTGACCTTGGTGCGATGAGTTTTGTTGATCCTATGAACGGCGCCGGGGGATTTGGCGCTTCAACCGCGCAGTTCGCGTTGCTCTATCTGGCTTTTTCAAGAGAGCAGGGCGTCGACGCTTCGGCTTGGGGAGCGCGCAAACTCTATCGTGAGCTCATGCGTGATGAGCCTTTACCTCCGAGCGGCGCTGATTTGATCGCGCAGTGGGTGGGTGGTGTTACTTTTTTCGACCCATCGTCTGCTCAAGTGAGCAAGATTGACTTGAGAGCAGTGGGCCAGCATCTGCTTGTCTTTTCGGCCTCTAATCAAAGCGGGCGAAAAGTTGCGACTCACACGCATTTGCAATCCCTTGCGCGCAGAGGGTTTCCTTCTCTTGAGGATCAGGCGCTCATCGATGAGCTTGCGTCGATCACGGATCAAGGAGCGAAGAGTTGCCTGGCCGGTCAGGTGCGCGGTTTTGGCGCGGCTCTGGGTAGTTACGGTGCAGCTTTGCGCCGAGCGGGGCTAGAGTGCGAGGCTGCAACCCGAGATCGCGAGGCACTGGGAGAGATCTCTGGCGTCATTGGAGTGAAGGGGGCCGGTGCGCTGCAGGCCGATGCGCTCATTGTGATGTGCGAAACGCTCGATGCCCAAGCTCATGTGATTGAGGCAGCTCAGGCTAGAAACCTCAAACTGGTCTGTAGAGGGATCACTGATGAGCCAGGCACGCGGTGGGAAACCCTATGAGGCACCTTCGAATCGCTGCAAGAGCTCCTTCTAACATCGCTCTCATCAAGTACATGGGCAAAAAGGATGCTCCCGGCAACTTGCCCGAGAATCCTAGTCTATCGATGACGCTAAATGACCTTTGCACGTGGGTCGAAGTCGAGGCAAGCGATCAAGCCGGTTCGATTCGCTGGATCTCCGAAGCACCGAGGCTTTCGAGCGCAGAGCCGAGTTGGCGGGTGCCCCGATTGGGTGATTCCGGCCTAGCCAAAGTGCTCAAGCACGCAGAAAAAGTTCGCGCCTTGAGTCCCCGTCCGGATCGCGCCCTCATCCTTCGTAGCGCTAACACTTTTCCCGAAGCGTCGGGAATCGCCTCGAGCGCATCGAGTTTTGCGGCGCTGACTCTTGCGGTAGCCGCAGCTTGTTCGACGGATCCAGAAAAGTTTAAACGCGAATGGGAAGATGGCTTCTCCTTGAGGCGCTCCGTCGCTCGAATTTCGCGAGAAGGCTCAGGAAGTTCATGCCGCTCTTTCGAAGGTCCTTGGGTGCGCTGGGAAGGAGAAGAGACTCGAACGGTAGCTTCGAAGCTGCCTGATCTCGCCCACTTCGTTATCCTCATTAGCGACCAAGCCAAGTCGGTTTCGTCATCGCAAGCCCATGCGCGAGTAAAAACATCGCCTCTGTGGAAGGATCGTCCCCAGCGTGCCGCCGCGAGACTCGCTCAGCTCGAAGCCGCGCTTGAGGCTGGGGACCTCCCCCGTGTGGCGCGTCTGAGTTGGACGGAGTCGTGGGAGATGCACAGTCTTTTTCATACGTGCGCCGAGCCGTTCAGCTATTGGCAGCCTGGCACGATCGAAGCCTTGCACTGGTTTGCTCCGCGAATTGAGCCTAACGCTGTCGGCACGCCGCCGATCGTGACTTTGGATGCGGGTCCCAACCTGCATGTGATTGTCGAAGCCGCTAGCGCGGAGTCTTGGCGCAAAGAGCTCCAGCAGAGGTTTGGTGCGCAAGCGATACTAGAAGATCGCCCGGGTTTGGGCGCTCGTTTTGAGATTCTCCGCGGTCAGGAGGTCAAGCAGTGAGATGGGGTTCATTCGAAACGCGTGTGTCTGGCAAGTGGGTGCTGGCTGGCGAGCACGCCGTTCTCCGAGGGGCGATGGCCCTCGCGATCCCCCATTCGGATTTTAACCTATTTTTGCGCTATACACCTGCACCACAAAAGGGCCACGAAGGTCGTCTATTCTTTGATCCTCCTGAGTCGGAGTCGGCGGTGCATGGTCTGTTTTCGATTTTAAAAAGTGAACGTGATGCAGCTAAACAGGATTTTGAGATGCCGCAAGGGAGTTTTTCGATTCAGAGCACCATCCCAGTGGGAGCGGGCCTGGGTTCTTCTGCAGCATTTTGCGTGGCGCTGACTCGCTGGGTAAGTGGGCCTTGTGAGATCTCTGAAGATCAGTATCTTGCGACCGCGACGAGGTTTGAGGATCAGTTTCATGGCCGCTCGAGCGGGATGGATGTCGCAGCCATCTTAGCGGGACGCCCGATCTTGTTTACCCGTCAGAGCGGTCCAGCACCTTTGGAGGTGCGCAAGCTTCCTAGGTTTTCATTTCATGACACGGGATTAAGGGCTCGGACCAAAGATTGTGTCGAGCAAGTCGAGCGCCTTCGTGGGCAGTCACCCGCTCTGGGTGCGCGAATCGATGAGCAAATGTCAGTGGCATCTCGAGTCGCGGCTGATGGCCTCAAGGTCTTTGATCAGGGTGAGGAAACGCAAGGATTGCTCGATGTTGCACGTGCGATGACCCAAGCTCAGGGGTGTTTTAGACAGTGGGGGCTTGTACCGCCAGAAGCCGAAGCCTTAGAAAAAGCTCTGATTTCGAAGGGTGCGCTGGCTACCAAGCTGACCGGCGCAGGCGGTGGCGGGTTTATCGTCGCCCTTTGGGATGAAGCTGGCTTTTTGTCTAAGCCCCTTCTATAAGATGTCCTTTCAAACAAACCCCATGATCCCGAGGGGAGGTGACACTTACAATGCCTGGAATCGTAATTCGTGAAGGCGACTCTTTTGAGGCCGCTCTTAAAAAGTTCAAAAAGCAGTGCGAAAAAGCTGGCATCCTTTCGGAAGTTCGCAAGCGTGAGGCTTATGAAAAGCCTTCCGTGAAGCGCAAGAAGAAGGACGCTGCTGCGCGCAAGCGCCTGGTGAAGAAAGCTAAGCCTTTCCGCGCCTGATTTTTCTTCGTTAATTTTAAATTTGGAAGAGGGCTCTTTTCGAGATTCGAAGAGGGCCCTTTTTCTCTCTAGCCCACCCTGATACGCCCTTCTTTTTCGAGAAAGGACCCATTCCTACCCATGCCCACAATTAAAGAGAGTCTCTCCGAGCAGATGAAAGCTTCAATGAAGTCGGGCGACAAGGATCGTCTGGCTTATTGCCGAAACCTTCACGCGCAGATCCGCAAAAAGGAGATTGATGACAAGGTTGATCTCGATGATGCTGCTGTGCAAAGAATAATCTCGAGCTCCCTAAAGCAGCGCCAAGACTCGATCGAACAGTTTAAGCAAGGCGGCCGCACTGACTTAGTTGCTAAGGAAGAAGCCGAGGCCAAGTTCTTGCTTTCTTTCATGCCTGCACAAATGGATGAAGCCGAGATCCGCAAGCTCGTGGATTGGGCAGTGACCGAGAGCAAAGCAGGGGGTCCCAAGGACATGGGCAATGTGATGAAGCTCTTGATGCCTAAGGTGCAAGGAAAGGCTGATGGAAAACTGGTCAACCAAATCGTTAAGGAGCGCATCGGTACTTGATCGCACGTTCTTTGAGCGAAACACGCTCTTCGTCGCGCGCGATTTGATAGGCAAGGTCTTAGTGGTGCGCAATCGCCTGAGTGAGGCGGCTGGTCGTATTGTTGAGACCGAAGCTTATCGCGCAGATGATCCTGCGTCACATTCGTTTCGAAGTAAGACGCCGCGAGCCCTTGAGAATGCCAAGGTATCCTCAAGCAGCAGGGTCGAATTCAATTCAATAGGTAAAAAAGCTCAAATTCAAAGATCTTTGAAGGGAGGGATGCATGAAGTCTGAACGCCGTAGCTCAGGAAAGATTTCTTCAGACCTACTCAAGGCGATCAAAGAAGCCGTCAACATCCTCGAGGTCGTGGGTGAGCATGTTGTATTGCGCAAGTCGGGAGCCAACCACTCGGGGCTTTGTCCTTTTCACTCTGAACGATCGCCTTCGTTCAGCGTGCACGAGCAAAAGCAGCTCTATCATTGTTACGGTTGCAAGAAGAGCGGCGACCTCGTCACATTCGTGCAGGAGATCCATGGCATCAGCTTTCCTGAGGCTGTCGAAGAGTTGGCGGAGCGCGCGCGCATTCCTCTGCCAAAGGATTGGGGGGATGGATCTTCGTCGGACGACCCCGAGGTTCAGCGTCGTCGGCAGGAGGCGCAAGAAAGGCTCCATCTCCTTTTTAAGCTCAATCTATTCACCATGGCGTTTTACCGTCAGCAACTTGGGCAGTTCAGCCTGGCTGATCGCTATTTTCGCGGGCGTGGAGTGCAGGGTGATGTCGCTGCAAACTTCAAAGTGGGTGCGGCTCCTGCGTCTTGGGAGTCGCTCGCTCGCCACTTTATAGAGAAAAAAGCCCCGCTTCCGCAAGCCGTGGAGCTAGGTCTCATCCGCCCTTCTACTAAGCAGACTCCAGGGGGTTGCGGTTACTTCGATCTCTTCCGCAATCGGGCGATGTTCCCGATCATCGATATGCGTGGGCGCGTCGCCGGTTTCGGTGGGCGAACTCTTCCTGCTGAGGCCGGAGCTGAGCCGCAAGCGAGCTCGACCAATGACCCAAAATACATGAACTCGCCTGAGTCTCAGATATTCCAAAAAAGCAAACTTGCCTTCGGGCTATTTCAAGCTCAAAAGCATATTCGCGAAAAGGGCGAAGTCATTCTCGTCGAAGGTTACTTTGACGTTGTTGCGCTTCATGCTGCTGGTTTTCAAAACGTCGTCGCGGCCTGCGGGACTTCTCTCACCCCTGAGCATTTGGCGATCTTTAGACGGTTCGCGCATAAGATCACGATCCTGTTTGATGGCGATCGGGCAGGTATCTCAGCTACTGAGCGTGCGATGGAAGTGGGCCTCGATCACGGATTGGTTCTGCACGGAGCTTCGCTTCCCGACGGGCTCGACCCCGATGAGCTGCTTTTTGATCAAACAACGGGGCAGCCTGTGGCCGAGGGTCGCGTACGCATGGCATCGATCTTAGGTAATACCCAGCCATTGCTGGCGACTCGGCTTAAGCAAGAGATCCAATCCGCGCAACAGGGGCCTGAAGCTCGTACAGTGGCGCTTAAGAAAGTCGCTGCCTGGCTAGGCAGGTATCAAGACCCGGTGGGTCGAGAAGTCTGGATTGACGAAGTCGAGCGAGGTCTTGGGGTCTCTCGGGCTCTCCTCGGACAAGCGATGGGTAAACCTTTGCCTGAGGTCAGGGCTTCCTCAGCCAGGTCAATGGGGTCTTCTTCGACGACTCAGCGCCAGTGGCCCAACTCAGGGCAAGGTCAGCGCCCAACCCAGGGGGCGAGGCCTAAAGGTGCTCCACTCACTCAGTTGAGCTCCTCGGATCGTCTGCTCCTGGCGGGAATGGCGCGAGGGGGCGAATTTTCGGCGCTTTTCGCAGAAGCACGCGAAAAATTGCCCAAATCCTGGACACTTGACGAACTTTTCGACTATCTGCCAGCTCGTGAGTTCATCACGATGCTGCTGAATTCGCCCGGTGTGATTGAGCGTTTTAGGGCCGCTCCAGAGACTGTCCTCAATGAGGAACTTGACCCCCAAGTTCGTTCAATTCTTACCGAAGCTCTGGTGTCATCTGAGCCCATGGTCGAGCGCGATGACTTTCGGGTGACACTCGATCGTGGACTGGCAAAAGTTTGGGCACGTTTTTCGCATCGAATCACGGCGGCGCTAGCTGACGCAGAAGCCAAGAAGGACGCTGAGTTACATTCGAAGTGGATGAAGGAATACCTTGACGTTCAGCGCAAGATAAAGGAGTTTAACAGCTTCTATGACGAAGCCTAAAGATACCCACGGGCCCTTGCAGGCGCCCTCGAATCACGCGAATCACCACGATAAAGGCTCAGATAAAAAATCCGAAAGTGGCTCCGCACTCAAAAATAACAAAGAGATCAAGAAGCTCATCGACATGGGTGTCCAGCGTGGATACCTAACGTTTGTTGAAGTGAACGAGCTCCTTCCTCCTGAGATCATCTCACCTGAGGCGATCGACGAAGTGATGAGCCTCCTCGGTGAAAACGAGATCGAGGTTATTGATTCTACAAAGCGTCCTAAGTCTGAAGAAGACGGTGACGAAGAAAACGAAGACGCACCGCTTGGGATGCAGCCTGCTCAGGCTTCTGGCGAGGAAGCTGAAGAAACTCCTGCGGCCGCTGAGTATGCGCGCGGCGCGGATCCCGTTAAGCTTTATCTGAAAAAGATGGGCAGCGTCTCGTTGCTCACTCGCGAAGGCGAAGTTGAAATCGCCAAGCGCATCGAAGAAGGCGAAGTCGAAATCCTTCGCGCGCTTCTCGCCTCCAAGCTCGGCACACTTGCCATCGTGGATCTGGGTGAGCGCCTCGAAACTGGCCGCACTAAGGTGAAAGATGTGATTCGCGGTGTGGACGAAGAAGTCTCCGCCGACGACGAAAAGAAGTACCTCGATAAAGTTCTCAACGCGATCTCCAAGGTCAAAGCTTTGCTTTCTTATCAGGAAAAATCCGATGAGAAGCCAGAGATCGGAGCTGATGGTAAGAAGCTACCCGCGAAGAAACGGGATGAAGTCGTTAAGGAGATCAAGAAGCGCGAGAAGCAGGTTGAAGCTGCTTTTCAAGACATCGCTTTTAATCGCAAGACGATCAATCATCTCTCGGCTCGCATCAAGGGATTCTGGGCACGCAGTAAGGATATCCTCGACGAGCGTAAGAAAGTTTACGACTTTTTAGGCTTTAAAGAGCCTAAGCAGATGAAAGAGCTCGTTCGCGAATTCAGGAAGGGTGCTGAAACCCTACCAGGGCTTTGTAAGCTTTATGATGTGACTGAGCCTAAGCTCAATCAACTGGTGCATCAAGACGACGAGCTTCTGAAGAAGATCGCCAAGCTCGAAGAAGAGTCTGGCATCGAAATCCATGAGCTTCGTCGCATTCACGACACTTTGACAATCGGCGAGCGCAAGGCCGACCAGGCCAAGAGTGAGCTTGTTGAAGCCAACCTCCGCCTCGTTGTTTCGATCGCGAAGAAGTACACCAACCGCGGCTTGCAGTTCTTGGATCTCATTCAGGAGGGCAATATCGGCCTCATGAAAGCCGTCGACAAGTTCGAGTACCGCCGCGGATACAAGTTCTCGACGTACGCGACTTGGTGGATTCGCCAAGCCATCACTCGCGCGATCGCCGATCAAGCACGCACGATCCGTATCCCTGTCCATATGATCGAGACGATCAACAAGTTGATCCGGACCTCGCGTCTGCTTGTTCAACAGTTGGGTCGCGAACCGACCCCTGAAGAAGTCGCCGTTAAGATGGAGCTTCCGGTCGATAAGGTCCGTAAGGTCCTAAAGATCGCTAAAGAGCCAATCTCGCTCGAAACGCCTATCGGTGAAGAAGAAGATTCTTACCTGGGCGATTTCATCGAGGACAAGAAGATCATCAATCCAGCCGAGGCTGTGATGAATATCAACTTGTCCGAGCAGACTCGCAAGGTGCTTGCTACTCTCACTCCACGTGAAGAGAAGGTTCTGCGCATGCGTTTCGGTATCGGTGAGAAGTCAGACCACACCCTTGAGGAAGTGGGACAGGATTTCTTCGTGACCCGTGAGCGTATCCGTCAGATCGAAGCAAAAGCACTGCGCAAGTTGAGACATCCTTCGCGCGCCAAGCTGCTCAAGGCTTTTGTTGACTAGGTTTTCGATCTGCAGAGATCGTCAATGCGTTGATGGTTTTGGCGGGCTCGCGAGCTAAGTTTCTAGGTCTGAGCTCTGAGCGGGATTTCATGAGGCGTACTGGTCAGGCGCGTGTACAAGCTTGCCAAGTATCGAAGGACGTCAAGTGGTGGGCCCTGCCGGACTTGAACCAGCGACCTATCCGTTATGAGCGGACAGCTCTAACCAGCTGAGCTAAGGGCCCCCCTAGAAACGTTTATCACTAAAGTGAGAGCACGTGAAATTCAATGTATGCTTTGTAGTGCTGGTTGTCACAATCAGTTTTCTAAGTTTGGGTGCTCATGCTCAAACGGATGGCCAGCAGTGCCCAGGCGTGTGTTCGAGAGACTTCGATCAGCAAGACGGTATGACGAGTCTGAAGACTTGCTTCTGAATCCTCAATTCTGATGTGTCGAAGTGAGAGTGGGAGAGGGCAATCAAAACAGAGTTGTTGTAGGGCCGTGCTCTTACTCTTCTCGATGCATTGATGCATTGATGCATTCGCCTCATTCCCATCTAAAATTTTCTCGCTGGGTACTGAGGTTGGAGGTGCTTGGGACTGATTTGACTTGGCGCACCTTTTCACTTTGCCGAGAGGATTGATAGGCTCAGTGCCCGATGTTGTCGCTTGGTCTCAAGCAGTTTCGATCTAAGGAGTGGGTCTCGTATCTTGTTTACGACAAGAATACGAAGGAGTGCGCTTGGGTAGATCCACTGATTGAACTTATGGACGACTATAGAGCCTATTTGATGGATCAGGGGTTAAAGCCGACTCTTCTTATGGAGACACGGACACGAAATCGGTCTTATGAACGATTTCTTGAGGAGTTCTCTTCCTGTCGTATGCACTCTGGGGCCGTGGCTCAGCTCGGGGGGGTAGACGTTGAAGCTATTGAAACTCCTGGGCAGAGCCCTGAAGCCAGGATCTTTAAAGTGGCTGAGCTATTGTTTACGGGCGACACACTTTGGATCGGTCGGACTGCTGCGCCAAGCTCTCCCATGTGCAACGTTGAGACTCTTTGGCAGAGTCTTCAGGGCATCCTATCTCGCTTCGATGGCAACACCATTATTCTCCCTAGCCACGAATCGGTGGAGATCACTTTTTCTACATTGAAAACGGAGCGTACTCAGAATCCAGATCTCCGCGCAGAGAATCCCCAGTCGCTTCGATCTCTCAAGGACAAGGCGTCTCGGCAATCAGCGAGACCCACAGGATTTGCGACCATTAGCGTGGATAAGCTCGAGCGTAAGTTAGGGTCCATGTCGAAAGGAATCGGCATTGTTGATGTTCGGGAACCTAGCGAGTTCTCTGAAGGCGCGATTCCAGGTTCGATAAATATCCCCTTATCTCAGCTTCCGCTTGAGCTCTCAAAATTGCGAGAGCATCTCCGGCTTTACATCTATTGCCAGTTCGGGCGCCGCAGCAAGGTGGCCGCTAGAACACTCGATTATATCGGACTCAAAGACGTGGTCGCCGTAAAGGGTGGATACAGTGCCTGGGTGCAAGCAGGATTGCCGGTAGCTAAACGGGGGCGGGTGGATTAGCCTGGATTACCGATGCATCGCTCCAAGACTAAGAAAAAGACACTGACTGTCGGCGACGTCGTTCGTGGTTTAGAACTCTTGGCCCCGTCCGGTACCGCCGAAAAATGGGACAATGTTGGCTTGTTAGCGGGTGATCCAGGCTGGAATACTCGCGGTGCGGTTGTTTCAATCGATCTGACTGCCCAATCTATCGCAGAAGCGAAGAGGCGCGGCTATCGCCTGATCGTGAATCATCACCCCTGCATTTTCCCTAAGAGCAAAGGGCTATCAAAGATCGTGGGGGCCTCCGGGGGGATGCAAGGTCTTGTATTTGATGCTCTTCAAAAGGGGATCTCCGTTGTCTCCTCTCATACCAACTTTGACCAATGCGCTCTGGAGGTAGTGAAGGGGGTATCCGAGGGCCTAGGGGTTAAGCCCCGGGGTCGACTTCTGGAGGCTCCTGAATCCTCTCTTCTTAAGCTCGTCGTGTTTGTGCCGCGGACTCATTTGGAGAAGGTGAGAGAAGCGTTGTCCCTCGCAGGAGCTGGTCACGTGGGTCAGTACGACCAATGCACATTTGGGGTGGCTGGAGAGGGCACGTTTCGTGGCGGTAAAGATACAAAGCCTTTTTTAGGTAAGCCGGGTCAGTTAGAAAAAGCTCAAGAAATCAGGCTTGAAACCCTTATTCCTCGCGGGTTGAAGAAGTCGGTGCTGAAGGCGTTGAGCAAGTCTCATCCTTACGAGGAGGTGGCCTATGATCTTTACTCGGTTGAGCAGGGACCTGCGCCGCTCGGATTGGTAAGAGGCCTAGGTTACGGGTTCTGGGGTGAATTTGATGAACCACGACCCTTTTCAGTGGTGGCCGAACATGTTAAGAGGGTCTTTCAAATTCAGGGCTTTTGGCTGACGGAACCCCCTCCTCGCCGGATCAAGCGACTCGCGTTTGCAGCGGGCAAGGGTTCATCGTTTGTCGAAGTCGCCAGCCAGGCCGGCTGTGATCTGTTTATTACGGGTGAAACAGGTTACCACGGAGCATTAGATGGCTATCGTCGAGGAATGGCGGTAATGGAACTAGGACATCGCGAAAGCGAAATTTTTTATCTTAAAACGATGGAAACTTGGCTTTCGCAGATGGGATTGGAAACAATCATTTTGAATCAACCCACCCAGCGAATCGTGCATTTGGGAGGAAAGTCGTGAGTCAACCGCTGCCGCTCAAAGATCAATTGAAGTCCCTCGAACAAGTCCAGGAAATCGATCTTAAGATCGATCAACTAAAGAAAAGCCGTTCTGAGCTTCCTGCTTCCCTTAAGGCTACAGACGATCAGCTAGTGAAGATTAAGACTTCTCTGACGACCAAAAACAATGCGGTTTCAGAGTTCGATAAAGTGCGAAAGCAGACCCAGGCGGCTTTAGAGTTAAATACGGATCGCCTGACTCGTTCCAGCCAACGCCTCGAAGGCGTGCAGAACTCGCAAGAGTTTCAGGCCGTTTCTAAGGAGATCGAGCAGCTCAAGAAGCTCAAAGATAGTTTGGATGAGCAGATTAAGAAGTCCGTCACTGATCAGGAGACCGCTGGCAAAGATCTCGAAACTCTTCAGGTCGAGGCTACAAAAGTACAAAGCGAGCGCGATGCTCAGAACTCGGTTCTTTCTGGTCAAATCGGTAAGCTTGATAACCAAATCAAGGAGCTGACTGGCGAGCGCAACAAGATTGCCGTCAACGTCGACCCCCGTACCTTGGCGCAGTATGATCGAGTGAGGGCGCAACGTGCGGGCCTAGGCATTGTCCCTGCGATCGCGGGACGCTGCAAGGGTTGCAACATGATGGTGCCTCCACAGCAGTATAACGAGATCCATCGGGGCAATGTGCTGCACTCCTGTCCCAGCTGCCATCGGATCCTATTCGTACCGACTTCGGGAGCTCAGGCTCCCGTAGCAAGTGTTACCGGAGGATAATAAGTTTCTGCGCAGGGCGGGCGATCGCTGGCGCTGAGCTCTCAAGGCTCGCG
>CAZGCK010000090.1:6398-15550 GCA_964524175.1 uncultured Bacteriovoracaceae bacterium | reverse complement strand
AACCAACATTGTTTTCCCGACGGCTAGGCCTCCAGCCAATACGATCGGCCGACCGGCAGCGGCGAGCGTAGCTGCCCCAACCGCCACCACGGAACACGCAGTACGAGCCCTCACCAAAGGAGAGGGGGTCAATAACTGGTTGAGCAGAGCAGCTGCCGTAGTCCTTGCTGTAGCCGTCTGCAACCAACTGCCAGACGTTTCCGTGCATATCAAAGAGTCCAGCTGGATTTGCTTTTCGGGTAGCAACTTCTCTTGCTTGATTCCCAGAATTCTCTGAATACCTGCAAAGAATGGTTGGGCTGATAGGGATTGAACCTACGACCCTCCCCGTGTGAAGGGGATGCTCTCCCGCTGAGCTACACTCCAACATATAGAAGACGTGAGAAGGGCCGAATCTAGCCGCGCGCTCGGGGATTTGCAAGGGGGGTAATCTAAGAAATAGCTGCAAAAACACGTTTCATTTCGGTCGTGAACGCGTGTTACAGTTCCCAGAACAATGCTTCACGAACTGATTAAGATGTGGTTTGGCTGGGTCGAAGCCTGGGGTTATCTGGGTGTTTTTATTCTGATGGCACTCGAGAGTTCGATTGTGCCGGTCCCTTCAGAAGTGGTGATGCCGCCGGCGGCATTTTGGGCTGCCCAGGGGCGGATGAGTTTTTGGGGTGTGGTTTTAGCCGGAACAGCGGGAAGCTATTTTGGCTCAATCGTCAGCTATTGGATTTCTCGTTGGGTGGGGTTGCCGATCGTGCATCGGTACGGACGCTACTTTTTGATGCCGCCTGAGAAGATCGCTATGGCGGAAGTGTGGGTGTCGCGGTTTGGACCAACCGGCATCTTCTTGGCAAGACTCCTTCCGGTGATTCGCCACCTGATATCTATCCCTGCTGGGATTCTCAAAATGCCCGTCGGGGGCTTCAGCTTCGCTACGATCGTTGGTGCGGGGATTTGGTGCACAATTCTTTCATGGTTTGGTCAGGAAGTCATTGGCTCGAGGCCGGAGCTTCTACAGAGTCCAGCAGCGATGGTGGCTGTCATGAAGGAGAAGCTGCACTGGTTTGTGTTTGCTGTCCTTCTTCTTGTAGTGCTGTACGGCGTAGTTCTCTGGGTTAAGCGCAAGTCGACAATGGAGCAACTCAACTCGGCCCGAACCTGATTTTTAGCAACCTTCAAAGCGTTAAGAGACACGGATGTTCCTGCATCCTTTGTTTTGCCTTTTGGTTTTTTACTCGGCCTGCGGGGCATGGTGAGTCGTTTATGGTTCTTGCGAAGTAAGTCCCGACCAGGGGCTTGCAATGTGCGCGTGAATCCAGGCGGCTTCTATGCCGGGGTTGCTGTACCCCGTAGAAGGTGTCACGGCGTAAGGCACCCAAAGGTAGTCGGGATGGGAGTTGACACTGGATAAGCCAGAATTCAGCCAGGCTCCCCCGAGTGCGACATTGCCTTGCCTTGCGACGATGACTTTGCCGGAACTCTGAATTTGCCCTGATCCGTCGAAAACCGGAGGCCCATCGAGCCAAACCTCGTAGCGCAGAACGCGACTTTCGTAGGAGGGCCCGTCCTTGAACTCAAAGGGCTCTGTGAGAGCGCCTCCATCGACATCATCACGCAACCACCAAATCGTGGTTGTCACTCGGATTCGATGCACGTTGGGGGCTGAAGGATCAGTGCCCAAGCTGTCCTCGGGCCGAATGGGGTCGATGCGGTATCCCGCTAGAGGTTGATTCCAGACTTGAACCCCTGTGTAGCGGTCCAAGATCATGGGCAGCCCTTTGCCCAAGTAGTTGGTCAAGACTAAGAAAAACACGTCAGGATAAGTGTCTTTGAAGGAGGCGCTTGAAGAGTCTTCTGCTCCGTCTGAGCGGGTTCCAAAAAAATCAGCACGAACTTCCATAGCGAGCTCGGAGAGGAGCGCTTTCTGGTCGGCTACGGAGAACTCGGTGTTCTGAGTCGATTTGGGTGAAGTGGGCTCAGGGTAGAGAACGGCTGCAGCAGCCCAACCGTTGCAGTGGCCAAACCAAGATTGCAGGCCGCGGAGCTCGCTGCCGTGCTGAGCGACTTCCCAGCTTGAGGCAGTTCGGTTTCCTCGGACGCGGTCGTAGCGAAGTGCGGCATCTAGAATGCCGTTCTCGCTGTAAGGCCACCAGTAGCCCGCCCACGGAGTGCGCTGTGTTTTGCCCTGAGAAAAACTTCTGATGAGCTTGGCGAAGTTGGCCTCTCCCTGAATCGTACCGTTTGGAGCAATTCCGGGATAGGGGGGAGGCCCGTTCTCGCCGTTTCCGTTTTGGTCATTGGGATTGGGGGGCGAGCTACCTCCGCAGCTTGCAATCATGACTGAGATAAGAATCCAAAGAAGGTAGCGAATCACTCTCCGGAGGGGAGCAAAGACCGTACCCTAACCAGCAGCGCGCTCGCGGTGATCAGCGCCGCCAGCGCGGCCCAAAGCCATAAAAGGTCGTGTTCAATCAACGCTCCCCCTATCAGGGGAGCGACAATCTGTGACACGGACATGAGCGACTGGGTGAGGCCGAGTACGACTCCTTGCTCATGGCGAGCGGATCGACGTGTGACAAGACTCGTAAGAGCAGGACGGAGTGCGCTATTGCCAAAGGACGACACCGTAGTGGAAGTCATGAGCTCAGGCAATCCACGAGCTACTGCCAAAATGCCGTATCCAACGGCACTCGCTGCAAATCCCGATCGGACGACAGTGATCTCACCCCAGCGCTTGACCAAGCGGCCGATGATGCCCCCTTGAAGAAAAATCCCCAGCAATCCCGCGAAAGCAAAAACATATCCCACTTGCTCGGGTCCAAAGGGAGAGCCTTCGTGAGTAAATCGGCGCTCAGCAAAAAGAGCAAATCCCGAAGTAAACATCGCGAATTGCAGAGTGAATAAGAAAAACTGAATCAAAACAGGGCCTAGTTCAGGTCTGCGAAAATACTGCGTGTAGGTCGCCCAATCGAGGACTTTGAGGCGACGGCCGGCTGGTGGCGGTGGGGCATGGGGGTCTTCGCTGACTTGTGCGGGAGCTGGCATTGAAGGCAAAAGAAAGTAGGTGGCCAGGATGCTCGTCGCAGAAAGGGCTGCTGCAGCATAAATCGGATACTCGTATCCGTATTGAGAAAGAAATCCCGAGACTCCAGGTCCAACTAAAAAACCAAGCCCAAAAGCGACCCCGATAATGCCAAATGCTTTGGCGCGATTCTCTGGTGCAGTGACGTCCGAAATATAGGCCTGCGCTAGCGAGAGATTGCCCGCAGTGGCGCCATCGATGATCCGCGAAACAAAGACCCACACCAGCGAAGTCGCATTGGCAAGAATGACAAATCCGATGAAGGTCCCAACTTGGCTCACAAGCAGCATAGGCCGTCTGCCCATGCGATCTGATAGTTGCCCAAGAATCGGGCCTGCAATCAGCTGGAAAAATGCGAAAGTAGATACCAGAAGCCCCACGACCATTGGGGTCGCTCCCATTCGTTCCGCATAGAAAGGAAGAAGGGGGAGGATGATAGTAAGGCCCAGAATATCGACTAGGACGATGAGAAAAATGGGGAGAAGCGGAGATTTTCGCATGGAAGTGAAGTCAATGCCCTTTGTTGCTTTTTGTCACGAGCCGCTCGGTGAGGCAATGGGTTTATAGGGTGGGGGGCTTTATAGGGGCTTAAAGGCCAGTAAAAGACCCTAGCCAGCGGGGATTGTACCAGTCGGCTGATTACTGCTTGAGTCTTGGGGTGCAACGAGGTGCACGTTGCTTTCACCTATTTATTAAACAAAACGAGTATCAAATAAGCGTGAGCGATTTCCGAAAAATAGAAGATCTCAACCACGTCAGATTGATCTGATCCCTATTTGGATCGCTTACTATCCTTCATATCCTGTTGCTCAAGCCTGTGTGAGTGCGCTCGCGCGCTATGGCACCTCGGTTGCAACTTCACTGCTCGTCACACACAACTTTCTTTCTTGAAGGAGAAATAAATGAAACGTTTCGCTTCGCTCTCTCTGGTCGTAGGAGCATTGGCACTGGCGTTGGGCAATCCGATCTATGCGGATGACTGGTCTAGTGCAGGACAAAAAGCAGGTCAAAAGGCCGAACAAAAGGCTGGACAAAAGGCCGGTCAGAAGGCTGGCCAGAAGTCTGAGCAAAAGGCCGGACAAGCTGGGCAGAAGGCTGGCCAAAAGTCTGAGCAAAAAGCAGGACAAGCTGGTCAGAAGGCTGGCCAGAAGTCAGAGCAAAAAGCCGGGCAAGCTGGTCAGAAGGCTGGCCAGAAGTCTGAGCAAAAGGCCGGACAAGCTGGTCAGAAGGCTGGCCAGAAGTCAGAGCAAAAGGCCGGACAAGCTGGTCAAAAAGCTGGTCAGAAGGCCGGACAAAAAGCTGGGCAAACTGCTGGTCAAAAAGCAGGTCAGAAGGCCGGACAAAAAGCTGGGCAGAAGAGCTATAGCTAGTTGTTCAATTTGACCTTGATTTGCGAAGGTGGGGCAGGTCTCGCAGGAGCGGGATCTGCCTCCCGTTTAGAGGGCAGGAGACCATACTGCCTTGCGCGAGCCTGCTACGGCAAGGTCGCGATCAATCGACGAGGGGGAGTTAGGACGCAGGCACACGGAAAGCAAAAAGCCTCCCCGGATAGGGATCCTTTGTTGTAAAGCTTCCGTAATGCGTGAATACCGTCTTACCACCCGTAATGAGAAGATTGGCCGACTTGATTTTACGATTGAGTCACTCGCCAGCTTGGATGAGACGATTGACGATTTGTTTGCGCAGTTGGAGCGAGAAGGCAATCCAGAGCTCCTCGAGTCTCTGTGCCCCTACTTTGGGGTCGTCTGGCCTGCAGCGCGGGCGCTATCTGAGGTTTTGGTTGAAAAAGGCAGCGAGCGGCTCGCAGGGCGGCGTTTGCTTGAAGTAGGATGCGGACTGGCTTTGCCTAGCTTAGTTGCGGCTCGTTTAGGCGCCGGAGTCGTCGCAACTGACTGCCATCCTGACATTCCGCGGTTCTTGGAGAGCAATCTTAATGCTAATGGATTGGTGGGATGTCTCGACTACAGAGAAGGAGATTGGCGACAGCCAAATGTTGAGCTTGGGTCCTTTGATTGGGTCGTTGGAAGCGATATTCTCTATGAACGCCAGCACCCGGAACCAGTGGCTCAAATGCTATCCAATCGCCTGGCTCCGGGTGGCACTGTTATCTTGGCAGATCCTGGACGTCCCTATGTTCAGCCCTTTGCAGATGAGATGAAGCGATTGGGATACTCTTCCGAAGTGCAGATCAGAAACGGTGAGGTCTTCGTGATCGAGTTCTTCAGACCGGAGGACCAGAGCGGCGCCCGGATACCAAAGACACCACGAAGCTGACCACCGCCAGTGCGACGAATACGAAAAGAAGCAGCTTGCCAAGCTCGACTGAGATGCCTCCCACGTTATTCATTCCAAAGAACATAGCTAGAAGGCCTATGAGAAAGAAGATAATAGCTGCTCGCAACATAATTGAATTCTCCTTGTGTCAATGAGGAGTAAAGCAACTGTGATGCCGCCCGATCAAAGCAAGTTGATCGCAGACGCAGTTTCGCTCACCATGGACGGATGTGGCCATATGGAAAAATTGAAGGGTTGCGAGGCAGTCGCGCACAGATCATGAGCCGCTTGCTCGTGGGTTTTGAGCGGGCGGGGTGCGATGTGCAAAGGCGCGAGGACTTGGTCGTTTGCTTGCCGGGATGGGAGAGCGCATATCTATCATTTGTAGAAACGGCTGGGTTTCGGCGGTTGTTTTGGGATCGCATGACTGTTGTTGTCGAAAATGAGGGGCTTGTGTCCTACCGTTTTCACTACTGGAGTAGTGCGCAGGCTTTTATGCATTTGCTCATTAGCGTTCTGTTTGCGTTAGAGGCTTGGACGCACGCGCATGAGCCTGCAAGGACGCAAGGGCCTTGGGTTTGGTTAGCGTGTTTTGTAATCTCGCATTTAATCCCAGGACTGCTTGCCCTTGGAAGTTTTAGATGGTCTCGCCTTCAGGCTCTGCGTCGAGCTGAGCTTTTGAATGAAGGCTGATCGGCTTAGTTCGTGCGGGCTGCGCTTACCGAGCGAGTGCCTGCGCAGTAGCCTTGTGGGTTATAAGGCGATGCAGGCGTCGACTGCGGGGTTACGGTTGGCGTGGTGCTCGTTGCGCTGCTGAGTACTGGAGCGTCGCTGAGCAAAGTGCCCGTGATTTGATCTCGGTTAATCAAATTGAGGGTTCCGGTGAAGGTTCCGCTGCAGTTAAATCCAGGGTAAGCGATCCCAGTCTGAGGGACATAGCCTGGGTTATAAGGGTAGCTATTGTAACCGACGTTTGCTGCCGTGTAGGTCATGTTCACGTTATTGATCTGGTTGCCGTTGACGAGGTTGCCAGTGAAGGTGCCAGATCCGTTGGATCCTACCCAGGTGCCGTTGATCTGGTCTCCCGCAGCTTGAGTGAGCGTGAGGGTCACGGAACCCTCTGGAATCGGGGCTCCATTGAGCTGAGCTTTTTCAGTGCCCGTGTAGGATCCCGTGTAGTTGCGACCGCAGCCTGAAGCGGCCATTATGATAACAACAGCTGTAAAAATACTCTTCTTCATACACTTCTGCTCCCGCAAAATTAACATCAACAATCTACAATCTGCGCTGACTAGAGCAAGCGGGGTGCCAATGTTTACGGATGTTTTAAAGCCGAAATGATAGGGTTTTTATGTGAGACATCTGTCTAAGTTTTTTACATGTGTCAATGTGAACCCGGCGGTTTGGGCGCAGTTTACTCGAGTTTGTCGCTCAAAGCGCTAGAGCTGAAACACCCGATACGTCTCGCCGCCGCGCCCGTCGCGCGTGACTACAACGAGCAACATCGCACGAGTGCTCGGCTTGGTATTGGGTGGAGACCAGCTATTGGTATCCGCACCCACTGTTCTAAAGAGCTGGATATCTCCGTCGCTCAGAAACCAGGTTGTCGTGAGTGATTCTGTTTTTGAAAGAGTGCCGTTCGCAGAGATAAGCGTGTAATTCTCCGAGGAGTTTGGATCGAGCACGGCCTTGAGTAATGTGGGAGTTTGAGTGCCGCTACCGCCGGGGAACGTGAGCGCACTGAGAAAACTCGAGAGCGGGACGTCGCCGGCGTTGACTTCAGTCAGTACGGGGTTGACGTTCTTTTGGGTACGGGTAGGTGCGCTGACGAGGATGCGCTTGAAGGCATTGATTTGAGTTTGGGTGCCGTTTGTAGCGGTGGCAGTCAGCGTATACATGACCAGGTAGGCGACGCCGTTTTGTTGGTCCAGGATAGTGCGGTTCGAGAGGATCGTGGCCGGGATCGTGACGTTGATGGCAGGCGCGGTGCCAGTGAATGTTTTGCTCGAAGAATCAAGGCTAGGAATCGTGCCCGAGCCCAACGAAGTCGCATCCGATCTGCCTACGCAGGTGGGAGTGGCGCCAAAACCCACGCCAGGGTCGATGCAGCCTTGCGCTGAATAGGTGAGCGTGCGGCCTCCGGTATCAGCTTGGTCGTTGCCAAGGTCGCTCACGAGGGGAGTCACCACTACGGTCGCCCCTGGATTGACTTCTGGAAAATCGGCCTTGATGCCAAGGATGCGCAAGCCCCCTAATCTCACGTAGTCAGGCAAGTTGCTGTCGGAGCAGCCACTGGTGATGGCAGCGAGGGTGGTGATCGCCACGGCGCACATCATTGCTCGAGATTGAGTTCTCATTAGAATTCTCCTTTCAAGCCCAAGATGGGGAGAAATGGCAGTCCTTCGATGTTGGTCGTCTTGGAGTAGTCGTAGGAGTAACGGATTGCCTCGGAGTTGCTGTGATTGAGCACGTTCTGGATATCGATATAGAACGTGAGAATCCAACGGTCGTAAATCCACTTTTTGTCCAGTCTCAAATCCAATTGACTAAACGATCCGACGCGTTCGGAAAAATAGCGGCCGCGCGTGGGGACGTAAACATCGTTGTCGGCATCCAAGGTGCCGCCCAGGACCGGGGTATAAGGGTTGCCGGTGACGTAGCGAAATCGCGCGGAGAGCTGCCAGTTGCGAGGCAGCTCCCAGCTTCCGGTCGCTGTGACCACGTGAGTTTGGTCAAACTGCGATAGAGCCTCGGCTGAAACAGAGTCCCAGCGCGTGGCTCGAGAAAGCGTGTAGGAAATCCAGCCGCTCCAGGGAGAGAAGTCATAGCGGATCTGTGACTCGACCCCGAACGCGCGCGCTTTGCCGCTGTTGTTGTAGTTTTCTGGAGTAAGCTTTCCGTCTGCCTGAGTGACGAGCGCAGCAGAGGGCACAACCATCGAACTGAATTGCTTATAAAAAAGATCGGAGGTCACGCTCCAGCCGCGAGTGGTGCCGCCTCTGAGGTCAGCCTCGGCTCCCATCGTCGCGTGCCAAGCGTTGGAGGACTTGATGGCGGCGTTTCCGTAGGTCGAATCGATCTGCTCGGGCAGCGGGGGCATCGTGTAGTATCCACCGGCTGCGCGAAGGGTGAGCGAGTCGCTGATCTTATCGCGGATCTGCAGCCTGGGTGCGGGCAGAGTCTCTTGGGTTACGCCGTAGTAATCCACGCGGAGTGCTGGAACCAGCGTCCATGGCGAATCTCCGAGTCGAACCTCGTTGCGCCAGTAACCACCCCACTCATTGTAGGTCGGTTGAACTCTGGCAGCCAGAGAGGCTGAAGTTCCAAACGGCGTAAGCACGCCGCCTGAAGCATAGACTCGAGGGAGCAGAAACTCTACGGTGGCCCAGGCGAAAGTACTGTCGACTCCAAAGAACGTTTTCCAGTAGTCGTTCATCTTTCGCTCGACTTCACCGCGTAGAGTGAGGTTGTCGGCAATCAAACGGAAGTAATTGTCGCTTGTATCGAATCGGATCCAATCTCTTCCAAATCCAAATGAGAGACGGCTGGTCGTCCGAGGGCTATGTCGATGCGTGAGCTGGGGGATGACTCGATAGAACGCGGTCAGCGTAGAGAAGTTTCCTCGCAGGGACGGATTGGATTTGACCGGCTGACTGAGCACAAAGCTCAGCGTATCGAGCGAGCCCACTGTGACGAGCCGGAACTTGTCGATGGGGGTGAGCTGGGTTTGATAAATGCCCGTCACGTCCTGGAACTCGGGTGCCACGAATCCTCCGATCCGGGTCTCGTGTTGCACAGTTTATCG
>CAZGCK010000090.1:0-6388 GCA_964524175.1 uncultured Bacteriovoracaceae bacterium | reverse complement strand
TCCTGGAACTCGGGTGCCACGGTGAGGTTAAAGTCCGCGTTGTTTTTTGCGACCGCAGAGAGAACAAGTCCAATATAGCTTTTCCGCACAGAGAACAAAAACGAACTCTGGTCTCCGATGGGACCTTCGACAATCCCACCTACGTTAAAAAGATCCACGAACCCCATCCCATGCAGACGATCGCTGAGGGGCTCCTTGATCCAAACGCCGACGAGTCCCGCAGTCGTGCGGCCGTACTCGGCGCCGAAGCCGGACGTCATGAGGTCCACGCGGTCGACCGACTCAGGAGGCACAACCGTTGTGAACCCCCCAAAGTGAAAGATCAGCGGAACTTCATGGCCATCGATCTGATATAAAGTGTCTTGAGGGTTGGAGCCTTCAATAATGACCATTGAAGAAAAACCGCTCGAGCGATTGACTCCCGGGAGGCTTTGCACGGCCTTGATCGGATCGCCTCCGGATCCGGCGAGTTTGCTGAATTGCTCGCGCGTGATCGAGCGAGTCTTGTCGTCGCGCTTCTGGGCCTTGTCGTAGATCGTCGTTTCGTAGGTGAAGTAAGTGCTCTTTTCGAGAAAGAGCTCTCGAGGCGGGATCGGCTGCGGCATGCCTTGGACCGACTCGTCGTATTTTTCGAGGCGATCATACCCGGTGAGGTTCACCACCCATTTAAAAACGCCATTGGGTACCCCGTCGATGCTGAAACGTCCCTCGGCGTTGGTTGTCGCTTTGATTGCAGGCAAAGCTTTGGGCTCACCGTCGGGACCGGAAACCTCGGGGATGCAAAAGACGTTCACGCCTTCGAGAGGTTTATGGGTGCCTCTTTCGAACACCCTTCCATCAAAGTGGGTGCCCTCTGCCGCAAATGCAGGCATTGCCGCAGCAATGGCGAAAAAGAATAGCGCAGAAACTCGATGCGTCCTCATGGTGGCGACTACCTTTCCAGGACGAAACGATATGCGTAACGAATGCGAACGGCAACTGCCTTATCTTGAATGAGCGCAGGTCTGAAACTAAATCCCATGACTGCATTCAGCGCTGCTTGATTGAGCGACTCTTCAGGGCCCTGTACGAGCTTGGCCTCGCGCACTTTGCCCTGTGCATCGATGAGCAGATCCATCACGACAGCTCCTTGTGCGCTCTTTTGTTTAGCCTCGGGAGGGTAGGGGATACGGACTTCTGCTGAGAGCTCGGGCATTCTCGTGACGAGGTACTCCTCGGTCGGAACGGGGAGCGTATCTGCGTCGTCAGGTCTCAATTTCTCATTGTCCGGGGCTTTGGCCACTGTGTTGCCAGCCTTGACTTCGTTGGTGCCTGCGTCGGAGGTCATGGACTTTCTGGAGAGCCCAAAGACTGCACGAGGTTGTTCGACTTTGGGCTTCTTAGGCTCTGGGCGCGAAAGGCTCACAGCTTTGGGAAGGGGTTTGTCGACGATAGAGATCTCTACTTTTTCTGTGGTTGGTGAAGAAGGCCGGTAGAAAAGCAAGATAAGCACCGCAGCAGCTAGTGCGCTATGAAACGCGCCTGAGACGACCCATGGGTAAACGGGACGAAGTCTAAATTCGATCTGCGGCGCTTCAACGGCGTTCGATTTGAATGGCAAAGCGCGACAACCCCGCAGATTTGACTAGATCGATAGCGCGAACCACGTCTCCATGTTTGGCTTCACTGTCGGCGCTGATGAGCGCCTGTGCCTCGGGATTTGCTGCCACTGCAGCTCGCACCTGCTCACTGACGGATGCCTCGTCGGCAAGCTGGCCATTAATGAGGATCTGGCCTTGATGGGTGACCGCTATCCCGATCGGGGCCATCATTTTTGCATCCGCGCTCGAGGCTTTTGGTAGATTGAGCCCGATGGCGTCCTTCATGAGAGCCGGCGCGGTCACCATAAAGATGACCAGCAAGACTAGCGCGATATCAACAAACGGGGTGACATTGATCGCCGAGATCGGCCCCATGTCACTTGCTTCGCTCGAAGGCCCAACGTCACCGGCCATGCGAGATCCTAGAGACGTAGTAGTCGCGAAGGGATTCGCACTCGACCAAGATTTGGCGCAAATTGCGCGAGTAGACGTTGAACGCGACTACGGCCGGAATGGCCACGAAAAGTCCAACTGCGGTTGCAACCAGCGCTTCGGAGATCCCGGCCATGACTCCCGCTGTGTTGGAGTTCGATGCAGCCAAAGCGCCAAAGGCTTGGATAATGCCGAGAACGGTACCAAATAGGCCAATAAAAGGAGCGTTCGATCCCAGCGTCGCGAGAGCGGTCAGGCCTTGCTCAAGCCGTGCTCTCTCCAAAACAAGAAAACTCCTTACGGCGCGCTCGATCGACTCGGGATGCGAGCTATCGCCAGCGGCTTTGAGCGTGCCGGCCAGTGGGCTCGTGGATTGTTGCATCCAATTTTTGAGACCTTGGCTATCTCCGGATTTGATCAGCCCTTTGACGTGGTCTAAGTCTTCTGGTTTCCGAGCGGTCTTGAAGGTGCGAAATCGGTCCACCATGATTGAGACGGACCAGATCGAAAGGAAGAATAGCAGGACCAAGACCAGGCGCGATGCCCATTGTACCGCCAAAATCCAAGTAGGAAGTGTGGTTTGCATGAAGTAATATCCTAGTCGAGGTTCATGAAATGGCAAGAGCGCGAGCTAGCTATAGCAGGCTCAAGTACACCTTAGTAGCGGGTCATTTGAATTGTGAATTGAAATTGAAGTCGCGGTGAAAGCGTGAAGCAGATAAAACGTGAACTCAGGGCCCTGCGTCTTGGAATTCGAAAGCTGGCAGCCACTCGGCCTCTGTCAAAGTGGGTCAAGCAGGCATTGCCTGAGCAGCCTTTCGATGCGCATCTGCTCGCGTTGAGTCCCCTTTATCGAAGAAGCCGTGCGATCTATTTGCGTGAAGGAGGAGGGTTTCGAGCGACTTTGGCCTCTTCTCCTCGCACTTTAAGTTCTCCGATTCTTCTCGACCCCTTGATCGAGTACAGCCCTATCGAACGTGAGCTTGTGTGGCTCGCCACGGATCCGATCGAGAGCAAGACAGACCAACTTTTGAGTCTACGCACTTATTCGACGAGCCTTTTTCATGAACAGAGCCATCGCATCCTTTGGCGGATGCTTCCGCCGCCGCCCTCTTCGCGTGACGGCTTGAGGCGGTATCTTAATTTTGTTGAGAGCTTGGTAGTAGTGATCGACATGGCGCTCGGAGATGAGTTAGGTCCTCGACGCGCTGAACCGTTTTATTTGAGCGGAGTGACCTATGATCCGGGAACATCGGTGCGGTTTGGGCTGAGTCGGCGCACTTATCGCAATTATCTTCAGACCGCGCTTCATGCCACTTACTTGTCGCTCGAAGGTTATGAGTCTCAAAATATAGTTCGCGCGCTGGGTCACAGTGGTGAGCTCGCATTTCGCGCGACTCAGAGAGCTTGCAATCTGGACTCACAGTTCATTGAACGCACCAACCCAATTTGGCAGCGAAGGCATGAGTCACTCGTGCGAAGAAAGCTGCGAGGGCTGAAGGGTTCTCCCCTGAACTTGCCAAATGATCCGATGGATTCGCGGATTCAGTATCTTTTTGCTGAGCGTTGGTTCGAGGTGTTTGGGCTTTGATCGCCCTCAATCCATGGCTTGGGTCATAGTCAAAGTGAGACGAGTCGTCTATTTTTTGGCGCGATTCGCCTCTCCTGACTTCGCTCCTGCGTCTGCTTGCGCGCGTTACCGTTGATTGTTGGGAAGACGCGACGGGTCACTTCGAGAGACGCGATTTATATCTTATGTCCGTTTAACGCACGGGACCTCGCAAACATTTTTGGATTCCCTTAACCTTGGAATCGCAGGCACAAAATCATTGCCAGCTCGGCCGGGATGGCCGCAAAACGCGAGCACAATAAGTGCGGAAAGCGAACGACATGGACGGGAAAAACGAAAGCAAGGACGATCACAAGGATCTAGTGAGGCGCCACTTGAAGGTCCTTCTTCTGCATCTTGCAGCGAGAAGCGACAACCCGAGCCGGGATCTGGAGTACCTCCTCCATGACGTGATCGATGAGCTTCACAAGGAAGTGAAAGATGCTCTCGAAGCGAAAACCCGGCTGAGATTGGTGCCTCCGGTTTCAGACGCCCTGAACTAGGTTTTAAAAAGAAAATCCCGATGCAGGCAATGCCGGCATCGGGATTTTGATTTAGGTTGAGGCTGCGTGGCTCTTAGTAGATTCCGCCGCCGCTACCATCGTCTTCTTGCATGTCGGCAAGACGGTAACCTGCTGTTTCGATGTCTTCGACGAAATTGTCTTCCATTGCTTGGAGCTGGTCAAAGGTCACGTAGACCCGTTGACCCTTCAAACATGGCGAGTAGTCGAAGCCGTGAGCGTTTTTCTTTACTCTGAGCAAAGCGCGGTATTGGCGCTGGCCGTTTCTATCGAGTTTACGCAATCTCACGACTCGCTCAGCTTCCAAGACGTCACCTGCGCTGATGGTGCAGGCACGAGGGCGATTGTCCACAGTGTCTTGCGTAAAGGCGTGGGTGTCTTCGAAACCAAAGTACAGGTGCTTTGGATCTTGGATCGTTTCGGTGGCGACCGTCGGGCGGCCATCGCGTAGAGCTTGGATGACTTGCTCAATCTGAAGACGAGTCTGTTCTTGAATCCGACGTGATTCACCGAAAGTGAGTTCGTCTGCATTTTGGAGGTCAGTGCGGCTATCCCAACGCGCGCGTAAGGCACTGTCGCGCTCGAGCCTTGCCATGAAAGCGCGGTGACGAGCTTCCATCATCTCGTTGAAGAAGATGTCGGTGAGCAGGTAGGAGGCGCCCAAGCGATACTGATCATGGCTGTAAGGGGAGTAGTAGTATCCATGGCGATTCCAGTGACGGCGCCAGGTGTACTCGGAGTCCCACCATACGTTTGACCAGAGGTTTGGATTGTAATGGTTGCTCCAAGTCCAAGAGCAAGTTCCTAAGATGCTGCAGGTGAGGTCGACGTGGGCTGGGTGGTAAACCCGGCGTCTGCCGTAGCGGTTGTCGTAGTGGGCGTAGTAGTTGCGTACGATGTCTCTCCGGCCGTGGCCGCGTACAAACACGCGTCGAGTGCGAAACCCTTGTCCGTCGCGATGTTCGGTGGCCGTCCAGGGCGTACCTGGCGTGAAGCGTCTTGGAGGCAAGTTAACGACCGGACTGCTGTGAACGACACCTGAATCGCGGCCAGGGCGTACAGTGCGGCGGCTGTCGTGATTTCCAGTCGTGCGGCCAGGTTGAGCGGTCCCTGGTTGCGAAGGCTGGGTCACCATGCGGTTGCCGGTACCGGTCGCAGGAGCTGTTCTGCGGCCTGGGATCACGGTTGTCGGAGGTGTACGGCGTGTTGCGCCGGGTGCTCCGTGATTGGGCGGGGGATCTGCAAAAGCCGCAGAAGCTGCAAGCGACGAAGCGGCTGCAGCGACTAGGAGTTGGGAGGCAAGGGACTGGGTTTTCATGAGATATCTCCTAAAGTGGGTTCGATTGACGCGGTGTATAACGAAAAAGGGAAGATAAGTCAGATAAAAGTTCGAGTCTATTCCCAGCTAATATTATTTAAATAAATTAAATAGATAGCGAGGTAGGCTCAATGATCCTGTTTGTCCAGCCAACCAAAGAGCTGTTCGGGGGTCTGAAATTTTTTGATTTCATCAAACCAAGGCAAGGGTCGTCGGATCCTGACAAATCCTAACCACTGCTTAATGCGGCGAACGACGTAGCCTCCGCCTCCATAAGGAGCGCAGTGCTCAGCAAATTTTTTGAAGAGTGGATGCCAGTCTCTAGGTTCGAGTCCGATCGGATCCGAAAGCGCTGGAGCGCTGAGCTCGATACCCAGGGCGCGAGCAATGCGTGAAGGAAGATGCGGATCCGCAAGTGCGCATCGTCCCAGCATGAACTGAGTACAACCCGTCTCATCTCGGCAACGCTCGAAGTCTTCGAATGTCCAGAGGTCGCCGTTAGCGATAATTGGGATCTCGCGACCGAGTTGGCGATTGACCTCTCCGATGGGGCCCCAGTAGGCAGGTGGAGTGTAACCTTGGGCTTTGGTGCGGCCATGAATAGTGATCCAGCTTGCGCCACCTTGAAGCGCGCGTTCGGCATTGAGGTGAATGTCGTCGATAGACTCCCAACCCAAGCGAAGCTTTGCGGAGACGGGCAAGTGTGCGGGAACGGATTGTCGCACTGCTTTGACGATTTCTCGGATGCGATCTGGATATTTGAGAAGAGTCGCGCCGCCGTCGCTGCCGTTGACGGTGGGTGAGGGGCAGCCAAAGTTGAGGTCTACTCCCTGGGCTCCAGCTTCGCAGGCACGGAAGGCTGCAAGCGCGAGCTTCTCAGGGTTGCCGCCAAGGAGTTGAAAATGCACCTGAGTCCCGCTCGGAGTGC
>CAZGCK010000089.1:12378-15635 GCA_964524175.1 uncultured Bacteriovoracaceae bacterium | reverse complement strand
CGATTACGGTCAGGATTTTAGGAACAGAGCGCGAGGTCAATCATTCGAACGACGAAGTGACTCGTTGGTTTGTCAAGTAGATCGAGCGAGAGCGAGTGGCACCGATTCAATGAAAGGCATTGCGGACTTGCGCACTCAAGGTCTCACCACCCTTTTGCAAAAGTGGACAAAACCCAGGAGCCCAACTTATTCGACAATTTTTCCAACAAAAGCCGCGTCGCCCGAAGCACTATCCACGATCACGTCTTCGATCCTGATTTGAGCGGATTGATTGCGGAGCGAGTTCGCATTTTTTGACAACCTCACCCAAACCCTCAAATACTCGAGCGAAAGACCACTCACCCACTGCTCACCTTCTCCTAGCAGACGCGGTCCACGCAACGAGGGCTTCTCCAGAAGCACGCCACTCAATGGCTCATCTCTCAGACTGCGCCATGCATCTCGGTAGTGAGACTCGATTCTCGCCAAGCTAAGTGCGGATAAGCGCCGAGCGCGAGCAGCCCGCTCGGCTGGCATCACCGATCCAGGCAATCGCGTAGCAGGCGTCCCCTTGCGCTCGCTGTAGGAAAAAACATGCAAGCGACTCCAAGGCAGGCTCTCTAAAAGCGCGACGCCCTCTTCGAACTCGGCTGATGTTTCGCCCGGGAAGCCCGTGATTACATCCATGCCTACGAAAACGCGCTTACCTAGCTTTTGCGAAAGACTGTCAATCGCACGTAAACAATCCACCGCTTCAGAAACACCGTACTTTCGCTTCATGAGCTTTAAGATTCGAGGCTGAATGGCCTGAAGCGAAACATGAAAATGCGGGCACATCCTAGGCTCCCGAGCCATGAACTCCAAAAGTCGAGGAATCGTCTCAACCGGATCCAGCGAACTGAGACGGAGGCGGTTCAATCCGGTTTCGCCCAAAATTCTCTCGCAGAGCTCGGCAAAAGCGGCGCCCGGCTCGCCTCCCCAGTCCACTCCATAGTCACCAATGTTGGTCCCGGTCACGACCACTTCACGAATGCCTTGAGCAACCAATCCCCTCACCTGTGCAACTACCTGCGCGGGTTCCAAACTCCGGCTGGGTCCGCGTCCATACGGGATAATGCAATAGGTGCAGAACGAGTTGCAGCCTTCTTGAATCTTGATGAACGCGCGGGTCTTGTCGTCAAAGCCCTCAAATCCAGCGCTCGATGCGGGTGGAGCAGCAAAAACTTGCTCCGGAGCCGACCACTCTCGGTCCATCGGATGCCGCGACAGAAGTTCCGCGTAGCCACTCACTCGACCTAGCACTTCACCCCCCGCAGGCAGGGGCTGAGATGCCGCAAGCTTACCTAGTAGAATCTCGACCAACTCGGGCTTATCTCGATTACCTATGACGTAATGAACGCCTGGTGTGCCAGCTAAACGCTCTGGATCCACCTCAGCGCCACAGCCAGTAACAACAACGCTCGCGCCCGGATGCTCGCGCCCCAGTCGCGATGCAAGCTTTCGGCTCTGTCGATCAGCCTCGTCGGTCACAGTACAGCTATTGACGATGCAGAGGCTCGCCGGCCGCGCATCGTTTTTCGACTTACTCCAGGGAGCCCAGCCACGCTTTTGCAACTCCGCTTCGAGAAGCTGACTATCGTAAAGGTTGGCTTTGCACCCCAATGTCTTGACCAAGTATCGTCGGCCCGCCTCAAACTGCACGAGAGAGACCTCCTACATGATCGACCCAGGCGCCTCCAAGCACCTCATCGTTCTCATAAAATACAATAGCCTGTCCGGGCAGCACTCGGTAAGCGGGCTCAGCAAACTCCACCCGAATCGTCCGGTTCTCAAATCGAGTCACGCGACAAGGGTATAGCTCACGCTGAGTAGGCGAGAGCTGAGCCAAGCACTGCAGATCCCGAAGCTCGTCCAAGCGCCTTACCCATGTGGCTCGCGACGCCCTTAACTCTTGTTGGGTGAGCAAACTCTTTGCTCCCGCATAAAGGGTCGCGGATTGAGGATCAAAACCAATGACAACCAAGTCGTCTGCTCCTTTGATCTTTGCGGAAAGCTCCGGTCTTTGACCTAGCTGATAGGTATATAGCCCCTTGTGCTCACCTAAGAGAGTCCCGTCAGTCAGCTTGATCAGTCCGCTGTTTCGAAGCGTCGAAGGAGACTTATTTTCAACAAATTTTAGATAAGAATCGTCTTGAATAAAACAAATGCCTTGAGGGTCGCCCGCCGACTCGGAGGGAACCCCATACTCTTGCGCCAATCGCTGAATCATCGTCTCTTGAAGCCCACCTAGGGGCATGAGAACTCTGAGCAACTGATCCTGACTCAGGCCAAACAAGAAGTAGCTTTGATCCCTGGAGGGACTTACCCCGCGCTGAAGTCGAGCCGCCGTAGCGGCACCCTGAGCGTTGATTTCATGAAACACCTGGGCGTGATGCCCAGTAGCCACATACTTGAGTCCCAACTCATCTGCCTTGCGAAAGAGGGCTTCAAATCGGATATCTCGATTGCACGGGATACAGGGATTGGGCACTCTCAGCTGCAAGACATCGTGAACAGCATAGTCGACTACTTTTTCTTCGAACGGGCCTTCTAAATCCACCTTGTAAAACGGAATCCCGAGTTCCGCGCAAACCTTCTCGGCGGAAGCCTCGCTCTTAGTCAAACAGCATCGAGAGTTAAATCGCGTCTCTGGCTGGGACTTGGGATTGTAAACCGAAAAATGAACTCCGCTCACCTCGTGTCCCTGGCTCCGCAACAAAGCCGCCGTCACTGCGCTGTGAACGCCTCCGCTGATCGCGACAAGAACATGATTTTCTTTAGAGCCTTCGGACTGCTTGCCTTTTGCTTTCATTCGTACCCCGCGCACGCGCCACACAGCGCCCCAGCGCGGCGACGAAGCCCTCGAGTTCTTCCCAACGCGTCTGGCTGCACAAAGAGACTCGCACAGCTGCGCTTGCCTGGCTAGCTGAGAGTCCCATGGCCAGGAGCACTCGCGAGGGCGCCACGATGCCACTGTTGCAAGCGGATCCGGAGCTCACCGCATAACCTTCTAGGTCGAGCGCCATCACTAGACCTTCTCGATCCACTCCTTCAAACCCAAAATTAGAGGTATTGGCTACCCTTGGAGCTGCCGCACCATGCACTCGAACTCCATCAATACTCTCCAATACGGCCTTTTCTAAGCGATTTCTGAGTGCACCGATATCTTCGGCCCACACCCCTGGGTTCAGCGCCCCAGCTGAAGCACCCATCGAGACCCAGCCCAATAGATTCTCCGT
>CAZGCK010000089.1:6414-12368 GCA_964524175.1 uncultured Bacteriovoracaceae bacterium | reverse complement strand
ACTCCTGCTTGCCTCGAATGACTGAAGCCAGGGAGTGTTCAGCGACAAACCAAGGCGACGTCCACAAAGCACCCGATCCCGAGAAGCCCCCGATCTTTTGGCCCGCGAGGCTCACGAAACTGACGCCTTTTTTTGCAAGAACTGCGGCCTCGATGGGGAGCTTGCCCCACGCCTGGGCACCATCGAGATGCAGGGCCGCCCCTTTGGAGCTGGCAAGCTCTGCGATTGCATCGATATCAGTGATCACGCCGGTTTCGTTATTCACCCAAATCACGCTGATAAGAGCGGTTTCTGGCTTCAAATGAGCTTTTAGCAAGTGCACGGCAGGAGCGCCTGTGTGCGGGTCAAGCTCGAGAATGGAAACCGAAACCCCCTGAGCGGTCGCCCAGCGAACCATTTCGAATACTGAATCATGCTCAGCAGCGCTCACCACCCAATGGGTGGGGCGACCTTGCCTGGACTCTAAAACAGAGCGAATGGCCATTTGATTGGCCTCTGAGCCAGAGGATGTGAAAGTGATTTCTGACGGGGCAACGCCAAGCCCCAACGAGCGAGCGACCTGGGCTCTTGCCTGGGCCAATCGCTCCTTGGCTTGCCTACCAAAAGAATGAGTACTCGAAGGATTGCCGATCACCAGAGGATGCTCGCCTGCTGCGGCATGCTCTACGGGCATCCTCAAAAAAGGACCCAACGATTCGCTATTATCCTGAGCGAGCGCACGGTGCGGAACTGCCGTACTGGCTCCCGCACCGTGCTCGCTAAGGAAAGAAAGAGCGGCCTTTAGAGCACTGGGGCTTAAAGGCTGGGCTGCATTCGAATCAAGATAGATCGCGGCCCTTGCCGGCATGAGACGAAGCCCCTGGGATCTGGAATCCGCCCAAATCGATCGAGGATGCGGCCTTACCGGTATCCGAGCCACGAGCTTTGCGGATCAAGTCGCCCACCGAAGTGGTCGTCAAGTATTCCTGCATGATGAGACCCAAGTTTTCGAAGTAGGTCTTGGTCAACACGAACTCAACAGTGTCGCTCTTGATGTCGCCAGAGCCGATGAGATCGCGCGCTGGGTTAATGTTCTCGCCAACGCTGAGAAGAACATCCTTAACAGAGATGTCATCCATCGAACGCGACAAGACATAGCCGCCGCCTGGGCCGCGGACACTCTTCACTACCGATCCTTTACGAAGCCGACGAAATAGTTGCTCCAGGTAGTGCAACGAAATTCTTTGACGCTCAGAGATCTCCTGCAAACGAACGGGACGTCCGTTCGAATTGAAGGTCAGATCTAGAATTGCTCGGACGGCATACCGTCCCTTTGAAGTTAAACGCATAGTCTTTTCTCCCTTTCCCTCTCACAAATCCTACCTTAGGGGGTATCATGCCGTATCTGGAACGTCAACTACTGCAAACCGCCCTATTCTTACTTTTTTGATCCCGTTTAAAAAGTGATGGAGTTTTATACCATCCCGCCGAAAAGTAAAGAGAAAGGGTGTCCTATTAAAATATGGCTGATCCAAAGATCCCAAACGGTACTAAAAAGATTTTTACCGTCGACGCCGATCAATCGGGATACGTGGATATGCCGAGCGTTACCAAACTTTTGAACAGAAAAAGTCTATCACATTCAAATACTTATAAAGACCAACCACCTCAATCAAACTCCCCTTCACCCCCCCCATTTCAAACACCTAAAAAGGAATTCCCTTTAGCTGTTTCTGAAGAAAAAAATCCAATTGAGTTTCAACTCTCTGATCCCGGCCCGCAATTCTCCTCGCCTGATCAAGAAGCGCAGTCTGGTATTTCTCTTTCAATTGACACTCTGCACTTATCTCAAAAAACCGCGCACTCCTCTTCGCTAAACGAAGCGAGCGCGTCATCAGCACCTTTAGAAATTGAGATTGCTCTGGACTCGTCAATGGTGATCGAAGGACGCGCTGCACCGATGACTGGGAACTCCGATGTCAAAACCCTGACTCCCTCAGCGACTGAGAAGACTCAATCCACCTCATCCTCTCTCAAGATCCAACGCGCTAAACCAAGAGAGGACCGCAAACCGCTTCAAAGACTTGCCTTGTGGGAGACCCGCAAACTCAAGGCAGGAGCAGACCCACTGGGCAAAGGGCTCGCAATCATGCTCGAGAGAGGTGCATTTAGCTCACTGTTTCTAGCGATCACCCCTCCTCCAGCCGGAAGCCCTGTCCCCCACTTCACCGCTACAGCAGCCGTTGCCGCGCAGGCTCAGCTCCAGATCTGGACAGGTCTCAAATGGGATCCAACGATCGCGCCCGAGCTCTGGAACCAATTTGTGCGTTCAGGCATGGCAGAGCTGGCTCCTCCAGGCACCTCGACTGACATCAAGAGCAACCGCAACATTGTTCGTGCCGCCTTTGGGATGCGCTCGCATGAGTGGCTCACGCTAGTTCGAGCAGGCACGGCCCAGTCGTGCCGCGGAGTTCTCGCGCTGATTTCAGAAAAAAGCCTTATGACCGAGCTTTCGTCCGCTTTGCCGTTGATCCAGGCTTTGCCCGCCGTACAGAATCAGGCGTCTTAAAAACTGAGATGACCGCATCGCGACGATCGCCATTCATAGCCAGAAGCACTTGCCAGGTACGCGCGACCTGATTCTCGGCATCCTTGAGCAGAGCATCCCTGAATGCCGGCCAGAGCGAAGTCCACTCAGCCAAAACGAGTGCCTCGCGCTCCCAAAAATAAGAAGTTAACCCCGCATCCTCGATCTCGGCTTCATTCTTGATGCGATAAAAATCGATGTGAACCACGTCGCCTCGGGGTGAGACGTACTCGTGAGCAATAGCAAAAGTAGGACTTCCCTCAGGAGGCTGAACCACACCCAGCCCTTCGATGAGCGCTCGAGCGAACGTCGTTTTGCCTGCGCCCATCGGGCCCTCGAACAGGACCCTGTCCCGAGGACCCAGTTCACCAGAAAGCTGCCTAGCGAGCTGAAGCAACTCTGACTCAGAGCAAGCGGTCGCGACCTTCCATGAGTGGGCCACTAATTGGGACTGGGGCGGCGACTTCTGCTGTGGGCGCTTTGATGTCTTTGAAGGCATTGCTGATGTTCTCGATGATATCTTGAGCCGTCATACTGCGATGTCCAAAGGACTTGGCGGCATAGTCTCCTGCTAAGCTGTGCAGGTAAACCCCCAACAACGTCGCTTGGAAGGGATTGACCTTCTGTCCCAAGAGCCCGCCAATCATGCCGGCAAGAACGTCGCCGCTTCCTGCCGTAGCCATCCCATCGTTGGGATAGTGATTGAGATAAAGCACGTTGTCCGGAGAGGCAACCAGGGTGGCCGCACCCTTCAGTAATACCGTCGAATGGGTGGCATCCACTGCGTCTCGGAGAGCTTTGACAGGGTCTTTGAGGATCACATCCTTATCGACTCCTATGAGCCTCGCCATCTCTCCCGGATGCGGGGTTAAGACCGTGGGCGCCCGTCGCGTATGAAGGCGATCATGGAGCTTATAGTCCGCGATGAGATTGAGCGCATCGGCGTCAATCACGAGCGGGCCGTCGTAAATGGCTAAAAGCTCTTCGATGAGTTTTTTGCCGTCAGGACGAAGACCCAGGCCAGGACCGATCACGATGCTCGAATAGGTGGGCAGAGTGCGTTTATAGATCTCGTACTCGGGGCCAGCCAGCTTGAGTGGCACTGCCATGGTTTCGTTAGGAAGCTTCTGAACCAATGTTTCGAACGAATCATCCCAACTACAGGCAGTTACCAAGCCTGTACCCATTTTGTGACAAGCCCGCGCAGCCATCACAATGGCGCCAGTGCGCCCCGTGCTGCCGCCAACCAGCAGCGTATGACCAAAGGCGTTCTTATGACCGTATCGATCACGTTCCTTGAGGAACTTGGCCAAAGGACCCTTCATGAGCAAAAACTTATCTCCCTCTTTGCGAAAACGAGGAGGAAGCGAGATATCCACGTTGATGAGCTCGCCGCGGCGCCCAGCTCCGGGAGGGAGAAAGTGGCCTAGCTTGGGAAACCCAAACGAAACGGTCAAATGAGCGAGAACCGAAGAACCATGAACTGCACCTGTATCGCCACTCACTCCCGTAGGGATATCCAGCGAGATGACTTCCTGGGCATTCAAACCGTTAATCATCTCCACGACATCGTAGTAGATGCCCTCGAGATCTCCTTTGAGCCCGGTGCCTAAGATCCCATCGACGATAGTGAAGGGCCCCGATGAGCTCGAAAAAAACTCCTGAAGGTCTGAGCCATTGTCGAGATGAACGAGCTTGGCTTTGAGCTTCTTTAGAATTTGAAAGTATTTAAGCGGAGCGCCCTTGTAGCCATCTTCGGTTTGGAAGTGAAAAATGCGGACCTTGCGCTCTAAGCAGATGAGCCGGCGCGCGACGACAAACGCATCACCCGCGTTGTTGCCCTTACCAGCGAAAACCAGGATCTCGCTAGTTCTACCGGCGTGAGGATAGCGCTCGATCAGGATTTGAGCAGCTGCGCGCCCGGCGTTCTCCATGAGAAGTGCGGGATCGAGGCCGTATTCCTTTTCGGCGATGAGATCGAGATCCCGCATCTCACCGCTCGTGCAAATCCGCATCTGTTGCCTACTGGACGACTTATCCATGGGTGACTTCTCCCTTAAGACTTTTTTAGCCCGGGCTTCACGCTTTAATCTAGGATTCCTTTTTAAATTTTTTTGAGGCCACCTAAAAAGGCTGTCACTCGATCTGGACGGACTTAGCTGCCCTCAGGCATCGATTTTAGCGACATCTACCCACTTCCATAATGCGGGGGTACAGTCACACTCAGAGAGTCTGAGTACCTCGAGATACCATCTTCGCAGACGCTACGGAGCCCAGATCGCGGACGCCATCTCACGCACGGCTTGCTCCATCCCAACGAGCGCTGCTCGGCAAACAATGGCGTGGCCAATGTTATACTCCGCGATCAGTGGAACGCGCCCCTCGACCTCAAGCTCAGCCACGGGCCTAACGTTTTGGTAATCAAACCCGTGTCCGGCGTGAGCCCCCACGTTGAGCTTACGAGCCAGAAGCGCGGCCTTTTGAATCCTCTCGAGTTCTCGACGCGCCTGACTGGCGGCATGCTTACCCGAGCCACTCTGCGTCGCCAAACAGTATCGCCCCGTATGAAGCTCAACCGCATCGGCGCCCAACTCGCGACTTCGCCTGACCGCCTGAAGGCTCGGCTCGATAAAGAGACTGACCTTGATCCCCGCTCTCTTGAGGCGTGATACTGCATCTCCTACCCGCTTGGCACCTTTCTCAAGGTCCAAACCCCCTTCGGTCGTCACTTCTTGGCGCTTCTCAGGCACAATACAGGCCCAATCCGGCATCACTCGGATTGCAAAGCGCACCATTGCTTCACTTGCCGCCATCTCGAGATTCAGCGGAACTTTGAGCTCACCTCGCAATAATTTTACGTCAGCGTCTTGGATATGACGACGGTCCTCGCGCAAGTGCACGGTGATCTGCTCAGCACCTCCTGCTTCGGCAAGTCTCGCTGCCGCAAGGAGATCCGGATAAGGAGTGCCACGCAGCTGCCTGAGTGTCGCGACATGATCGATGTTCACGCCCAACCGAGGCTTGGCGACAAGTCCAGAGCCCGCAGAGGGCTTTTTGCTCATTTTTTGCGCCACTCCTTTACCCCAAAACTCGCTGAATTTGATGAGCGATCGTTTGTGCGAGTTGATTGATCTCTGCTTGATCCTCGCCTTCGACCATGACACGAGCCAAGGCTTCAGTGCCCGAGTAGCGCACAAAAACGCGCCCCTTGCCCTTGAGCGCTGCTTCAGCAGCAGCGATCGCCTGAACAATGTCCTTGTGATTCGCAAACGGTTCTTTGCGAGAGACCTTCACGTCATTTCTGACTTGCGGAAACAAGCGGATCGCCTTTTTGAGCTGCGAAAGCGGCTTGCCCTGTTGAAGCCATCGGCGACGACGGCGAGTAAAT
>CAZGCK010000089.1:2232-6404 GCA_964524175.1 uncultured Bacteriovoracaceae bacterium | reverse complement strand
ATGGCCTCGAGCACCTTAAGCGCCGCGACGATTCCGTCACCTGTCGTGGATTGATCGAGAAAGACAACGTGTCCTGACTGCTCGCCACCTAGGTTATAGCCATTTTTACGCATCGAATCGACGACGTAACGATCTCCCACTTGGGCTCGCACCATATCGATGCCATTTTCTTTAAGAGTGACTTCAAGCCCAATATTGGACATCGGAGTCGTGACCACCGTGTTCTTGAGTAAGTTGCCCTCTGCGGCCATCTGAAGCGCACAAAGGCCGATAATTTGGTCCCCATCAACGATGTCGCCGTTTTCGTCGGAGAGGATGAACCGATCACCGTCGCCATCGAGCGCAATACCGATATCAGCCCTGTACTCGCTCGTCGCTCCTGCAATCCCCTCGGGATAGAGTGCTCCACATTTATCGTTGATGTTGAGCCCGTTGGGCGAAACCCCACGACGGATGACTTCGGCGCCCAGCTCTTCAAACACGAACGGCGCCACCTTGTAGGCCGCACCATTGGCGCAATCGAGCGCTACGCGCACACCAAGCAAATCTAAGTCACGCGGAAATAGGCTCTTCAAAAACACCACGTACCGCCCCGAAACATCCTCGATGCGGTAAGCTTTGCCGACGAGATCACCCGTCGGTCTAAAGCGCGCCGCCTCAGAAGAAACGACCATGCGCTCGATCTCAGCTTCGACTTCGTCGGGCAATTTGTAGCCGTCGGCCGAGAAAATCTTAATCCCGTTATCGTAATACGGATTATGAGAGGCCGAGATCATGATTCCCGCATCGGCGCGCATACTCTGGGTCACAAACGCGACCCCAGGAGTAGGCAGCGGGCCAATCAGGATGCAATCGGCGCCCATTGAACAAATACCCGAAGCAATGGCCTGCTCAATCATGTAGCCCGAGAGGCGAGTATCCTTGCCCACCACGATTTTCGCGCGGCGGATCGGCTTATTCGAATCCAGAGACTTGAGCCCAATCGGGAGCGAGGACTGAGACGTCGGATGACTGCGAAGGACATGGGCAACTGCCCGTCCCACGGCCATCGCGACCTCACCGGTCATGGGATATTCGTTGGCAAGTCCCCGGATTCCGTCGGTTCCAAACAGCTTTTGATGATCCGTCTTACTCATGCTGCATTCTCCGATGCTAGTAGAGAGTCACGTTCACTTTTTCGGGCACTACTTTGACGATGCCAACGCCCTCAGGAAGTGTGACTTTCACAGATTCGTTGTACTTGCCCTTAGGCTTTCCGGTCAAATCCACAACTCCATAAATCTTTTTTCGCGTGACGGACTTGAGGTCATCGGGGTCCGCGCGGACCAAGACGCTCACAGTTTTTTCTTCCAGCTTGTATTTGAAGTCCGCCACAACGCGCACGTCCACGTTCTTGATCCTAAAGTTAGCCCCTGCTGACTCGACCTCCAACAGGACTTTTGGAAGAGGCCCCTCAATCTGAACGCCCAGACGAGGCAAATCAAAAGCGAGCTCGCGCTCGGTAGTCTGCCTAAGATCAGAGACATCGATCGGAATGCTATTGAGCTCGGAGATCGCATCAACTTTTGAGTCAGCCCCTTTGATCCTGACCATCATCGGCTTGATCTCGGCCTTCAAAATCCGATACCCGTCGGGCACAATGCCTCGAAGCTCGATCTTTACGGGCACTTCACGCTTCTTCACCGCCTCAAGTTTTAGGACCACCGATGCCGGATTGATCGACATCACTTTCACGCTGATCGGCAGCCGGATATTGTCCGAAAGAAAACGGTAAGTCACAACTCCTGGCTTGGCACCCGCGAGGTTAACCCGCAGCGGCTCTTCCTTGCGATCCAAGACAGTTCTCAAGAAGGCTTTTGGCCCTGAGAGGCGAAACGCGATTCGATCTGGCACTTCGTTACTCGCCACGACATCTGTCGGCGTGATGATCTCAAGCGGAATTTCTTTGATCGCCTCGACATTGCGCGAACCCAGGACAATCATCCACAGCACGACCGCTATGGCGACAGAGATGAGCTTAGTCCCAAGATTGGAAGTGAAGCCCACCCAGAACTGATCTTTTAGCGAACGATTGCGATAGCGCGCCGGCATGGGGTTAGTCCTCCCCTCTTCGACGGCCATTGCCATCAAACATGCGATCTTGCGCACCTTGAAACCATCCTCGCATGCGTCGGGGGATCTTAACTTGCCCACGCGCGAGATCCAGGAGCGCCGACAAGCTTTGACGGATCTCAAGTTCGCTCAGATTAGTGGTGATTTTACCATTCTTCACCAAATGCGCCTCTCCTGCTTCTTCAGAAACCAATACCACGATCGCGTCGGAGTCCTCGGTCAGCCCTAAAGCCGCGCGGTGACGAGTTCCGTAGCGCTTATCGATGTTAGGGTCTTTTGAGAGAGGCAGAAAGCACCCTGCCGCTGCGATGCGGCCATTGGTGATGATTACCGCACCATCGTGAATGGGCGAGTTGGGCACGAAGATCGAGTAGATCAGCTCGGCTTTGACCTTGGACTCAAGTCGAGAGCCCGTATCGATGAAGTTCTTGAGCCCTGTCTCGCGCTCAATGACCATGAGCGCGCCGATGCGCTCCTTAGCAAGCCTCGTCGCTGCACGCGCGATCTCGTCGACCATCTCGCGCTCTTCCTCGGCCGAGGCGCCTGCAAAGAAAGGATTTTTACCCACGTGCGTGAGCGCCCTGCGTAAGTCATCTTGAAAGAGCACAATCACGATGAGGATTAAGTAATCAAAAAAGTAGGAGAGCAACCAATGAGTCGTGAAAAGCTCAAACTTGCTCGAGAGATAAAAGCCGATCCCCAAGATGCCCAAACCCGTGAGCATCTGCATCGCGCGAGTGCCCTTGATGAGCAGCAAAACGCGATAGACAACGAACGCAACAATGCCCACATCGAGGACATCGATGACTCTCAGGCTTGACTGAAGATTGAGGAGTAATTCACCCAAGGTTCAGGTTAGGGGTGTACTTCCCGATTCGCCAACGGCCGCTTCGGTACTGCTTAAGCAGGCATCGGAGCGGGGGTCGCCCCTCCTCCTGTTCCCGATGGATCCGTGCGGCCGCTCGTAGCGGTTGCCGAAGCCGAGGGCGTATTGGTGTTGCTGAGCGTGGTAGGAGCCGGACGCTCGATTTTCTGACCCTGCACCACGCGCTCGACTTCGACACCGTCAAGAGTTTCGTACTCGAGGAGCGCCTGAGCAAGGTCATGAAGCGTCTGGATCTTGGTTTGAAGAATCTCGCGAGCCCTACGGTAATTGCGCTCAACGATGTCGCGCACTTCGCGGTCGATCGTCTGCGCCGTCTGCTCAGAGTAATCACGGTGCTGGGCGATCTCGCGCCCCAAGAAGATGGCCTCTTCCTTCTTGCCAAAAGTAAGGGGTCCAAGCACATCGCTCATACCCCACTCACAGACCATGCGTCTGGCTAGATCGGTGGCACGCTCAATATCGTTGCCGGCGCCCGTGGTCTTTTGCTGAAACACGAGCTCCTCGGCGATTCGCCCCCCCATTAAGAACGCGATGTTGTTCTCAGCGCGATCCTTGGTGAGAGACAAGCGATCCTCGTTAGGCAAAGTCTGAGTCACGCCTAAAGCCATCCCTCGCGGAATGATCGTTACTTTGTGAATAGGATCAGTACCGGGCATGAACTTGCCCACCAGCGCGTGACCGGCTTCATGGTATGCGGTCGTACGTTTTTCGGCATCAGTGAGCACCATGCTCTTGCGTTCGGCGCCCATGAGGACTTTGTCCTTCGCATGCTCGAAATCTTCCATTTCGAGAAATTTTCTCCAGATCAGCGCCGGAGAATCCAGGCGTCCCACGAGCGATGATCTCAAGATTGACCTTCGAATCCATCGGAGTTTTGCGCGTATGAACTTGAAGAATCTGTTCACGGCCTCTGACGTCAGGCGCTGATACAACGACACGACGATCGAACCGCCCCGGCCTAAGGAGAGCCGGGTCGAGCACATCAGGGCGGTTCGTTGCTGCAATGAGGATCACGCCTTCATTGCTTTCGAAACCGTCCATTTCGACAAGAAGTTGATTAAGGGTTTGCTCACGTTCATCGTGACCGCCGCCCAAGCCAGCACCACGATGGCGGCCGACGGCATCGATTTCGTCGATAAAGATAATGCAAGGCGCATGCTTCTTGCCGGTTTCA
>CAZGCK010000089.1:0-2222 GCA_964524175.1 uncultured Bacteriovoracaceae bacterium | reverse complement strand
GACGGCTTTGGCGAGCAACGTTTTACCAGTGCCAGGAGGCCCCATCAGAAGAACTCCCTTAGGGATGCGCCCCCCGAGACGCGTAAACTTTTTTGGGTCCTTCAAGAACGCGATGATCTCCTCGAGCTCCTGCTTGGCTTCGTCCGCTCCAGCGACGTCTTTAAACATCACACGATTGTTGGACTCTGTGAGGAGACGCGCTTTGCTTTTTCCAAAGGACATGGCTTTGCCACCGCCCACTTGGATCTGGCGCATGAAGAGAAAGAAAAACACAAAGAGCAATAGCATCGGGAACCACGAGATCAGCACTTGCTGCCAGATCGGTGTTTTTTCTGGATGCTCGTAGTTAGGAACGATGCCGCCCTTTTCTAGGATCTCAAAAACTTTGGCATTGCTCGTGTCACCGATCGTCTCAAAGTACTTGCGGCCGTCCGGCTGATTCTCTTTGTAAGTGCCCGTGATGAGATTGTCTGCCTTGAACGTGACTTCGGCGACCTTGCCATCCCTCACTTGGGTGACAAACTCACTAAATTTGAGCTCCTTGCGATGACGATTGCCCGGATCAAAAATCTTAAACAGACTCGCGAAAAGCAGAATCAATACGAGCCACAGTGCAACAGTCTTATGCGATGGTTTCATCGATCAGAGGCCCAACCCTTCTCCTCGGTTTAAGGTGTGTCATCCTGACTGGGACTCTTTGCATCACGGTACAGCAACCGTTCATCAAAAAAGCCCCTCACCATTTCAACATATACCCACTTCTGTGGGCAATGAATCAATCGTAAAAGTCGTTTTTTCTTAAAAAAATAGGGTTTTCTGCGTCTTGACACAGAGAGAATCAAGCTCACAGATCATTAAGATTTTGGCGATCTCTTCTGGAGCAGCCAGTGATCGCTACTGCCCGTCAACCTCCAGCCATCCGGCAAAAAGATCTCACCTGATTCGCCGGGCGACTTCTTAAGTAGATTTTGCCAATGCGAGCGCCTGACACGCAGACCCGCTGCTCCAAATAACGCACTAAGACTCTCCATAGGAACATTCAGCTCAGTAGACGACTGCGACTCGAGAGCCAGCTGCATCAGGTGCTCGACCGCTCGCGGAAACAACTTTTCGATCACTGGGAGCAGCTCTTGACGCATTTTAGATCGTAAGAAGCGACCCTGGTGATTTGTTTTATCTTCTCGCCAAGATACCTCTTCTTCTTGAAGATATGCTTGAAGTGTTCTTTTTCGAACTTGAAGCAGAGGCCTGAGCTCGCAGCCGTCCCGGTATGCTATGCCACCCCCGTGAGTTTTTGCAGCACCCGTAAAAAGACGCCAAAGCAGCGTTTCAGCTAGATCCTCAGCATGGTGCGCAGTGATCACTACTGCGTCACACTTTTCAGCCTCCTGCGCGAAGACCGTTTTACGTGCGTTCCGCGCCTGATCCTCTAGGGAGCCTTTAGATTTGAGGCTGGGCTTCAATCGATGTGCGATCAAAGGTACGCCCCAATCCTGAGCGTATCGAGTCACAAGCTCTTCATCGACATCGGACTCCTCACCTCTCCAACCGTGATTGATGTGAAGCAGAGTAAGGCGCTCCTTGGCGGCGATTCTTCTGCCGTAGCGGATCAAGAGATGAGCGAGCGCGATGGAGTCTGAGCCCCCGGAGGTGGCGATAAGGATATGCGAATCTAATGGTAAAACCAAACCTTGCCGTCTTAGGTCACCAATAACCCTGCGAAGAAGCGTGCCTCCCGTGGGGCCTGGTTTTGGATAGAATTGAGAGGATCGTGAGCGCATATTTTGGCCACCCTTTCGCGTGCGAAGAAGAATTGCAATACCCAAGGCTTGATCCCTCTACCAAACCGAGTTATCACCCCTGTCTCTTCACCGATTTAAGTCCAATTGGAACGGCTGGGTAGCTCAGTTGGTGAGAGCGGCGGATTCATAACCCGCAGGTCGGCGGTTCGATCCCGCCCTCAGCCACCAAAAAATCTAACATTCTTTCGAAGGCTAAAAGCTTGGTTCGCCAAGGCCTGCTCGAAGCCCATCTCTCAGCGGTGACTGAGGGCGGGATCCAAAGGAACGTCCCCGCGGACAAGCCACTGGCTTGGACGTCGGGCGGCACGACAGGATGTCGTGACGAGTGACTGCGGCCGCCCCCGGAGGTGAGCGCGTGATGCGCGAACCGCGAGGGGGCCCCCTCAGTTGGAGCAGAGCATTATCTGGTTTGCGGAAACT
>CAZGCK010000088.1:1884-15714 GCA_964524175.1 uncultured Bacteriovoracaceae bacterium | reverse complement strand
GGCGGCTGAGCTCAAAGCACTATCCGCAGATCATCTTCTGCAGATCTCCGAGCAAGGCATACGCAAGCTTGCTGCCTCTCAGACTGTGGCTGTGCTTCTGCCGGGCACGGCTTTCTACCTAAAAGCCGCCCATGCTCCAGCTAGAAAGCTCCTTAATGCTGGAGCAGCCGTTGCGCTCTCCACTGATTTTAATCCTGGCACCTCGATGTGCCTTTCGCTCCCTGCGATCCTAACGATTGCGGCCCTCTATCTAGGTATGTCGCGCGCCGAGCTCTTCGCCGCTGTTACTTACAACGGAGCCAAGGCCCTCGGTCTCGAAAAAAACAAAGGCACGCTCGAACCAGGGATGGACGCAGACTTTGCGATTTTGCCGTTCGCTCGGTTCGAAGAGCTATACTACCGTTTTGCTTGGTCGCCATCGAGCGGGCGGTAGTTTATCAAGCTGTGAAATATCCAGTGAAAGAGCACTGCCATCAAGAAGCCTGTGATCACGTCGATCAAATAGTGCTGTTTGGTCGTAAGTGTCGTTGCTGCGATGGCGGTACCCCAGATAAAGAAGGGCAATAGCAAATTGCGCCGCTCTTCTCTGAACAAGAAAACCGACAAGTAAACGCTGCTCACGTGCAGGCTTGGACAGCAGCTAGCCGGCGTGTCCGTCTGCCTCAGTGAACTAAATGCGAAGTAAGTGATCGCATTGATATCGGCCGTGAGGGGGAACTCTGCGCGCGGATAGGTCGTTGGCCACACGAAAAAAATCAGTACGCTCGTAAGCTGAAGCGCGATGAAGGAGTAAAAGTACTTGTTGAGGTTGATGTAGTTTCGACAGAGGAGGTAAACCGCAGGAAAAAACGCGTATTCACTGAGATAGATCCACACCGTGTTGGGCATGAAAGGAACCGCGAAATCAATCCACGTCCGCTGCAAGTACTGTGGCGGAAAAATATGGAAATGATTGCCAATGAGATAAACGGCAGCCGCGCTGAGGAACATCGCTAAGCCCATCGAGTGCTTATTTGCAGGATGAACGACAAGGGGCAGCGCCCGCGGGGGGCGCACAGCTGCGGTTACGGATGTCATCCGGATAGCCACTTCTCGATGCTGGCCCGGATCTCTGGAGCGTTCCAGTCGCGTTCGCGAGCCTCAATCATCAGTATTTTGCGGTTTGAGTCGATGACGACCGTGAGCGGAATTGATTCGATTTGAAAAAGATCGGCAAGTTTGGCCTCTGAATCCGAGTAAACTCCAAAATCGATCCCAAGCTTCTTGAGCGCGGATGGTAAAACTTCATCGGGGTTCTGATCGACGCTGATCGCGACGACATTGAATCCTTGAGATTTGTAATTTTCTCGAAGCTTTACGATTGAGGGCATCTCCAAAACGCAAGCATCGCACCAGGTTGCCCAAAAATTGATGAGGGTGACTTTAGAGGGGAGCTGAGAGGCTCGAACGTCCTTGGATCCCGGCCCAAAGGGTTGAAGTGTGAAGTCGGGCAGCACAGATCCTACTCGCAAATCTGCTGCCTGCGCGTGGCTACCCTGGCTATTTGAGGTAGAGCCTAAAGTCGCCCCTCCAGTTGCTACGAAGCGAACCGCAAACATCGCCCCAACCACGAGCAAAACGATGCCAACTACAGGCGCTAAGACTTTTACCAAGCTATTTGAGGATTTGGGCGTATCGCTGGAGGGGTCTGCGACAGGAGTTGTCATTAGGAGCAATAGTAACCTAAAATAAGGAAGATGCGAAAGGCCTTATCCAACGAGCGTGGTCAGGCAGTGATTGAGTATATCCTCATGCTCACGGTAGCGGTGAGCATCGTGGGTATTATTGGGTTTGGGTTTAGAAAGTCGCTTTTCAAGCTTTGGGGCAGTTTCACGCAAGACATTGTAGCCGCTTGTCCTGGATGCCCTGCGGATTCGAAGTTTAAGCAGCTGCACTGACAGGGGCCTACTCAAGGGGCACTCGGAGATGAGTGGGGTAAGGCGACCTCGTTGGGTCCTTAAGCGAGGGGTTCAGTCTTCTTGCTCGGTTTGGGCAAATAGAGTTGCGCGACGAAGAAGATCTCTTTGCTTTCCTTTCGAGTGCTTTGTGGCCTCAGGACTTCTACTTTTCCAAACCGATCACGAAGCCGCTTGCGAAACCCCTCGAACTCGTCGCTATGAAAGAGCTTGGCGACAAAGCTTCCTCGCGGCTTAAGAAACCGTTCTGCCGTGGCAAGTGCCAATTCGCAGAGCTCGAGCGAGCGCATCTGGTCGGTCACGCGAATCCCGGTGGTCTTGGGAGCCATGTCCGAGAGCACGACGTCAAAAGGAGGCGCGATCCCATGGGTCGCCATTGTTTGATCGAGATCCAGCTCGCGCATATCAGCTGTGATAAATACAGCATTGGGTAGAGTGAGCTTGATTGGCTGGATGTCGATACCAAGGATACGACCGGAGGCACCCGTTTTTTGCGAAGCGTACTGTGACCAAGAGCCGGGCGCAGCGCCTAGGTCGAGGACTTTGTATCCAGGCTTAAAGATCCTGAATTTCTCGTCGATTTCCTGGATCTTGAACACCGATCTGGCGGCATAGTTCTCTGACTTTGCCTTCTTAAAATAATAGTCCTTAGGATTATACGCCACGGGGATAGACCTCCGAATAGTCGAGAACAGGTTCTACGCAACAGTCGGCCGCATCAAAGAGGGGCGCCCAGTGCATCCAAGTCCGCGCTCCAAGAGCTTGTTGAAGGCGGTCGATGGTTTCTGCGCCATCTGGGCCCTCTGAGTAGCCACGGTCTGCGAGCTCGGGAGTTCCGGCGATTTGGCAGACCTTGCGCCAGAACTTTTCTTCGATTGCGCCGACAGTAATTCGACGTCCGCATTTTGCGATGTAAATGCGATAACAAGGATACTTGCCGGAGAAGAGATTCTCGCCGGGCCGCGGTATTTCTCCATTTGCGCGATAGACAGCAATCGCGGAGCTCTGCGCTTTTTTGAGCGTGTCGCAGAGGCTAACCTCGATGCGAGTGCCAGGGGCTCCTCGAGCGACTGCGTCTAAGGCGGTGGCCATTGCGAAAGCTCCTTCTTGCGCGCCAATCAGATCGGCGAGGGGCAGGCCGGGCATTTCTTGAAACAGAGAAAGCATTCCGGTGACTGCGCCAAAGTTCAAATCGTGTCCAGCGCGATCTCGCCAGGGACCGTTTTCTGAATAGCCCGTGAGGCTGACGATGCAGAGCTTGGGGTTGATTTTGTGAAGTACGTTCGCTTCCAGGCCAAGCTTAGCTTTCGTGCTAGGGCGAAAGCCTTCGATCAATCCATCAGCTTGGCGGACTAAGTCTTCGAATTTTTCTCGCTCGGGGTTTGGCTTGCCATCTATCTCTGGCTTGAACTCAAGTTCGAGGATTTCCTTGAGACTATTTAGGTCTTCGTAGAAAGGTCCCATGGTCTTTGCTCGGTCGGGCTTTGAAGGGCTCTCCATTTTGATGACTCGCGCGCCTTTTTGCGCGAGCAACTTGCCGATGCGCGGACCTGGCAACAGCGACGAGCAGTCGAGGATGAGACGGCCTGTGAGCGGGCCATGAGAAAATGTAGCGGGCATCAAGTGACTCATAGCAGAATAAGGGCCCGGCGGGTAGTTTTGACGGAGCTTCAAAGTTAAAAGGTGCGCTTAGCTTTTGGTCAAAATAGCTTTTACCTTCACAGAAACTTGGTCAGCGCTCGGCGACTTTCCTCAAAGACATAGGCCGCGATCCAATTTTTATCGGATTCTTTGAGTCCGTTGAAGAAAATGCCAGCTTTGACCCCTGGCGTTCGTGAATCCGTAGGGAGAGCCTTCATATGCCGGATATCTGCTGTGCAATTGATCATTCGGTTCCGAAGCGTGAAGCTCACATCTTTGAGGGTGGGCAGACTTTTGTAGATCGCTTCTTCAGCGTACTCGAGGAGAATCGCCATCCCGCCTGAACTGAGGTCGAGCACTCGCCTGGATAGGGTCAGTTCAGAAAAAAGCGGATCTTGGTACTGTACTTTGAGGGTCATGCTCTCAGGGACATGAAAGCGAACATTCGTGCGGCGCTGCACTTTATAGAGAGCCGTAGGGAGCTTGAATCGCAAGTCTCTTTTAAGTGAATCAATGTAATCAGTCTTGAAAAAGACGTTCGCGCGCGCCAGCGACAAGCTGAAGAAACAGGATCTTGATCCGGCTTTAGCAAAGTCATCTATGAACTGCTCCAGCTTGAACTCGCGAGGAGTTTCGACAAGAATCGAGCGCTCCGCCTCGTTGATCTCGACGAGATGGGAATTCAGCACGTGCTTTTGCTCCTGAGTCCAGATCATGACCGAGGCTAGGGTCTTGCACCCCTCTGACAGGAGGCTTCGTGCCTCGCTAGAATCCGTGACGGGCTGAAAATCGCTCGCTTTATCGGTTTGCCTCATTGGGGTTCTGGGCCTCCCAAGCTCAAACGATCGTGACTTTGCGGAGCAGGTCCATGTCCTGAAGCGCCTTGCCCGAGCCGCGCACTACGCAGGTCAGAGGGTCTTCTGCAAGAGCGACGGGTAGGCCCGTCTTTTCTTTGATGAGGATGTCGAGGTTGGCAAGCAAAGCCCCACCACCCGCCAAGATAATGCCATTGTCGACGATGTCGGCGGCCAATTCTGGAGGCGTGCGCTCAAGGGCAGTCTTGATGGTATCGACCACTGCAGACACGGGTTCTGCTAGGGCGTCGCGGATTTCTTCAGAGTTGATCTCAATGGTCTTGGGTGCACCGCTGATCAAGTCGCGCCCTTTGACTTCGTAGGTCTTCTCTTCCTCGAAAGGATAGGCGCAACCGATGGAGAGCTTGATCTGCTCAGCGGTACGCTCACCGATGAGCAGAGAGTACTTGCGTTTGATGTAGTTAACGATCGCATCATCAAACTTGTCACCTGCCACGCGCACCGATTTGGAGTACACGATGCCGCCCAATGAGATCACGGCTACTTCAGTCGTGCCGCCACCGATGTCGACGATCATGTTGCCTGAGGGTTCCCGGATCGGCAAACCTGCGCCTAGCGCCGCGGCCATAGGCTCTTCGATGAGGTAAACTTCTCTCGCGCCAGCGGATTGAGCGGATTCCTTCACGGCGCGTTTTTCAACCTGCGTGATGCCAAAGGGGATGCAGATGATGATGCGAGGGCGGATGTTGAGGCGGCCGCTCGTCGACTTAGCGATGAAGTATTTGAGCATCGACTGCGTGACTTCAAAGTCGGCGATCACCCCGTCTTTGAGTGGGCGAATGGCTTGAATCGACCCTGGCGTGCGACCCAGCATGTCCTTGGCTTCTTTGCCAACTGCGAGCACGCGGGTTTGGCCGCGAGCATTGCGGTGGATAGCAACGACAGATGGCTCGTTGATGATAATTCCGCGATCCTTCGCATACACCAAGGTATTTGCGGTGCCCAGATCGATGGCCAAATCATTTGAGAATAGGTCTAGGAACTTTTTCAGCATGCCGCTCGTCTCACCATTTGTAGTGCCGGATGTGCTCACCGCGCTGGGCGATTTGGCTCATCGACTTGATTCCGGTTTCTAGATGCAGGTCCGTGTACTGGCGGAAAACAGATTTGGCCGACTTCTTAGTCTTGATTCCTCCACGCCGCAGCGGAAGATCGGAGACCAGGAGCAATGCGCCGATCGGCACCTTGCTCGCGAAACCGCCTACGAAGAGAGTCGAAGTCTCCATGTCAATGGCCAATGCTCGCTCCTCGTAAAGCTGGGCTTTGAACTTGTCGTCAAACTCCCAGAATCGGTAGTCAGTAGTATGAACGACACCTGTGCGGTAGTCCATGCCTTGCTCAACAACGATTTGAGACACGAATTTTTGAATCTTGAAAGTAGGAAGTGCCGGCACTTGCGGTGGCATGAAGTGCCGGGAGGCGCCCTCGTCGCGAATCGCAGCCGTCGGCAGGATAAAATCACCGACTTTGAGCGAACGGTGTAGACCGCCGCACATACCGAGCAGCAGAACAGCTTTGGGTTCGACAACTGCCAGGACTTCGATGATCAGAGCCGCTGTGGGCGAGCCGATCGAGAAGTCGATGATTGAGACATCTGTCTTCTCACTGTGAACTACCCCCATCGCAGAGCCATGGGTGCGCGAGCTGCCGCAGAGATCATTGAAGCGATCTAGGTAATAATGAAAATTGGTCAGGATGATCTGCTTGCGAAAACTCTCGACTGAACTGCCAGTGTAGCGTTCAAGAATGTCACGGGCGATTTTGTATTTTTTCTTGTTGGTGTGGATCCGATTGTTATTTGGAATGATGTACGGATTTTGCGCAAAGAAGTGACGCTTTTTTCCGTTGTCGCCCTGCTGCTCATTGTCGCGTGCCATTGTTCGAAAGCTTACATTTTGAATCCAACCGAAACAAGAGCTTAGGTGAAAAACGGCGGACTGTGTTACAACTCCAATGCTTGCGAAATCGAGGAAGCCTCTTTGTGTTGGGTCTGAGTTTGCTCTCAATCGTTGCCACTGCTGCAGCGGTTTGGGGTAGTTACCGTTTTGTGGCTTCAGAGTTTCCTGATGTCGCCCTCCTCAAGACTCAATATCCCGTCGTTCTTTACCGCAAGCCTGCACGGGGCGAAGAAGCTGAGCCTCCGACGATCAAATTATCGCGAATGCGCCCAAGCCACTGGGTGAGCTCGACAGAAGTGTCGAAATCCGCAGTGGGAGCGATCATTGTGAGCGAGGACTGGGCGTTTTATCAGCACAAAGGCTACGATGCGAACCAGATCAAAAAGGCGATTGAAGAGGATATCGAGGAGAGACGCTTTGCTCGGGGAGCGAGCACCATTACTCAGCAGGTCGTGCGTAACGTGTTTTTGGACAAGGACAAGAATCTTTGGCGCAAATTGAAGGAGCTCTTGCTTGCAATCCAGCTTGAGGAGGTAGTGAGTAAGCGCAAGATTCTGGACGTCTATCTCAATATAGCTGAGTGGGGAGAAGGGATCTTTGGGATCGGGGCTGCCTCCCAGCATTACTTTGGCAAGCACCCCTCTGAATTGACGGCCCGCGAAGGAGCCTTCTTGGCAATGCTCCTTCCTAGTCCGAAACGCTACTCTCAGTCTTTTCGCGCCAAGAAATTGACGACTTATGCCCGAGACACAATGGAGTCGATTTTGGATAAAATGACGCAGGCACATTACCTGACACCTGAGGAAAAAATTCAAGAAGTCGCTCGCCCCCTCTCTTGGGAAAAAGACTTAGAATATCAATATCCTACGTCTGAGCTGAGTCCGGATGTTGAACTTCCTTCAAATTCGGCGCTTTGAAAGCTTGACCTGTGGTACAGGGTTAGAGAAAATTTCTCAGTGAGGTTGTTGGAATGCTGAGTCGCCGAGCCCTCAAGATGGGGGCTTTTTTTATTTCCGTGGGAGTGTTGAGTGGGGTCGCTTACTGGAGCGCAGTAAGGGGTGGGATTATTCCATCCTTCATGAGCTTGCCCAAACCGAGTCTCACCAAGGAAAATCTCGCCCAGGCTTTGGGTGATACGAGTTCATTCTTCAAACTTCCCTCTGAGATGGACCTGCCCATGGGAGAGTCTTCCGAGAAAGTTCGCGCCGTGATTCAGTATTCTTTCGACGCTAAGCTTCAGGAATCAATGGAAGCCTTGTTTCGGAATTACGCACCAGACTTTGGCGCTTTTGTGGCGACTGATGCAGTGACGGGGCGTGTTTTGGCGATGGTGAGTTACTCTCGTAACCCCGCTATTAAGGATAATCTAGCGCTTCGGGCCACGTTTCCTTCTGCGTCGATTTTTAAGCTTGTAACCGCGGCGGCTGCGATCGAAGAGCGCAAGTTCTCGCCGGATACAGTGATTCAGTTCAATGGCTCGAACCACACGCTTTATAAGAGTAATATTTTAAAAAATCGGACCACGCGATGGTCGCGTTACTCCACCTTGAAGGATGCCTTCGCGAAATCTATCAATACGGTGTTTGGCCGAATCGGTGCTTACACGGTAGGACCTGAACAGCTCAAGATCTATGCTGACCGATTTGGATTTAACAGGACGATTGCTGGCGATCTGCCGGTTCAAATGGGCAATGCTCCGATCCCAGAGGATGCGTGGGGACTTTCGCAGACGGCTTCGGGTTTCACTCGCGACAATACGATGAGTCCTTTGCAAGGTGCTCTGATGGCTGCGGCAGTTGCGAACGATGGGGTCATGATGGAGCCGTATGTCGTTCAGTCCGTGCATCTGCCGGACGGCGCGCCGCTCTACAATGCGGAGCCTCGCGTATCGGGCGTGGCGGTTGATCCCAATACGGCTAGCGAGATTCGTAGCCTGATGCGGGAGACGGTCGTTAAGGGTACTTCAAAACGGTCTTTTAAAGGCTTCTTTAAAGGCCCTTTTGCCCAGCTAAAAATCGGTGGCAAGACCGGGTCGTTGACGGGTATGGATCCGCCTGGCAAATACGATTGGTTCGTCGGATTTGCTAACAGCGCGAACGGCCACAAGATCGCGATCTCAGCGTTGACGATCCATCAGAAGCTATGGCGGGTGAAGTCTTCTTACCTGGCGCGCAAGGCGATCGAGAAGTATTTCGAGGGCCGTCCTGTCCATGAGACGCCAGAGGGAATCGCAGCGAATCGTTAGGCCGCATTATTTAAGAGGCGCAACAGAGCGAAGGACACGTATTAAGGATTTGAGCTTGATCACAGCCAAAAACCTATCGTTCTTCAAATATCGGTTGAAATGACTTTCTGCATGGGGTTGGGTAAGTCACTGAATTAAGCCCTGCGGCGTCGCGGCGCTATGAAACCTGCTTTTCCTGGAATAAAATAGAATAACCGTGAAAACCCAAGCTGAGATCATCCGTTATTGCCGCCGCATGGACCAAAAGGGTTGGGTCGCTAACCATGATGGCAACATCACAGTGCGTTCGTCGAAAGGTTTTGTCGCGACGCCGACTGCGCGCGCGAAGTTTGATCTCGAAGAGAAAGATCTCATCGAGTTGGACGAGCAAGGTAAAAAAGTTGGCGGGACTGGCGGAGTTTTCTCAGAGTTGTCGGTACACCTTCGCATTTATAGCGCCCGTCCTGAGGCACAGGCTGTCGTGCATGCGCATCCGCCGTGCGCGATGGCGGTGGGTTGCGCCAATCAAGAGATGCTGACGACAGCTGTTCCTGAGGCGGTGGTGAGCTTGGGGCCCGGTGTGCCATTGGTAGGGCTTGCCTTGCCAGGATCGGATGCGCTTTGGTCGGAGCTGGATCAACTTTTGCCCCACTACGATGCGGTGATGATCGCAGGCAATGGAGTATTTGCTTGGGGTACCTCGCTTGAACAGGCGTTTTTGCGAATGGAGCTGGTCGAGCACCTGGCAAAAATTTTTTTGGCGAGCGTACAGTTTGGGGCTCCTAGATTGTTGGATCCGTCTCAAGTAGCGTCGCTGCTGAAGAAGCGCACTGATGCGGGCTTGGCCCTGCCTCCGGATCCTGCTCGACCTAAGTGGTTTGGCTAGTGTGAGCACGGTTCATGTCCCAATCCTGGTTGGACCCATTGTAGAGGCTCTGATCGAGCCTTTTCGCGGGTTGCCCGCGGACGCGTCTGCCCATTTTATTGTGGATTGCACGTTTGGGGGTGGGGGACATACGGGGGCGTTGCTTGAGGCGCTGTTGAGTGCCGGGCTTGCTCAGCATGGTGTGATCGCCTTTGATCAGGACGCCTCTGCGATTGAGCGCGGGCGTCAGCGGTTTGCCAGAGAGTTGAGTGAAGGCCGCCTTGAGTTGGTGCATGCGCCGTTTAGCACCGCAGCTGAGTATTTAGGTGAGCGCCCGATCCTTGGTTTGATGGCAGATTTGGGTTTTTCTAGTGATCAACTAGAAGATCCGTCGCGAGGACTAAGTTTTTCGCGCGAAGGGCCACTGGATATGAGGCTAGATCCGTCGCGAGGTCAGAGCGCTGCGCAGTATTTATCGCGCGCGCCTGAGAAGGAAATCGCTGACGTCATCTATGAACTGGGAGAGGAGCGGCTGTCGCGGAGGATTGCGGGGGCAATTGTACGTGCTCGTTCTGAAGGTCGGCTACCGCAAACGACCACGGACCTTGCAGAGTTGGTGCAGCGAGCGGTGCCTCCGCCCGCTCGCCATGGTCGCATCCATGCCGCGACGCGAACGTTTCAGGCGCTAAGGATCTTGGTGAACGATGAGCTTGAAGAGCTCGATTGCCTTCTAGAGCGTGTTATACTTACAGTTAAGGCTGGAGGCCGCGTCGCGATTCTGAGCTTTCACTCGCTCGAGGATCGCAAAGTGAAGACTGTTTTCCGGGACAAGGAAGGCCCGTTTCGCTCCCTGTCCAAGAAGCCGCTCGAAGCTGACGACGACGAAGTCCGCCGCAACCCTCGTGCTCGAAGTGCCAAGCTGAGGATTGCTGAGCGGATCGCAGAGCGTTAAGTCGTTAACATGTCTAGGGAGATTGGATGGCGTTTTTTCGTAAGTGGTTGCCTCTTTGGGTGATTCCTCTCCTGGTTGCGCTCGCAATCGGGACGGTTTGGCTGCGGCTTTCGATCGTTCGTACTACTTACGCTATCAATCAATCTGAGAAGACCTTGCGGGACCTTCAACAGCAGCGAGAGGAGATGCATCTTAAAGTGACCGCGCTGCGCTCACCTCGTCGTCTTGAGGGGCTTGCGCGCGCCAAGTTTGGTCTGGGCACCCCGCGTGCTGAGCAAGTGGTGCGCTTCGGAGGTATAGATGCTGAGCAAAGGGTACAGCGTGCGCACTGAGGCCCCAGGCACGCAACTTATCGCCGCCATCGACCCCATCAAGGCCCGGATGACAGCCCTCATGGTGTTCTGCATAGTCTTTGCCGGCGCCATCACGTTCAGAGCGGCACTCGTTCAGATTGCTAGCAATCCTCGACTCGAGCAGATGGCTCGTAGGCAATTTCAATCCAAGGTCCTGGTTAGACCCAGGCGGGGCGCAATCGTGGATCGCAACGGTGAGCCTCTGGCCATTAACGTCGAGACGAGCTCGTTGGCAGCTAATCCTTCTAAAGTCGAGAATCCTCACGCTCTAGCGAAACTTATTGCGCGAACCACGGACCTGCCTATCAAGCGCGTGCTCGCTAAGCTTCAACGCAAGCCGAGTGGGACGTCTCCGCAGTTCGTTTGGATCAAAAGGCATCTTAGCGATGGCGAGCTCAAGCGCATGCGCAAGGGCCACGTGATGGACGCCGACGGCGATCTAGTGGGTGGGCTCATGCTCATCAAGGAGAGTAAGCGGGTTTATCCGCATGGTGAGCTTGCGTCTCATCTCATGGGCAGCGTAAACATCGACTCCGAAGGTCTTGAGGGCGTCGAGCTCTGGCAGAACGAGAAGATGAGTGGCAAGGTAATCTCTGTTTCGGCGATCAAGGACGCCAAGGGTCGTCCCGCCTTCATAGACGCGGTATCCGCCAAAAATGTGCAAGACCATCGCGACGGTGCCCCTGTGGAGTTGACGATCGATGCATCCCTTCAGTTTGCTGTTGAGCAACAACTCAAGGCCTCGGTTGTCAAAGCTCAAGCTAAGGGCGGTACCGTGATCGTGATGAATGCGGTGAACGGTGAGATCCTCGCGATGGCCAACCAGCCTTCGTATAATCCCAATGACAAAGGCGTGCCGGTTGATCATCGCCGCAATCGGGCAATCACCGACGGATATGAGCCTGGGTCGACACTCAAATCGGTGTTGATCGCGAGCGCTCTGTCGCACGGCTGGAAACTCACTGACACGATTTGGGGCGAGCGTGGATCGTTCACCGTTCAGGGTAAGAAAATTTCCGAGGCTGAATCTCACGAAAAATACGAATGGCTCAATCTCAATCAGTTGATTCAGTATTCAAGCAATGTTGGGGCAGCTAAAGTCGCCCTCAAGTTGGGTGCCGATCACTATCTATCGACGCTGCGAACTCTCGGTTTCGGCACGAAATCGGGGACAGGATTTCCGGGCGAGATCGCGGGCCAGATTCCGCCTCGCAAAACTTGGCAGCCGCTGACTCTCGCCAACGTGGGGTTTGGCCAAGGCATCTTGGTCACACCGATTCAAATGGTTCGCGCCTATGCTGCGTTTCTTAACGGAGGTTGGCTCGTTCAACCTCGGTTGCTCCGCGAAGAGGCCAAGGAGCCTTGGGCCACTCCGGGCAAGGGAGCACGACGAGTTTTTACTCAGAGAGTTGCGGATCAAATGTTGGAGGTGCTTGAGGGTCCTCTCAAAACGGGGGGGACGGGCATTAAGGCGGCGCTCCCAGGGTATCGAATTGCTGGTAAAACGGGAACGGCTCAAAAAGTCGATCCTGGGACTCATGGTTATTCGCGCAATAAGTACGTTGCTTCGTTCATCGGCATGCCACTCGACGTGGATTCGAAGATTGTGATATTTGCTGCGATCGATGAGCCTCGCGGCATCTACTATGCGTCCGAAACCGCGGCGCCTCTATTTCGAGAGGTACTGAATTCGGTTGCCAATCGATTTAGTCTGCCTACTCGGGGCGATCTCCCCAAGCCACAACTTGCATCGGCTTCTGCACCCGTGTCCGATACAATGCGGTTGGGTCAGTCTCACCCAGCTCCTGCGGGCGCACGCTCAGCAGTGTTTCCGGTCGAACCGAGTCGTGAGCTGCAGTTTCAGGGCGAGGCGACGAATGGACGCTCTGTTTGGGTGATGCCTGCCCTCAGGGGCTTGACGCCGCGTGAAGCGCTTCGAGCATTACAAGGGCACCCATTTAAAGTCGAACTCAAGGGGGTAGGGGTGGTGCGTTCCCAATGGCCTGAGGGAGGCAAACCTTTAGCAGAAGGCGAGCTGGTGAAGTTACAATTAGGTGAGCCATAGGCGCCGATACGGGCAGGAATTCTTTTAGAAATTCCGCCGATAGTGCAGTTCAATTCAATAAGGCTCAATAATGGCAAAGGCTTATTGAGTGGCGCCTTTTAAGGTTGCCAAATTGCGTCAAATTTAGGAATAAGTTCTCTTATTTACTGGCGGGGACTAAGCCATCTAAAGGGGAGTAATTATGTCTAAGTATTTAGGAGTTTTGTTGGGTTTGGCCGTCGTATTGCCGACTTTCGCAAGCCCAACTCCTGTCGCAAAAGACTGGGAAGAAATCAGCAACGATGAAGGCATTCGTGTTTGGCGCAAAGAAGTCGAAGGCAGCCCCGTCGTCGCGTTTCGTGGCGAAGCCGTGATCGATGCGCCGATCGGCAAAATCTCCGCGATCCTTGCAGATACTTCTCGCAAGAAGGAGTGGGTAGCTAAGATCGAAGAAGCCAAAGATATTCACCTCATCAGCGAGTTCGAGCGCATTGAGTACAACCACACCGGCACTCCGATCGTTCTCAAGGACCGCGACTTCGTTTTCCACGCCAAGGCTCGCCTAGACAAGGCCAAGCGTCAGATGGTTCTCAAACTTCGCTCTGTCGAGGATCCACGCATGCCTCCTACCGAGTATGTCCGTGGCAGGCTGCTCGAGAGCTCCTACATCCTGACTTCGATTGAGAACCACACCAAGACTCACCTGGTGGTCGAGATTCACGCAGACCCCATGGGCTCCGTCGCTAAGTGGATCGTCAATCTTTTTCAGAAGAGTTGGCCTCGCAAAGCCATCGAAGGCATCCGTAATCAAGCTGCGAAGAAGGACGTGATCATCAATGAGCGCGTTCAGAAGTTCTTCACCGACCCGTCCGGGCCGATGTTTGCGCCAACGACCTGACATTTTACTTTGATGATTTAATCCTACCAAACGCCCCCGGAACCCGCTCGAATTCGTTGGAGCCTTCTGGGGGCGTTCTTCTATAATTTGGGGATGAAAGCTGCCCTCCTTCCGGCCATAAGCCT
>CAZGCK010000088.1:0-1874 GCA_964524175.1 uncultured Bacteriovoracaceae bacterium | reverse complement strand
ACGTCGTGCGCAGCACCAACGAAGACTCCCATAGTACCGGTCAGGCCCCCAGCTGAAGAAGTTGAGGCTCTTGGTGTGGGAGAAGCGCAAAGGGTTGAAGAGGATTTCTTCAGGCAGATGCCCTTGGATGCCAGTAGACCCAGGCACGTGCATTTTATGCACCTCGACGGTTTCAGGTCAGACTTGTTCAAAGGTCTTTTGGAAATGGGTCAGCTCCCCCATTTCAAATTCTTGCTTTCTCGCGGTAAGGTTTCCTACAAAGCATCGACGGTCGACAAGTCTGAGACCATGAAGGTCATCGAATCCTACCTCACCTCTCGTCGGGATACTGCCACCGTAGGGTGGTGGCAATGGAACCGCGAGAACTACCAATTTAAGAACTATTGGCTCGACCCCGCTGAGGTGGTCAATTATGCGCTTGGCCTTGAGTTCCCGCTTTATCCAAATGTTTATGACTTTTTAGCTTTCAAAAAGCAGAATTTGGTAACCGGTATTAGTTTGCATCGCCGGAGTGTTGAGTTTGATCACTACTCACGAGCTTATCTAGAAGGCGCCGAGGCTGTATACAACCACACCTACTACGATCAAGTTCATGCGACGATGAATAGCTTTCGCAACGTCCTCAAGAAAGCGGTCAAAAATGGCGAGCAAGTACCTACGTTCACGACCTCGCTTCTCGCAGCGGCTGACGAGTTCTGCCAGTTGGATGGAGTGCGCAAGAACGAAAAGCTCGACAAGTTCTCCCACGGAAATCAATTTTGTATCAAGCGAGGTGAAGATCCGCGTGCCGAGATTGTTTTCAAGGCGATCGAGCAAGATGACAAAGATCAAGGTAAGCACGATATAGTTGGGCACTTTGCGAGCGTGAAGCGCCAAAAGTACACGGACATGCCGGTGTCTATCTGCTTTCGCGTTCCAAGGCTCCAGATGCACGCAGACCCCTCGCGACAGCCTGGCAGTGATCATGGGTCGACAATTGAAGAGCTCGCGGCGCCTAGGTACGCCCTGGGCATGATCATGATCGATATCCAGTTGGGCTACCTGATCGATACCTTGAGAAGCATTCACGTCAGTTCAGACGGAAGAGGTACGTTTGATGATCGAAGGGGTAATGGCCTCAAAGCTTACATTAGGGCCAAAAAGCGAGAAGGGTCCCTTTTTGAAAACACTCTCTTCGCTCTGATGGGTGACCACGGTATGGTGGATACTCGGATGATGATGACTCCAGTTCAGTCGACCAACCCGGATTCCAATCGAAATCCGCACTCTCGAGACTTTGGCTTTGTGCACTATCTCAACACTGAGCTCAGGCTTCTGACTCCGCCGGACAAGGACCATGACCCTGAGCCTGAGAATCTGCTGGGAATCGATGACTTAGCTGTACCTCCCCGGCTAGCCTATCCTCATAAGAAAGTCAGCGAGTGGAAGGTGAGCGATCCAACGAAAAAAAAAGTGGCGGCGCGACTCGAAGTTAAAGCTAGAACGTGGGCCAATGCATTTTTCAAGGCTGTCGTTGATAAGATCAAAGATGAGCATCAACGCAAGTACTTTTGGATATTGATATTCAAGAGCCGGATCTTCGATCCAAAAGTGGATAAGAAAATAGCGCAATACAAACCCAAGGTCATCGAAGCTTTGGTGGCGCTCTATCTCAAAGGTGAGCCCGCGTACGTTGCCGCCGAGCTCGAAGCCAACAAGAATTACTATGATGAGAAAGTTCGGCTTGTTTACGGTGGTGGGGCACAGAATAATGCTGAGCTTTTTATCCCTTCGATGAGAGATGGTCGTCCAGATTGGGGCAAGCGCCCAACCTACGAAGAGATACTCACATATAAGGGGAATGCTCGCGGTCAAAAAACTCTGATCGAGGCTCT
>CAZGCK010000087.1:7866-15899 GCA_964524175.1 uncultured Bacteriovoracaceae bacterium | reverse complement strand
GAGGGTGTGAGGGGCCAGGAAGTTCGCGATTGGCGAAGTTTTTGGGGGCTCAGAGAGTGTGAGGGGCCGGAAAGTTCGCGATTGGCGAAGTTTTTGGGGGCTCAGAGAGTGTGAGGGGCGAGAAAGTTCGCGATTGGCGAAGTCTTCAGCTCCTCCCTTCTCTCTTTTTTCGAGCGGTTTGCCATTCTTGCGTTGCGCTATGCTCGAATTCAAATGCGCTGGCACGAATCTGATCGATCACAAGAAGGTGGGCTTATATTATTTAGAAGCCAAAAATGGCTGCACTAAGTTGATAATGCAATGAGTTGTAGGTGTGTTGGCATTTCTGATGCAGGTCCAAAGGGTGCGTCCGCAGGAAGCGGCTCTTACTACTCCTCTCTCTCTCTCTCTCTCAAAGCCCTCTGGTCACCCAGGGGGCTTTTTTTACTTTTGATGCGTATGGGTTATCAAAAGGAGGGATTCCCTCTTGCAGCGCTTGCTTCCCACTGCAGCACTCAATATAACCTAAAATATTCATGGCGATTACATATGAGCTGCCGGTATTGCCGGAGCGCCCCCTAGCACGCCCCATGTCACCTTCTCTGGCTGCGGAGGTTTTGTCGTCGCGCAAGCCGGAGTGGCTGAAGATCCGTCCGCCGGGTGGAGAGAACTATACGCTCCTCAAAGGTATGCTGCGCGAACGCAATCTTCACACCGTGTGTGAAGAGGCGCGTTGCCCCAACGTCACCGAGTGTTGGGCGAGCGGTACGGCCACTTTCATGTTGGGAAGCGACACATGCACGCGCGCTTGTCGATTTTGCGCTGTAAAGACTGCGCGGCGGCCACCTCCTTTGGATCCCTCCGAGCCTGTGCACGTGGCTGAGAGTGTGGCGGCGCTTAAGCTTCGATATGTCGTGCTCACTTCGGTGGATCGGGATGATCTTGAAGATGGAGGATCAGAGCATTTTGCAAAAACCATTCGCGAGATCAAGCGATTGGATCCTTCGATTTCGGTTGAAGCGTTGGTGCCGGATTTTAGAGGAGATGCGGCGGCCATCCACACGATCGTGGACTCGGGCTTAGATGTTTACGCGCACAATATTGAAACCGTGCGCCGACTTCAATACCGCGTGCGAGATCCCCGCGCGGGGTACTTGCAGTCGCTCAAGACCTTGCGTGAAGCAAAAAATTACGCTCGCTCCAAGGGGCAGCAGCTCTTTACTAAAAGCGCACTGATGTTGGGTTTAGGAGAGGACGCGGATGAGCTGCGAGAGTCCTTCGATGACTTGCGCTCGTATGACGTCGACGTTCTCACGATCGGGCAGTATCTCAGGCCGTCGCTGACTCACTTGCCAGTGGAGCGCTATGTGACTCCCGAGGAGTTCACGCAGCTTGGAGATGATGCTCGAGCTAAAGGATTTTTGTATGTTGCCTCTGGACCGATGGTTCGGTCCAGTTATCGGGCGGCGGAGTTATTCATGAAGGGCCGGATTGACCAAGATCGAGGTGTCCGGGCCGAACAACGAGAGGGACACTGAGATGCAGTTCAAGCTTCCAGAACTTGGCGAAGGAGTGCACGAAGGCGAATTGACGAAGTGGCGCGTGAAGCCCGGCGAAGAGGTCAAGTTTGACCAGCCCCTTTGCGAAATCATGACGGACAAAGCAACAGTTGAGATTCCTTCGGCGTTTAAAGGAAAAGTCGGCCAGCTTCATGCCAAAGAAGGTGAAGTCGTTCATGTGGGTCAGTTGCTCCTGAGCTTTGAAGGCGCAGAAGCTGCCGCGGCCGCTGCTTCCTCGGGCGCTCAGGCTCATTCTCCTTCGCCAGCTGCCGCCGCTACGAAAGCTCCAGCGCCGAGTGCGCCTCAACGTCCAGTGGGCCCTAGTGGAGCAACCCACGCAGGGGCGGGCGCCGTCTCGGTTGCGGCTCGTGGGACCTCCGGCGGTGGAGGCGAGGTTTCGATGGACACGCATCCGGCGACTCGCCCGCTTGCGGCCCCTTCGACCCGCAGAGCAGCTCGCGAAATGGGCGTGGATCTGAGTCAAGTCAGCGGTTCGGGCCCCAATGGCCGGATCATGCGTGAGGATCTGAGTCGCAGTGGCACAGGTGCAACGACAGCGGGCAAGCCTTCGGTTGCAAGAACATCGATTGCGCCGGGCGCATTTGAAGAGCGCGTTCCGTTCAAAGGACTGCGCAAGAAGATCGCCGAGAAAATGCGGCAATCTAAGGATCACGCCGCGCACTTTACTTATGTCGAAGAGGCGGACGCGACCGCGCTCGTAGCGCTTCGCTCACAGGCTAAGGAAATCGGCGCCAAGCAAGGCGTGAAAGTGACCTATCTACCGTTCTTGTTTAAAGCGATGGTCGCAGCGCTGAAGCAGTACCCGATCCTCAACTCCTCTCTCGATGAGGAGAAACAGGAGCTCGTTTATAAGCACTATTTTAATATTGCTCTGTCGGTCCAAACCGATGACGGACTCATGGCTCCTGTCATCAAAAACGTGGATCAGAAGTCAGTGATCGAGATTGCCAAGGATATCCAAGAAGTCGTCGAGCGGGCTCGTAACAAAAAGCTGACGATGGATGATCTCACGGGCGGCACGATCACTTTGACCAATGCCGGGACGATCGGTGGTTTGTTCGCCACGCCGGTCATCAACTATCCTGAGGTCGCGATTTTGGGTTTCAATAAGATCTTCCGCAAGCCGGTGGCAAAGGAGATCGATGGCAAAGAGCAAATTGTGGTTCGCGACTGGACCTACTTCTCGCTTTCGCTCGATCATCGCGTGGTAGATGGCGCCGTGGGGGCGGAGTTCCTCAAACAGTTTATCCAGTACATTGAGACTCCTAGCTTGCTTCTCATGAGCTAGGTACCGAGAATGAGGGCGGCAGCTCCGTTGGAGCGCCGCCTTTAAGTCTGATTCAAATCGATTCCAACCACAGAAAGAGATCCTATGGCCCACCAGCAACAGTCTGCAGATGTCGTCGTCATTGGCTCCGGTCCGGCCGGATACGTTTGTGCGATCCGCCTGGCTCAGCTTGGCAAGAAGGTGACTGTTGTTGAGCGCGGCGATGTGGGCGGTGTTTGCCTCAACGTCGGTTGCATTCCTTCGAAGGCATTGATTCATGCGGGTACCCTCTTTGAGCGCATTTCGCACGCATCGGAGATTGGCATCGAGTGCAAGGGCGCTCAGGTCAACATGCCCAAGCTCATCGAGTGGAAAGGCTCGGTTGTAAAAAAGCTCACCGGAGGCGTCTCAGGGCTTCTTAAGGCAAACGGCTGCACGACGCTTGCGGGCGAGGCAAAGTTCACCGGCCCCAAAGCGCTCGAAGTGAAGACCGCTCAGGGCACAGTAGCCTTGACCTTTAATACATGCGTGATCGCCACCGGTTCGCGCCCAACCAAGTTGCCTGGTTTTGATGTCGACCAAAAGCGAATCGTCGACAGCACCGGGGCGCTCGATCAGCGCCAGCTTCCTAAGAACTTGCTCTGCATTGGCGGCGGTTACATTGGCCTCGAGCTCGGCACCTTTTACGCTAAAGTCGGCGTGAAGGTGACTGTTGTCGAGGCTGGTGCGGGTCTGCTTGGAGGCGTCGATGCTGACCTCACCAAAGTGGTGGCCAAGCGCCTCGAAAAAATGGGTGTGAAGCTCAAGATCGGCGTGGGAGTTAAAGGCCAGAAGCCTGCTGCTGCTGGCAGAAAAGGCACAGAAGTGACGTTTAGTGACGGACTCACAGAGACCTATGAGCTTGTGCTCGTCACGATCGGCCGCACGCCCAATTCAGATAATCTGGGGCTCGAGAAGGCGGGGCTCAAGCCGGACGCCAAGGGGTTCTTGACGGTCAATGCTCAGAGGCAAACACAAGTGCCTCACATTTACGCAATCGGCGATATCGCAGGTCAGCCGCTTCTCGCTCATAAGGGCTCTAAAGAGGGACTCGTTGCAGCCGAAGCGATTGCCGGCAAAAAAGTTGCCTACGAAGTCGTTGCGATGCCTGCTGTGATTTTTACCGACCCAGAGATCGCGACTGTTGGTTTGACCGAGGCTGAAGCCAAAGCCAAGGGGCTTGAAGTGCAAGTCGGCGTGTTCCCATTCGCAGCGAATGGGCGTGCGCTATCGGTCAATGAGCCCGACGGCATGGTCAAGATGATTGGGGATGCGAAGACGGGACGTTTGCTCGGCGTGCACATTGTTGGGGCCGAGGCTTCGAACCTGATTTCTGAGTGCGCGCTCGCTCTGGAGATGGGCGCTCTGGTCGAAGACCTTGCGCTCACCGTGCATCCGCACCCCACCTTGCCCGAGACGCTCATGGAAGCCGCCGAGGCGACCTTGGGGCACGCGATCCACATTTTTCAACGCAAAGCTCCCGCGCAAGGGGCTTCGTCGCACGCTCGCGTGTGAGTCGTTTATGCAGTTCCAATCTTTGCCAGGAGTGATTGATTACGAAAGCGCGCGAAAGCTGCAGCTAGAGATGGTCGAGCGCCGTGCTGACGATGAGATCGAAGACACGGTTTTGTTTCTCGAGCATGAGCCTGTCATCACGCGTGGGCGTGGGCTTCAGTTTACAGGTGCGCCTCGTCCTAAGCATATGCCACTGCCAGCTAAACTCCCCGACGGCATCACGTTTGCGGAGAGTGAGCGCGGCGGGGATCTCACTTATCACGGCCCTGGGCAGCTCGTAATTTATCCGATTTGCAAACTTGATGGGAGGGGGTTTGCCCCTCGGCGCGATATCGGCGGTTTTTTGCGTAGGTTTGAGCGAGTCGTGGGCGATGAGATCTGCGAGATGAGCGGTGGGCGGTTGCAATATGCTTATCGCGAGGGTGCTACCGGCGTATGGGTCGGCGGGCGCAAGGTCGCATCAATGGGAATCGCCGTGAAGCGCTGGGTGACTTATCATGGCCTGGCGTTGAATTGCGTAAACGATCTCGGGCCATTTGGTTTGATTTCGCCCTGTGGGTTTAGTTCCGAAGTGATGACTAGGCTCGTGGATCTTTTGCCCGCAGTGGGCCTCGAGGATTGGCCCGCTGCGCGTGCAAAGCTTGAGCAGCGGTTGGCTGCTCGAATGCAGGAATTGGCTGGGGCGACTTCCGCTTTTTCTGTCAGAAATCGTTTTGAGGACGCTTTCCGGTCAAAATCGCAGTGAGTGCATTCGCCCGTGAGGTGGGGCTAGAGTCGCTGCATGTCTTGTGACCTGCAGGAGAATGCTTTAGATGTTCACCGTTTCGTCGAACCTAGACTTCCCAGTAGCGACAACAGCTCTTTGCGCGTGGTCGGGTCATCCCTAAAAGCCCCGAGCATAGACGACGTAATCGTATAGCTGTTCTGCTTTTCTACTCCGCGCATCATCATGCAGAGGTGCGTGGCTTCGATGATGACGGCCACGCCAAGCGGCTTAAGGACATCCTGTAAGGACTGAGAGATCTGCGAGGTTAGCCGTTCCTGCACTTGAAGACGACGCGAGAAGGCATCGACAATGCGTGGGATTTTGGACAGACCGATGATTTTCCCGTTTGGAATATAAGCCACATGCGCGCGCCCCAAAAAGGGGAGGAGGTGGTGCTCACAAAGCGAGAAAAGCTCAATATCTCGCACGATTACAATTTCATTAGAGTCTTCTGTGAAGAGCGCCTTGCCCACCAATCGGTTGATGTCTGCGGTGTAGCCTGAGGTCAAAAATTCCATGGCCTTTGCGTAGCGTTCTGGGGTTCGCGTCAGGCCTTCCCTGGTTACGTCCTCACCCAGCAGTTCGATCGTTGAGCGAATATTTTTGGTGATCGCCAATTGGCGTGCATCGATTGGTTTTTTAAAGGCTTTCTTCATATTTGGCCTCCCATTAGCACAATTTGAAGCCTTGCGTCGGACAAATATGCCGATAGACTGATCTTATGGAGTCCTCCGTAACCCATGAGTGATGAAGCGGATCTCACGGTTTGTTTTTGTCATTGCGTGACCCGCGACCAGATCGTGGAGGCCATCCGTTTGGGTAGTCGAACGCTCGCTGAGATTCAGGCAGCCACTCGGGCCTCGACCGGATGCGGGGGGTGTGAACTCGAAGTCCTCGAAATTCTAGAAAAGCAACTCGAAGCGGCCAAAACATAGCCCAGGTTGTCCTTGTTCTGCGCCGGTGCTAGATCTGGGAGCATGCAATATCAAAACGCTGTCAGAAGACCGATTCCAGGTGTCGAGCGCATCATCGCGGTTTCGAGTGGCAAAGGAGGGGTGGGTAAAAGCACGGTGGCCGTGAACCTTGCAACTCAACTTGCACTGAATGGCGCGCGCGTGGGGCTGTTGGATGCGGATATGTATGGCCCCAATGTGCCGACGATGATGGGCGTGACCGAGGAGCCGCAAGTGACCGGTGATCCTGGCAAGGAGCGATTCATCCCGCCCACTTCACACGGCGTGAAGGTCATGTCGATGGGTTTTCTCGTGCGTGGAGACCAGCCTGCGATCTGGCGCGGGCCCATGCTTCATGCGGTGGTTGGGCAGTTTTGTCATCAAGTCGAATGGGGAGAGCTCGACTACCTTGTCGTTGATATGCCTCCAGGTACAGGCGATGTGCAGTTGTCGCTTGCGCAGTTTGTGCCCATTACAGGCGCAGTTCTCGTGACCACACCGCAAGAGGTTTCCCTTCAAGATGTCCGTCGCGCCTTTCGAATGTTTGAGAAGGTCGAAGTCCGCGTGCTCGGGGTCGTTGAGAACATGAGTTACTTCAAATGCGATGATTGTGAAAAAAAACATCATCTCTTTGGCGAAGGGGGTGGACAACGGTTGGCGCTAAAAATGGGCACTGAGCTTTTGGCTCAGCTTCCGCTACTCCCTGACGTGCGCGAAGGAGGCGATATGGGCGTGCCGATCGTTATTCGTCAGCCTCAGAATGAGGCGGCGAAGGGATTTCGCGAGCTCAGCGCTAAAATTGTAGAGCGAGTTTCTGGAGTCTCTCTGGTTGGCCTTGCGATTGCAAAACAAGGCGGCCACAAGGAGACTTTCAATGAAAACATCACGAAAACTTAAGAAGCCTGTTTCTCAAAAGAAGCCAGTCACGGGCGCTCGCCGCAAGACTTTGGCAAAATCCAAAATGAAGCGCGCGGTTTCAGCCTAGTCGTTCGGGCGACTAGGTCAGGTTTTTTAGAGGGCAGGTTGCGGCAGGCTTCGGTCTGTCGCAGCCTGTTTTGCTATTTATGGGTTGTCCGGGCAGGAAACAAAAAGCACTAGGTGCCTTCGTTGCCAATCGCCTCAACAGGGCACGCTTCGAGCGCGGCCTTGGCGCGAGCTTCTTCTTCTGGAGACGAGGGTTGTTTGAAAACGTACGAATAACCGTGCTCGTCATTGCGCGTGAAATTATCAGGCGCTTCCGTTCTGCAGGCGTCGCAGTCGATGCATTGATCATCGACGAAATATTTGCCCGGGACGTTATCTGACCACTTTTTGCTGATTTCTGCCATTTGAGGTCACTCGCTTTGCTCTTAGCGCTTTTCAGCGCTCATGAACGGCTAAATTGATCGTTTGGCTTGGCTATTATAAATTTCCGGCCTCAAAGTCAATCTTGAAAGACAGTCTAGAGTCTTGGTTGAGGGAATTGGGAGAGCGCGTTGGCGTCAATTTATCGGCTGCTTGAGCGCCGAAGTCATGGCTGGCTGGCCAAAAAGGCTGAGGGCATCTAGCCTGCCTAGGGTTATACTTATTTGAGGTGGAAAAAACGATCTTCGTCATCAGCGATTGCCATCTTTCGGCGGGAAGGTTCTTTGAAGGCCACTTGAATCCGCACGAGGATTTTCACTTCGACGATGAGATGTGCGCGCTCTTTGATTATTTTTCGTCCGGTGAGTATCTGCACAAAAACGTCGAGCTTTTTATCAACGGCGACTACTTTGATTTTCTCAATGTTCCGGTGCGCGGTGAGTTTGAAGACGTTATCACCGAAGAAGTCGCAGTTTATAAAACCGAGGCGATCATTCAGGGGCATCCCAAAGTGATGGCCGCGCTCAAGCGGTATGCGTCCCTGCCGGGCAAAGAGATTACCTATTTGGTAGGCAACCATGACGCGGATT
>CAZGCK010000087.1:0-7856 GCA_964524175.1 uncultured Bacteriovoracaceae bacterium | reverse complement strand
TTTGTTTTTTCCTAAAGTCCGCGAGCGAATCATTCGCGAATGGGATGCCCAGGGTCGCTACCCCAGTCCCAATGTGAAGATCATCGTGGATCGGGACCATGTTCGCTTCGACGGTGGGGTGGAGATCCATCACGGCAATCAGTTCGAGGCCGTGCACATCCTGAACTTTGAGCGACCTCTGCTCGAGCAGCCGGGCAGTGAAGCGCCTGTTCTCAATCTGCCTTGGGGAAGCTTCTATGTCTTAAAGATCGTGAATCGCCTCAAATGGGAGCGCGAATGGCTCGATAAGGTGCGTCCCGTCAAAGGCTTTGTGATTTTTGGGCTGATTTTTGATCCGCTATTCACTTTAAAGTTTTGCTTTCTGTCTTCGTTTTACTTTCTCAAGACTCGCTTTGTCTATAGTCGCAAAAGGCGAAGCACTCTGCGCGTGACCGCAAAAATTCTAAAAGAGGAGACGAGTAATTTCCTGCTCGACCTCGAGCGTGAGGCTCGCGAGCTCATGGATTTGAAGCCCGAGCTTCGGACGGTGGTCTTTGGGCATACCCACAAGCCGATGGACAAGGTTTACCCTGATGGGCGCCAATACATCAACACAGGTACTTGGACCAAGATGATTAATCTAGATTTGCGCCATTTAGGTCAGCAGTTCTCTCTGACTTTCGCGCTCATTAAGATCAAGGATGGCAAAGCGGATTGCGATCTTCGTCACTGGGTGGGCGAGCACAGTCCGCACAAGACGTTCCAGGGGTGACGGTATTCTTAACACTCTCGTTGTTACGCATGTCTGACTGGGTGCTTTTTAGTACATAATTTAAATTTAAAAAAGCCCTGCACCGTGCTTCGTGAAGCGCTACAATTTATGGAAGGGAAGCCCTTTCATGCGTCAATGGCGACACATCCCAGTTCTCGAAAAAATCTCAAGCTGGGCAGTGCTCTGCGCGGTCGCAGGTATCATGGCGTCTTGCGGGTCCTCTGATGAGCCGGCAGCGGATACGACGTTTAGGCTCACCGGGGATCCGTGGGTCCCCAATGTTCAGGGTGCGGGTGGAGCCAATCATGACTCTGCTGTGACGATCAGTAATTCGACGCAATCTCTTTCGGGAGTGCCGTTGATCGGTGTTGCTCAGGGCTGGCAAGGCAACGAGACGGGCGTAACGATCGACATGTCCCAAGACTTGGGGGCGGGCGGTTCGTTGACGTTGGTGGCGACTCCGACAGGTTTTCCGTCGAGCGCGCTCTCGGGTGGCGCTTACCCGCTATTGACTTATCTTTCGGATGGTACCAACGAGTACATCAATCTCGCTCGAGCCAACGCCGGAGGTGACTGCTCGGCGAGTGGACTTTATACCTGTTCGGGCAACAGCTGCTCATTGAACTCTGCGTGCACGATTGCCAGCGGGCAGCCGAGCGCTTTTTTCGATCTTACTCATTGGCATCAGCACCAGATTACGAGCAGCACGTTTGGAAGCTTCACCAGCACCAATACGTTTCCGACGTGCAGCTGGACAGGCGGGGTGAACGTGGGCGGAGCCGATAGCAACAAGGACAATGCGTGCGCATTCACATCGACCTACTTCTCGGGCGGTAAGTTGCGCTCGGGCGTCAGTTATACGGCCAAGTACGTTTTGATGGCGGATAGCTACACTACGCTTTCGAGTAGGACGGCGGGAATCAGCGTAAAGGTCATCAAGAAAACAAAGGCAGCAGCTACCGTGGGCGGTGGCGCAATCGACGTGAATGTCATCTTTGTCGGTCGAAGCGTTTCTCAGGCTTCGCGCAACGCCAAAGGTAAGGTCAATCTCGATACCTTGATGACTGCTCTTCAGGGCTACTTCACGATTTCGACGGTGAACACGAAACTCGGCGCGATCAATGCATTTGAGTGGCTCGACGGCGAGCCTTATGCCAACGTGAGGACCAGTGGCGGTAATATCGGCCAGATGATCGCGGCGGCAAGCTCGGTGATCCCGACTTCGACAGAAGGTAAGTCGGTCAATGTCTTCTTGGTGAATCAATTTGGCGACAGCGCGAGTCTCTTGGGCATAGCGGGTGGCATCGGTGGTCCTCCTGTTCATGGCTTGGCGAACAGCGGCGTGGTGTTCTCGACGTTTGGCAAGCTCGACCAGTACAATCCCAGCTGTTCTTCAGCGCCTTGTGGGCTTACTCAGATCGAATCGGACTTCAACACGATTCAAGGTACATTGGCTCATGAGATCGGCCATTACTTGGGCCTCAATCACCCGAGCGAAAGCTCAGGCGCTACCCACGACGTCGTGAGAGATACTCCGATCTGCACCTCGACCGACGCTAGCATCGGCAACCGGATCTCGATCGGTTACTGCCTCAATAACGACACCAATACCTTGCCTACGACGGCCCAGCGTTGCAATCAGGTTTGCACCTCGTACAATACTTCGACGGGCACTTACTGCCCGACCGTGCAAGAGTGCCAGTTCAATCATATGATGTATTGGAGCAATAAGTACTTTAGTGTGGGCGCGGGCACGGGTGACGGCAATCTCTTTTCTACTGGCTCAGGCGTTGTTATCAATTACAATCCTCTTATCCAATGATTCGTTCATCGCTTTTTTATATAGTTGGGTTGTTGATTTCTTTCTCTGTGCAGGCCAAGACCGACGTTGAGGTCAAGGAGGCCGTGCTAGCGGAGCTCATGGATCGGCATCCTGCGACCGGTGCCGAATGGTGGAAAGCTCTCGGCCCCAATACTCCCAAGGTCTTGATCTCGATGTACGAGACGGATTCGAGTACTTATCATCGGATGCGGCTGCTTGAGGGTTTTGGTGCTTTTGCTGAGGACACGCGCGCCACAGAATTTATCAAGCAGCAAGCTCGCAGCACCCCTGATGATGTGATCCGTAATGTGGCGCTTAAGGCGCTAGGATCGCAGGGAAGCAAAGAAGAAGATTTTGTCGCGGGCTTTCTCACACATAGTGACCCCCACACTCGCGTGTATGCGGCGGATGCCCTCAAAAGGATCGGCACACTTACCGCGCAGTCCCGGGTCGATCAGTTCTTGAACGGTGAGAAAACCCCTTGGGTCGTGGCGCAAGTCAAGGGCGAGCCTGTGCCGATGGCGACCTCAGTGCTCAAGCCTAGCGGAAGCTCTGAAGACCGTTTGAGCGGTGAGATGAATGGGGATTGGCGTGGCTTTTGGGTAGCGCTGCCAGGCGCTGGCGTGAAGGGGCGGCTCAAGGCGGAGTCCGCGTCCCTCAAGCTTGCGGTGGTGAATGTCAATGCACTGACTGGATCGCTCACGCTTAAGTCTGGAAATAAGATCCGCACATTGACGTTGGCGCGCGCAGGAGGAAAGGGAATCCACTTGAGTGGAGCTTTTACCGAGGACATGGCCGGCCCCTCTTCGGGTCCGGGTAAGGCTCCAACAGTGGTGCGGGTGGAGACGCCGTTTGAGGGCGAGATCGTGAAGCTCGGTGAGAATTGGCTATTGCAAGTGAAGATGCCGAGTTGGGGTGGGGTGCTGCAGTTGGTAAAGGAAAGCTCGGCTCAATAACGTTGGCTGGGGTGACTGCCTGCAGGGGTGGGTGCCTGGCGATTCCGTGAAACTTCCTTGCTTAAGTGGGGAAGGGTTGTGCACGAGGCGCACGATTAAAAATGCGGCGCATTAAGCTCTAGGCTTACTTTGTGTTTGTCATCTGTCCCGCTTGTGCGTCGCCTGTGTCGCCTGTAAAGATCAGGCCAAGACCTTTTCGATTGCTTCTCCCAGCCTTGAGGCGCTATTTTAAAGGCTCTCAATATTCGAAGAATCACCTAAGCGAAGGACATCATGATCCCTCTTCATAAAGCTCTCTCCACCGCCGTGGGAAAGAAGTTGGTGATGGCCCTGACGGGCCTAGCCCTCGTTTTTTTCGCCATCACGCATCTGCTCGGAAACCTTTCGCTCTATAAAGCGGACGGCGCAACGTTCAATCTGTATGCAGCGACTCTTGAAAGCTACGGACCGCTTCTGACGATTGCGGAAGTCGGGTTGGCGGCAGTTTTTGTCCTGCATATCGTCCTGGCCTTTGAAGTCAAAAGAAGTCACATAAGTGCACGCCCGACCGGCTATAAAGGCCTAAAAACCAAAGGCGGACAGAGTCTCAACACTATTGGCTCACGCAATATGATCATCACGGGTGTGGTGCTCATGTTGTTTTTGGTGCTGCATGTCTGGCAGTTTAGGCTCGGGCCTAGCATCGAAGCTGGATACACGACTCAGGTGAAGGGCGTTCAGATCCGGGATTTGCACCGACTGGTGCACGAGACTTTCAAGAATCCTCTCTACGTCGCGGTCTATACGACTGTGATGTTGTTTCTGGGATTGCATTTGAGACACGGCTTTTGGAGTGCATTTCAGAGTTTAGGCGCTCTCAATGCAAGGTTCACGCGCCCGGTTTACGCGCTGGGCGGGTTGATCGCGATCTTGATTGCGGTGGGTTTCTTTTTTATGCCGCTTTGGATTTACTTTGATCTTTCAAAGGCCCTTTTTACCGGAGCTGCGCACTGATGAGCAACATCAAGTTGGACTCGAAAATCCCCGAAGGCCCGATCGAAACAAAGTGGGAAAATTACAAAGGCCACATGAAGTTGGTCAGCCCCGCCAACAAACGTAAGTACAACATCATCGTTGTAGGGACGGGGCTTGCAGGTGGGGCCGCTTCGGCGTCTTTGGCTGAGTTAGGCTACAACGTCAAGACGCTTTGCGTTCTTGATTCACCTCGACGTGCTCACTCGATTGCAGCCCAGGGCGGGATCAACGCTGCGAAGAATTATCCCAACGATGGGGACAGCGTGTTCCGGTTGTTTTACGACACCGTCAAGGGCGGCGACTTTCGCGCTCGCGAGGCCAATGTCTATCGGCTAGCCGAGCTCAGCACGGCGATTATCGATCAATGCGTGGCTCAGGGCGTGCCGTTTGCTCGTGAGTACAGCGGAGAGTTGGCCAATCGCTCGTTTGGTGGTGCGCAGGTCTCTCGTACTTTTTACGCCCGCGGGCAAACGGGGCAACAGCTCCTTTTGGGTGCGTATGGTGCCATGATGAGGCAAGTAGATGCCGGCAAAGTCCAGCTACTGACTCGTCGTGAGATGCTGGATCTTGTAGTGATCAATGGTCAGGCTCGCGGTGTGATTGCGCGCGATCTCGTAACGGGCGCGATCGAGCGACATGTTGCGGATGCCGTGGTGCTAGCGACGGGTGGCTATGGTCGTGTGTACTTTTTGTCGACCAACGCGTTTAACTCAAACGCGACGGCAGCTTGGCGATGTCACAAGCGAGGAGCGCTGTTTGCGAACCCTTGCTTCACGCAGATCCATCCGACTTGCATCCCTGTGAGCGGGACTCATCAATCCAAGCTGACTCTGATGAGCGAAAGCTTGCGAAATGATGGCAGAGTTTGGGTGCCAAAGCGTAAAGAAGACTGCAAGAAATCGCCCAATCAGATTTCGGAAGAGGATCGTGATTACTACCTCGAGCGCAAGTATCCGTCGTTTGGCAATCTCGTGCCTCGCGACGTCGCTTCTCGTAGCGCTAAAGAAGTATGTGACGAAGGTCGTGGAGTAGGGTCGAGCGGTTTGGCTGTGTATCTGGACTTCGCAGCTGCGATCAAGCGCGATGGCGAGAATGTGATTCGCGACAAGTACGGCAATCTCTTTCAGATGTATGAAAAGATCAGCGGCGAGAATCCCTACAAGACGCCAATGCGCATCTATCCGGCCGTGCACTACACGATGGGCGGGCTCTGGGTGGACTACAATCTGATGTCCAATCTGCCAGGATTGCACGTTTTAGGAGAGGCCAACTTCTCTGATCACGGAGCTAATCGTTTGGGCGCCAGTGCGCTTATGCAAGGATTGGCTGATGGTTATTTCGTGATCCCTGCGACGCTTGGGACCTATCTGGCCGACGCGAAGCTAGAAAAAGTCACTACCGAGCATCCTGCGTTCGTGGCGGCCGAGAGCGAAACCCGTGCACAGATCCACCAGCTCATGAGCATCGGCAAGAATGGAAAGCGCACCGTCCAAGACTTTTACAAAGAGCTCGGACGCACCATGTGGGATTACGTCGGTATGGCGCGAACGGAGAGCGGGCTCAAGACCGCGATTCAGAAAATCACAACGCTCAGAGGGGATTTTTGGAAAGACGTCAGGATTCCGGGCGTCGAAGACGGCTTCAATAAGAACCTGGAGGTCGCTGGTCGCGTGGCCGACTTCTTGGAGCTCGGCGAGCTCATGGCGCGCGACGCTCTTCATCGCAGCGAAAGCTGCGGCGGACACTTTCGGGTTGAAAGCCAAACTCCGGAGCACGAAGCCATGCGCAAGGATAACGAGTTCTCTTATGTTGCTGCATGGGAGTGGGCCGGAGCAGGTAAAGACCCTGTGCTCCACAAAGAGCCGCTGACCTTCGAAAACGTCCATCTCGCGCAACGGAGTTACAAATGAGCGAAGCACACTCCCACGGCAATTCAAAGAACATGAACGTCACTCTCGTTGTTTGGCGACAAGGCAGCTCGGCGGATCCCGGGCGATTCGAAACTTATGCGGCCAAAGATGTTTCGCCGGACATGTCGTTTCTTGAGATGCTCGACTACGTCAACGAGGATCTGATCAAAGCGGGTCAGGACCCCATCGAGTTTGACAGCGATTGCCGTGAGGGGATCTGCGGTTCATGTGGTTGCATGATCAATGGACAGGCCCACGGACCAGAGCTTGGTACGGCGACTTGTCAGTTGCATATGCGGACCTTCAAGGACGGTGACACGATCGTGATTGAGCCGTGGCGTGCTCGCGCGTTTCCCGTGATCCGGGATCTCGTTGTGGATCGCGGCGCACTGGATCGAATCGTTTCGGTGGGCGGGTACACTTCTGCTAAGTCGGGACGTCACATCGATGCCAACGCGATCTTGGTAGGTAAGGACGTAGCGGATCAGGCCATGGACGCGGCAGCTTGCATTGGCTGCGGTGCTTGCGTGGCGGCGTGCCCTAACGCCTCGGCTGCGCTTTTTACGTCGGCCAAGATCTCCCAGTATGCGCTCTTGCCTCAAGGACATCCTGAGCGGACTCAGCGAGTGATCCGCATGGTCCAGCAGATGGATAAAGAAGGTTTTGGTAACTGCTCCAACATCGGTGAGTGCCGCTCGGCCTGTCCAAAAGACATCTCAATCGATACGATCGCTCGTATGAGGCGCGAATTCGTAGTCGCGCTCACTGCTCCGCCAGCTCGCCAAGGTGGGGACGGAGCAATCTAATATGGCAGGTGGGCAGGACACCGCCTTCGAGGTCAACTTCGACGGCCTGGTTGGCCCTACCCACAATTACGCCGGGCTTTCTTACGGCAACGTCGCTTCTTCGAGCAATCGAGACGCCATCTCTAACCCTCAGGAGGCCGCGCTCCAGGGACTTGCCAAGATGAGGGAGTTAGCCAATCAGGGGCTCAAGCAGGCCGTCTTGCCGCCTCAAGAGCGGCCGGATCTTTGGACCTTGCGCAAGCTTGGGTTTAGCGGCACGGACGCTGAAGTGTTGCGCAAAGCGGCTACGGATGCGCCTGAGATTCTCGCTGCCTGCGGGTCGGCTTCGAGCATGTGGACGGCGAACGCCGCCACGGTTGCGCCGAGCGCTGATACTGCCGATAAGCGCGTGCATTTTACTCCGGCGAATCTGAGCAATAAGTTTCACCGCTCGATCGAGCATGAGACCACGGGGCGCGCGCTGCAGGCGATTTTTAGAGACGACAAGCTCTTTGCTCATCACCCTGCTTTGCCGCAGGGGTCTTATTTTGGAGATGAGGGCGCGGCCAATCACACTCGGTTTTGCGAGGAGTATGGTAAGCCGGGAGTTCAGTTTTT
>CAZGCK010000086.1:0-15930 GCA_964524175.1 uncultured Bacteriovoracaceae bacterium | reverse complement strand
CGTCCAGAGTAAAGGCCTAGTGCTCGGAAGTTTCTTGAGCTTCTCCACTTCTGCATCAGGACTCTAAGCTAAACCCGCGCCAACGCTCAGCAATTGCTCATCGTTTTAGATCCTATCAACAGGCTGGGGGGGCAGTTTCAACATGTCTTGAATAGTTTACCAATTTAGTATATTAATAAATCCAAATTTCGCCCCCTAAAAAACCCTCGGAGCAGGCGTGAACCGCGACATTTACCGACTCAAACCTACCCCGCTCACTCTTCTCATCCTGAGTCTCTCATTTGTCTTTCCGGCTCAGGCTTTCGAGTCATCCAAAGACCCTTTCGAGCCACTCCTCTCAGCCTACGGCGAAGCCTACACTCGCTACCAATCGGGTGACCCGGACGCTGGCAACGAAGCAAAATCCCAGTTCGGAACGCCGATCGTGATGACGACGCTCGCCCCTGAGCAAACATCCCTCTACGAAATTCGCATCCGTGCGATCGAGACCTCTCCTCAACTGAGCTCGATGGCCAAAGCTGACCTCCTGTTTCAGCTGCAGTTGGAGTGGGAAAAACGCTACCTAATGGACCACTATCGCCAATGGAGCACTCGGCTTCTCAGCCTCGATCTCCGCGAACGAATCCTCACGGACACGTTAGCGTTTGCGCTTCCAATCTCCTCAATCAGCGCGGGAATGGGACAGGTGCCTAGACATTTTCAACTCTTCCGCAATGCCATGATCGGAGCAAGCATTACCGCAGCCGCTGGGACCGTGCTGATTCCACCTCCTCCGGTGCCACCACCCGCAGCGATTTCCTACCTCGCGCTTCCGATCCGGCTCGACTCCCTCGAGGAGCTCAAGCTCGAGGAGCTCAGGCGCCAGTCGTGGGCGGATCGAGCCGGCATTGCAGCGGCCTCAGGCGTGTATCTGTTGATTGGCCAAACCTTGAGCTGGAGTGGCCGCGCAGCCGTGGGCATGGGAGCCATTGCATCACCCGAAACCTTGGGAGCCACGCTCGCGCTCGGCTTCGCTTTCGATATGGCCACTCGCCAAGCCATTCTTCAACTAGAGCAGCACGCCGCCCGAGAGACCTTGCTCGATCAATTCTATGACGAGGTCACAAAGTTCAAGGAGGCTTCGCGCTTAGGCTCCAGTGGGTCCAGCATTCAGCTCTACAGCTCACGCAACCTGATTCGCGCCGCTCTCCGACTCGAAGCCTATTTTAATTGGCCGGTACTCGAGTGGATCTGGGAAGAAGCAAGCCAAGAGCGAAACTCGGAGCTCCCGCGATGGATTTTCGACCACTTCCTTGAGAGGGATCGAAGCGTGGATCCCTACTTCGCCCGTCACCAAATGCGCGAGACTTTGCTTGGCCACCCAGAACTGGCCACTCAAATCGTTTCATCGCATGCGGATGAAAAACGATCGACCCTGATCCAGGGTCTCGCGGGACAAACTCGCCTCTACCAGGATGCCGCGACTGAGGTTGTCCAACTTGCCCTCCGCGAGCTCCCGAACGGTGACGACGCTCGCGCAATCGAAATGGCTCTCAAGCATCAAGCTCAAGCCCAGGATTTTCTTCTAGGCATACAGCTTACCGACTTAGCTAAAGAAAGAGGCCCCTTCCCAGGAGTCTTCTCCACTCTCTTCATGACCGCCGCCCTGCTTCGATCTAGCGGCAACGAGTTTCTCGTGAGCGAAGCCGATCAGATACTCATGGACCGCGTGCGAAAATACGCCATCCTCTTCGAGCAAATGGGGGTTCTATAAAAAACTTAAGGGTAGCCTGGATTCTCGCGGTCGCGCTCTGCTCGATGTGGGTCAGTCCCGACTCCCAAGCGGATGCGAACGCTCAATCGGAGCGTCTCAGCGTTTTGAGCGGCACCCAAACATCAAACACCACTCCGTATCTCGCCTTCCCGCCGACTATAGATTTTGAGCTGTTTCGCACACTCCCTTCCCTGAACGATCCTGAACGCTTGGGGATCGCAGTCCTGAGATTCCTCGAAGCCTACCAAGCTTACCGCTCAGAGCACGACGACCCGTTCGACAACGACGAACGTCTCCGAGCAGCCATAGCTACCGCCACCCCTCTATGCCGGCTGTCCATGGGAGAAACCGCGGCGTGGAGCTGGGCCAAGCGGCTTTCGTTGCTGAGCACAGAGGTCTCCATGCAATGGAGCGAGACCTTTCAGAGCACGATGGGCGCGCTGCTCGGACTTTACTACGATCAACCTCAACACCGAGAGGCTCTCTTTTTGCTGATCACTCAGATCTCAGCCTGCGTGGGTCCCGAGATCCGCTCGGATGACCGAGAGTATCGCGTGGCGCGAAGTTTTATTCTTGGCACAGTTTGGACCTGGAGTGCTCTGACACTTCTCGAGTGGCGTGGAGGGGTCAAAGGATTGAGCAATGACTGGGAAAGATCTCTCTCCGGCATCGGACGCAGCTGGCAATGGACCTCGGCGCGCATCCGCCAGGCAGCCGAGGCCGTTCGAACCACCGGCGTTCCGAACCCTAGCAAGGCCGGAAGCGCGATCTCTAGAATCGTTCCTTCGCTTCAGCAAACACTCACCATAGGCGCTGCGCGCGCAAGAGAACACACCGTTGATACGGCTCTCGAAATCCTGGATCGTGCGCATAAATCGCCAGAACTAGCACTCGAGAAGCTCAGCGAGGCACGCGAGCGCTTTCGCTCAAGTTGGAAAAATCGAGCAGAAGTTTCCAAAAAAGCGCTTCGAGGCTGGAGTCGCTTCTTTGCCCGAATGGGCATCTCAGCCGCGACCGGCGGCGTTGTGAGCGCGATTTGGGGCCTCAACACCCAAACCGTGCCTGATAAGTTCGATCCCATCGAAGCGCTTGAGGTATTTCAGGCCTTCGCGATTGCAGACCTCGAGGAGCAAGCCTACTCGCTACTCAAGCGGCTCTCGCAAGAAGTCAGACCTTCGACCCTCGCGGCCCTTCGCGCCCGCGCATTGGCATATCCTCAAGCCTACGAGCAATGGCTAAGCACACTCCAGCGCGAGTGGACTGCGCTTGAATTACAACTCGCCCATTTCGAGAATACGGCCGGGTACTTCAAAGGCAATGTACCGTTCCTAGCCCGCCACTCAACGCGCGAGACCAAGCTCCTCCTTCCGCTCGCACCCTCAACCCTCGAACAAGTCACTCAAATGAAAGACTTTAAAAAGCTCCTAGCAAACCTTGAGGCCGAGCTCCGCGCTCAGGCGCCCGGACGCGAGGACGAGTCGTTTCACGTCAGTCTCAAGACGGTAAAGCACCACCTGGACGGATCATTCAAGATCCTAAAACAGCTCCCTCAGCTTACGCCCTAGGAGACAGAACCCGGAAGTCCCTCGGGGTCTACTTGTACTATTTAAATTTCGAATACTCTCAGATGTCTGGGAGCCCTGATAAAGCCGCCCGGAAGGACATAAAAAAGTTAGTGCGCGAGTTTCTCTTCGTGTCCCGACTCGTCTTCAGTACCACTCGCCGTGAGCACCGTAGCAGCCACTCTGCGGCGGGCTTCGAGTACATCCGCCTCGCGGGCACGCATCGCTTTGGCGATATTCCAGAACCGCTCCGCAGCGGAAACGTTGGCAAGTACACCGATCAGGCCCAACGCAAAAATCATGGGGTGAGCCAATGCGATCGGAAACTCACGCACGCGCTCAAGCCACGGAATCGTCACAGGCGATAAAGCTGAGCCCAGCAACAAATAAAGCGCGCGCTCCGGGCGGCGCATGCTGCCCTTAGGCGGATCCACATGAAGAGCCTCCGCCTTCGCGGACGAGTAACTCACCATGAACGATCCAATCAGGGCCATGAGAGCCAAGCACATGAGTACCGGAATCTCGCGATAATAAATCGTTATACCCGCGAGCATAAAAAACTCGACGTACCGATCCACAGCAGCATCCAACACTTCGCCAGCGTCGGACGAAAGCCCCATCACGCGAGCGACGTTGCCATCGAGCGCATCGAGAAGGGCTGAAATCGTACCAAAGAACGCCGCCGAACCAAAGTGACCGACCGCAAGGCAAGCACCAGCGACCGCACCAAAGACGAATGACGCCCACGAAATCATGTTGGGCGTAATGCGTAAGTAGACGAGTAACTTAGCGAACGGCTGGAGGAACCAATAGGCACCCTCCATCGTTCCCTTATTCAGAAGCGCGCTTCCGCCCTGACGATCGACGCGGTCAAACTGCGCGCGCCCCTTGAAGAGCACGCGGAGTGAATAAGCGCCAGCCGCTAAGCCGGCGACTGTCAACATGGCGACTGCAACCCAAAGGTCAGTGCTTATGTTTTCGAATAGCATCACGTCTTGATGATACATCGTTTTAATACCAAACTCTACAGATCAGGATGAAACCTATAACTTGACGCATTAAATCTCTGGATTAGAGATTTTCGCCTTCATCCACGCCGTAGTAAGTCAGCCCCAAGTGGTTAATTAACTCTTCGTTCGTCAAGAAGCGGAGAGTGTTCTCGAGTTTCAGAAGCTGAACCGAGAGATCATGCTCTGGGTTGAGTCCCTGCTTCACGACTGGAGCCTTGAAGTAGAAGGACAGCCACTCTTGGATCCCGCGCAAGTTCGAACGACCTGCCAAGTCCATGAACAGAGCCAAATCGAGAACGATCGGTGCTGCCAAAATGGAGTCGCGGCAGAGGAAGTTCACCTTGATCTGCATGGGATAGCCAAGCCAGCCAAAGATGTCGATGTTGTCCCAGCCCTCTTTGTTGTCGCCACGAGGCTTGTAATAGTTAATGCGGACGACATGATGAATGTCGCTGTAGAGATCAGGATAACGTTCAGCGGACAAGATATCGGTAAGAACGCCGGTCTTAGATACTTCCTTCGACTTGAAGGAACCTGGATCCTCGAGCACTTCGCCGTCGCGATTGCCCAAAATGTTGGTTGAGTACCAGCCGGAGACACCGAGCTGACGATTGCGAAGGCCTGGAGCGATGACGGTCTTCAGCAAGGTCTGGCCCGTTTTGAAATCAGAACCCGAGATCGGAGTGCCCATCTCGTTGGCGAGTTCTTGGAGACAAGGCATCTCGACAGAAACGTTTGGAGAGCCGTTAGCATAGGGAACGCGTTCACGAAGAGCTGCGTAGGTATAGATCTGCGAAGGAGCGATCGCAGGATCGTTATTGCGCAAGCCTTCTTCGAAAGACTTTAACGACTGATGAACTTCGGTTGGAGGCGTGTAAACTTCGGTCGATGCGCACCAAACCATGACGGCGCGATCACATCCGTTGTCTTTCAGAAAGTTGCGGATATCAGCGCGGAGCTGATCAGCGAGATCCATCTTGGTCTTGCCACGCTTGACGTTTGGGCCGTCGAGGCGCTTAACGAACTCGCGATCAAAAACAGCAGGCATGGGCTTGATCTTGGAGAGTGGTTCCTTGAGCTTTTCGACCAAGTCTTTTTCGAGAACTTGCGCATGAACGGCTGCTTCATAAGCATTCTCAGGGAAAAGATCCCAGCCACCAAAAACAATGTCGTTCAGATCGGCTAGCGGGACCATGTCCTTCACTTGCTTGAAGCGCTTCTCAGTGCGCTTGCCCAAGCGAATCTCGCCCATTTGAGTATAAGAACCGACAGGTTTTGCGAGCCCGCGTTTCACAGCTTCGACGCCTGCAAACAGGGTCGTAGCCACTGCGCCCATGCCTGGAGTCAGAATAGCGAGCTTGCCCTTAGCTGGAGCGATTTGGATGGGTTTAGAAGATGGGGTCATGAAGAAAACCTCCGGCGTAAATACGCACGATTTCCGGACTGAAAAAAACGATAGGCTTATTTATTCCAATTCAAATCAATAGGCAAAGGGTCTTTATATGCAGCACCCAAGAATTGGCGCCAAAACGACCCTAAGCAAACAGCAGTGAGTCAGTTTTAATGTCTGTTTTCAATGCTCTACCCTTTTGCACCCGAGCAGCCCATGTCTTAAAAACACCCTTTCTTAGGGGGTTAGGCTGGCGGGAACAGACGGCAATGGGAGCTCTCTGCACCCATCTTGGGCCGACCGATACGCTGTCGTAATGAGCTGAACACAGAGATAGGCTTCACGAGCTTCCTGACTTACGTAGTCACCCTTTTGAATCGCCCCTTTGAACTGATCAAAAAGGGAATTGAACCAACTGACATGACTTGCATCCATCCAATGCGAGGCGATCGAACGCTTCTCAACTTCCCAGGTGACGGCACCTTGAGCGACATCCGGTCCAGAAGTGCTCTTCATAACCGCGAGCTGCAAATCATCGTCGTCCACCGTGATTGCGCCGCGCTCGCCTTGAACCGTGTAGATCACTTTGCGAACACCGGCGGTCCAGGTGAGGTGCGCTGAGGCGGTGCCATTAGGGAAGGTTAGAACCGCACTGAACCCATCTTCTGTGTCCCACCTCTGTCCACCCGAGAGGAGCGAAAGATTAGTCATCTTGGCGGTGACAGCGGTTGGATAGGAGGCCATCCAATCAAATGTAAGATAAAAAGTGTGGCTTCCGTGGTCCATCGCGATTCCGCCGCCGCTATATTTTTTCTCGCGACGCCAGTGGGTTTTCCACTCAGTTACGCCTTTCGCGTGAGTGTTGCGATAGGTATTGAGAGTGAGCGAGCGGACCTTGCCGATGCGACCGCTGTCGATAATCTCGCGAATCGCGGTCACAACCGGAGCATGTTTGTAGTTGTGACAAGGAAAGAGGACGCGCTTGGTTTTCTTGGCCCGTTCGAGCATGGCTGTGGCTTCTTCGAGCGACGTGGCAAGGGGCTTTTCGCACAAGACATGAAGCCCCTTATCGAGAGCGGCAAGCGCAATCTCCGCGTGATCACAAGGAGGCGTGCTGATATCGACAAAATCGAGATTGGCTCCTTCTGCTTCGAGCAGAGCGCGATAGTCTGAGTAGATCCTCGCTTTAGGCAGCATCTCTTGAGCATAGTTGCGGCGGCCTTCGCAGATATCCGCTACGGCAACGATCTCGACATCAGCCTGATTCTTGGCTCGCTCCATATAGGCCGGCAGATGCCCCTTGCCTGAAATAAAGCCAAAACCAATGATCGCGCCTTTGAGTTTTTGCATGCCCCCCGTCTTACCCCGGGCCTCGATAGCCGTTCAAGGACTTTGGAAGTAGCTGATTCTGGATCATCGACCTGAAAAAATCCTATCTCTACCTAAGCCTTGGGACTCAGCTCATTGGGAGTCTCTCAGTAAACAGATTGGGCCCGAATTGCGCTTGGAGCTCGTGGGCCAAGTCCAAGCACAAGGAAACACTCTAACTGAACAAGCCAGCTGGGCCCAGCTTCGGTACGGAGCCCTATCGGACTGGATTTCCATGCGACTGATTAGATGACAGGTAAAGATTACATACTTATTGAACTGTAAATATTTAAAATCACTAAAGAATTCAAATTCTCATAAATTTGACACATTGCATTTAACAAAATATACCCGCTCAGGGGGGGCGGGGAAGTCGATAAGGACGTAAAATATGTTCTCGGTTCGTCGGAAAATCTTAGTCTGTCTTGTGACTTGGATGATCTTAAGTACCCTAGGATCAGCTGATACGCTTCTCTTAGGGAACATTTTCTCTACAAGAAAAAACCCAGCAGGCGGAACCCTCGCAAAGATCGTAGGCACCAACCCTCAAGGACCCGCTTGCAAGATGATTGCGCTCTTGGAGCGAAACCTGGCCCGCGCGCGCGCAAACAGTCAGGTCCTTGCTCGCGCAAGGGCAGCTGCCCGGGAGAAGACAAGTGCTTACGTGAATTGGCCAGCTTCGATCGCTGAACCTGACACTCATGCGGAAATTAATGTCGAAGAAAGCGATGGACCTACTGCTGAGACATTTGCTTTCAATCATTTAATCAATGGAGAGCGATTGGGAAGCCAATGCTCTGCGAGCTTCGTAGTTTTTCGCGAGGGCTCAGAGCAGCAGTTCCTTCATGATGAAAACAAATGGATGCTATCCGGTCAAACGGCCCAAACCCTCTATACGCTCATGCTATTCGTAGGCGCAAAATCATCTGCCACAGATGTTTTGCACTGCTTCTCGCAGGCAGGCGAAGAAGGCCTACTACCCGAAGCACACCATGCCCGCTGCGAGATTCGACATCTCGCCCTTTCGACTGATCAAATGATGCCTGAAAATTAGACCGATCCTCATGAGGTCGGAGTATTTGATCCTGAAGACGGGGTGTCTGCGGGCTTAGATGCGTTCTTCACCTCAGAAGCCGCAGTGGCTTCCTTGGGCGCAGTTTCCTTTGCAGGCTCAGAGGACTCTTTTGAGACTGAGGACTTTCGCTTGTAATCCGTCGTGTACCAACCGCTTCCCTTCAAAGCGAACGAGCTCATACTCATAAGCTTAGTCACGGGACTCTTGCACTCGGGACACTCCGTCAACGGGGCGTCCGAAAACTTTTGCATGACCTCATGGACTTTCTGACAAGACTCGCAACGATACTCGTATAAAGGCATAGTGGTTCGCTCCTTCTCACAAAGTCGCGGATTTTTGGAGACCCTTTCAAAAGTGGCGTGTTAAAAGTTCATTTATATGACGAAGACACCTCTGCACCCTATCAAAACTGCCATCACTGACATGCTCGGTTGCGACTACCCCATCATTGCAGGTCCCATGTTCTTGGTGAGCGACGAAAACCTCGTCGCAGCCGTTAGCCAAGGAGGCGGACTAGGAGCAACTCCCTCGCTCAATTGGAGAACCACGACGGAGTTTAGGACCGCGATCCGCGAGATCAAGTCCAAGACCAAAAAGCCATTTGGCGTTAATTTGATCGTCAATCAAGCCAATACCCGTCAGCATGCCGACTTAGAGGTTTGCGCTGAAGAGAAGGTCCCACTCATTATTACTTCGCTCGGCAACCCCAAAGAAACGATCCGCCGGATGCATGAAGTAGGGTGCAAAGTTTTTTGCGACGTCACGACTCTCCCCTACGCTCAAAAATGCCAGGACTTGGGAGCGGACGGCGTAGTTGCTGTTTCTGCAGGAGCCGGTGGGCATGCCGGACCGATCTCGCCTCTCGTGCTCATCCCGTATCTGCGCAAACACCTCAAGATCCCAGTGGTCGCAGCGGGCGGCATCGCAACAGGCGAGCAGATGGCAGCCGCATTGCTCTTGGGAGCTTCGGCCGTTCAGATCGGCACTCGCTTTATCGCATCGAATGAGGCCAAGGTCGACGATGCCTATAAAAAGGCCATTCTTAACTCTGAGCCAGAGGACATCGTGCTCACCAAGAGGATCTCTGGCACACCGGCAGCTGTGATCAACACTCCCTATATTGCCAAGCAGGGACTTGAACTCAACCCATTTGAAGCGTTTTTACTTAAGAATCCTAAGACTAAAAAATACATGAAAATGGCTCGCGCCTACATTGGCTCGAAGGTTCTGGAAAAGGCGGCAGCCGGACCGACTTGGAAAGAAGTCTGGAGTGCAGGCCAAGGAGTCGGTCTCATCGAGAAAATCATGCCTGCAGGCGATATTGTGCGCGAGCTGGTCGAGCAATATTATGAAGCGTGCGAAAAGCTCGGAGCTCAGGCTAGCGGGCATGCGTTATCCATGGGAGCCAAGTCTCGCGGAGGCAAGTCTCCCAAAGTGCGCACTGAAGAAAACCTAAACTAGTCGACCAGAGTCCCGACAGCTTTAGCCTAAACGAATCAGGTATCTCAATCCAAACGCCACCCCGACCAGAACCGGTAGGATGGCTGCGCGTTGATGGACCCATCCAAACACGCGCGGGAGCAACAGTGGACGATTCCACAAAAGGCGTCCCGAAAGAGTGAGAAAACAGCCCGAAAAGAGAGTGCCCCCGAGAAACGAAGCCAGCGGCACCAAGTATCCTTGCCCAATAGAGCCTGACTTGACGAGAATAGGTAGAATCGACTCGCAAGGACCGATAAAGGCGACGACCGAGAGGATCTGCCAAAGGCTATTGGACCCAGAACGCTGGAATTCGTGAATCCGCGGAAAACGCAGAGCTCGGGCCAACATCACCAACAATGCAAAAATCAGAGTCCCTAAATAGAGGGCCCCAGGACTGATGTGTGAAAAGAAATCAATCAATGAAAAGTAAACACCTGCACCCACGAGGACATGGAGAGTCAATAGACACGTCACAAAAAGCAAAGAAGTGGGAAGGCGCCAACGCCGCTGCCAACACAAGATTGAAGCAGGCACCCAATGATCCGGGGCAAAAACATGAATCCCACCGGCTAGGGCCGACAGAAAGGCTAAGAGGACCGGCGTACTCATGTTTTTCGAGTATCGGGGCTAGTGAGCAGGGTCAAGGCGCGGAGCGTAGAGGCATTCATTACGAAGAATGTCATTGGCCATGAGAGTTTCTTTGATCTCAGAACGGATCTCTGTGCGGACTTCCGTAATGCGGGATCTCAATGAAGGGTACATCACAGCCACTCGATATTCGTGATCCTCAGCTAGGCCTGGACAGGCTCGAAAGCTGCCTTCAGGCTTTTCGTACTTGCCGCCCTGTGAGTCCTGACAGCTATGATCCAGACCCAATACATGACCCAACTCGTGAAGCACGATGCTCGCAAATTGTTTTGGATCCGGGATCACCGCATCATAAAGCAGAACGACCTGTCTTGCGACCTCATCACCTAAAGCGCAACGAATCGTCACTCCGGGAATCATTCGATTAAACCCGAGCGAGCGCTCCCAATGTTCTTTTGAGGTCTCGCGCATCACATAAAGCCAGTTCTTGCCTCCAATAAAAGCCGCACAATTTCGCGGATCGGCAGTTCGCATCGCCTCGTCCATCTGCGGCGATTCGATAAAAAAGAAATTTTGACCTATTTGAGCTCGACCCCGCTCATTCCAAAGAGCGATCATTTTGAGAAGTTCGGAGTGCTGAGCGGGAGTAAAAGTTGGATCAAGTTTAATGTGAAGTGGAAATCCAGCCACCTTGGTCATGAAGCTCTCGGCTTGATCGCTGGCTACTCGGCAAGCTTGAGTCAGTCCCGGTGACGACGAGCTCGGAGACTCTGCGCATGCCTGCAGCAGAGCCACGCTCAGTAACAAAATCCATCCCCCCCGAACCATTTACGGCTAACACCACGGCATCATGCGTTAGTCAAACTAAAAGCGGCAACTCATTGGCGCTACTTAGCCCCTTCGCCTTGCTTGACCTCATGAGACCGGTAGCGGATAATTTTATTACACGAACTAAGGAGAGACTTTCAGGCCCCCACTCACCCATGATCACCGTGACGCGCGAACATAAAAATGGGGTCACCTCCATCAAGCTCTCAGGGTCGATAGATGAACACGTCGATCTTCCCAAAGAAATCGGCGCGATGCCTGCGCAGGTCAATATTCTCTGTAGAGAAATCACTCAGATTAACTCGCTAGGCGTCAAAGCGTGGATCGATTTTTTTACTCGTGCCGCAGGCGCTAAAATCAAATTTACTTATTCGGAGTGCCCTCCTCCGATTGTTGAGCAACTCAATTACATTACAAACTTTTCGTGCGGCGGACAGGTGCTGTCTGTATCCGTGCCGTTTACCTGCGAGAGCTGTCACAAGGAGTTGCGCGGGGTGGTGAGAAGTGAAGACTTGCGGAAAGTCGCGTATAAGCTGCCGCCCATCAAGTGTCCAAAGTGTGGAGCGAAGGCGGTGTTTGACGATGTGCCCGAGGAGTACTTTGCTTTTTTGATTCGTCAGCAGACGGCTTGAGCAGTTGAAACTGCCGCCCCTGCCAGTTGCTCGAACGGCGCGGACGAAGAGCATTTGCTAAGCGTAGGTGCTGGCTTAGCCCATTACCGTATCCTATTGAGTGCGAGAATATCAGGGTTCTTCCGAACACAATGCCATACTCCGAACGGGGAGCTGTCAATATGGGTAATCTCAATGGGCAATAGAATGCCTTTTACTCGACTTTTTGAGTCAATATAAACAAACTGAAGGAGCAGTTTTAAATACCTGACTCGACGTTGCTTCAAATAGGGTTCAATGACTATGATCGATCAATCTCAAGTAGCACACCCCTGAAAGGCGGCTCCCATGGCAAACAATGTTTCTCGATTTCTTCCGCGCATAAAGATTTTTTTAGATGGAGCGGATCGGAACTCGATGGTGGAGATGGCTCCGAATCCGTTGATTCAGGGTTTTACAACAAACCCCAGCTTGATGAAGAAAGCTGGAGTTAAAGATTATCGGGCATTCTGTAAGGAAATCTTGCCGCTGCTCAAAGGCAAGCCCGTATCGTTTGAAGTGTTTGCGGATGATTTTTCGGAGATGAAGCGCCAGGGCAAGGAGATCGCCAGCTGGGGGGGCTCAAGCGATCAGGTCTATGTGAAGATTCCTATCCAGAACTCCAAGGGAGAGTCGGCGATACCGCTTGTGCGCGAGCTCAGCATGGCGGGCGTGAAGCTCAATGTTACGGCGATCTATACTTATCGGCAGATTTGGGAAACGGCGGATGCCGTTTCGAAGGGCGCACCTGCCGTAGTATCAGTATTTGCCGGGCGAATCGCTGATTCAGGGCGGGATCCCCTTCCCTTGATGCAGGCTGGAGTTGAAATTTGCAATGCCGCAGGCTCGCACGTCGAGTTGCTTTGGGCGAGCACGCGCGAGGCGTTTAATTTAGTTCAGGCCGATCAGATCGGCTGCAAAATCATCACCGCGCCGATCGACGTGATTAAGAAGACAGCCGGGTTTGGAAAATCCTCCGAAGAATTAAGCCTCGATACGGTAAAGGCGTTTAAAGCGGATGCAGAGGCAGCTGGTTTTACGCTTTAGAACCTGCACTCGCCTTGCTGAGACCTCTACGAAGAGCTACACTTAAAGGAGGATTATGATCTTCCTGACCACGGAGTGCCCCTACCCACCCACTGCCGGATCCCATATCCGCGATGCCCACCTGATTGATGTCTTTCGCGAAACCATGGATGTCGAAGTCGTCTGTCAAGAATTGAGGACAGACCCTTTGTCCAATCGCCGATCTACAAATATTGAAGTCCCTGCTCGCGTGACCATTACGCGAATCCAAAACGATCCAAGCCCTTTATGGAAACGCGCGATCGACGGATTTAGGCTCGACGTGCAAGGTGGATACAGCGACTCAGTAGAAGCAGTGCTCCGAGCGAAGGCGCAAAACGGAAAGCTTCTTTGGATCTCGCGTCTCTCCATGGCCAAGTACCTCGATGCTGCCAAAGCCTTTGGATACCGCATCATCTTGGATTCTCATCAAGTCGAGACCAACATGCTTTGGGACAGTGGCTTGGCCGCATTCTCAGGCGGCCCATGGGACGCCTTGAGCGGTGTCACGCATCTTGTGAAAGCCGCGCAGTGCGGCTCCTACGAACGGGAGGTTTGTCACAAATCGGATGCAGTCGTAACTTCGAGCGATCTGGATGCCACACGTCTGCTGCGCCTGGCTCCGGGGGCATATGTTCAGGTGATCCCACAGGGCATCGACCCTATCCCATACGTCAATCTGCGCTCAAAACAAGGGACAAAACTCCTGTTTTCAGGCGCACTCAATTACGGCCCCAATCTTGAGGGACTGAGCTGGTATCTTCGAAAAATTCATCCACGACTCAAGGCTGCTTTGGGAGGCAATGGGCCTCCATTGATTGTTGCGGGATCCAATCCGCCACCTGACCTCCGAGCTTCGATCGAGGAAGCGGGCGCTGAGTTCAGGCCAAATCCTGCTTCCTTAGCCGACAGCCTAGAAGAAGCGGCGATCGTTCTCGTCCCACTGAAGTCGGGCCGGAGTCAACGCTACAAGATCCTTCAGGCCATGGCGGCCGGACGAAGCGTCGTCAGTACGCCACGCGGCGCTCAGGGGCTCGTTCTAGCCCCCGGTTACGATGCATGGATTGCAGATAGTCCCGATAAGTTTGCATCCGTTGTCTTAAAGCTACTGGGCAACCCACAACTCCGTGAAGAGACGGGAGCACACGCCGCATGCACGATTGACTCTCGTTATCACTGGCGCCACGCTTTCGAGCAAATCCAGATGTTGATCAGCCGCGTGAAGTCTTGACTGAGGCATCTTCAAGCTTTCTTTAACGAGCGTGTCAGCCTATTGGCGGACGCGACTTGATGTTGAAATCACTTTCAAAAATGCACACTCCGTATGTACAAATTCAGACGGCTAGCTATAATTGGAGCAGTGCTAAACGTCACAAAAGAGAAAAAAGGCGACACTCTCATCATTCGATTTTCGGGCGAAGTCGCTGAGGACGCGAACTTCGATCAACTTATTGGGCCGATCTCTGGCCCTGTCACCCTTCATTGCAAAGAGATTTCCCGTATCAACTCGATGGGTGTAAAAGCTTGGATCAGATACTTTCAAGCTATGGTCGCCAAGGGTGCAAAGCTTCATTTTGTAGAATGCTCGCCATCGGTCGTCGAGCAGATCAACCTGATCATGAGCTTTACATGCGGTGGCACTATCGAATCGATCTACATCCCCTACGCTTGTGTATCCTGCTACAAAGGCCTCGTGGGCCTATTTAGAGTGGATGATTTAAAGCGCACTCAGCTTCAGCTTCCCGAACTCAGCTGCCCTAAATGCAACAATAAGGCAGTTTTTGACGACATTCAGGAAGAATACTTTCGTTTCCTCGAAAGAATTAACTAACCGTATTTAAAGTGCATTTTAATGTGTGCGCTTAACTAAAGGACTCTCACTAAAAGGGATTTCATTTTGAGTCCTTTATTTTGACTAGATGAGTCAAAAGAGGTAGACCGCCGTCCTAACCGGAGGGGGTTGGCCATGAGAATTCTATTCCCACTATTGAGCCTCTTGCTCCTTTGCGCCCCACTGGCAAACGCATCTTCGATTGCCATTCCAATCCGCAAAGTTGGCGCACCCGCCGTCAATCTGATGCATCAGAGCAAACTCATTGATCGCAATCAAGCGATGGATCTTAAGCAACGAGGTGTGGATCTCAGCCAGCTTAATCCAAAGCCCGACGATGTTTGGCAACCCACCTCCTACACCGCCGTAGGGGCTGGAGCCCCCGAGAGTCCGCTCACTTGCGCCGGCACTTGCTCTTTAGAATGGAACTTCCCGGCAGAAGGAGCGATCGTCACTTACCGCTCTTCTCTGCCTAGCACGCGAAACCTGTTTCGCTCGCGTGTTGTGTCGCTAAGCGATCAGCCGTTTCAGATCATCGCTAGCCTCGAGGGCCACGCGATTCAGTCTCGAACAGCAATGTTGAGGAAACTGGGCTTCCCGATACCATCGCCCCGATACTATTCAAATCTCACGGTCCGATTTGAGAGCCTTGAGGATCGAGAAAGCTTCTTGTCAGCGCTGAGCGATGCCACTCTCACCGCCCGCACGCGCTGGATTCGCGAACTTCCAGAAACCACTCCCGAAGTCACGTTGCAGGATGTGACGCTAGAAGCCGGTCAAATTGACATCCCTTCGTATCAATGGGGTGTCATTCCCGCTTCTGAGATCAAGGGGCGAAGAGCGCTGCGAGGACTGATTGTTCCGCTCGCGCTCCTCGATGTCGGAGGCCCCAACGATCACGAAAGCGTCAATCTCTATAGCTGGGAGTTTGGAAAAGTCCTCGACAACAGCATCCTTCTCACCCACCCATACGCCACCAATTTTGGCGAAGTCACGTTTGATGATGCGCGCTGGATGGCTCGCAAGATCGCGCTCCTAACGCCAACAGATCTGCGAGAAGTCATTCTTGCAGGCAAGTACCCGAGCGACATCTCCGCTCTTTTGTACGAAAAACTCATCGCGCGACGCAATCACATGGTTCAGCTTTTTGACCTGGCTCGCGAGCTCAGGCCAGATCAGATGTGGCCTGAGCCAAAGTGGACACCCAAGACCCAGCTGAGCATCGGCAATGTGGTGAATGGTAAGCTCAAGCAGGCTCACTACTCTGGGCACGCCGAGCGCTTCACGTTTGGTGACCCGCTCTCACCTTTGCGCACGAGCGAAGTAGC
>CAZGCK010000085.1:12386-16006 GCA_964524175.1 uncultured Bacteriovoracaceae bacterium | reverse complement strand
CAACTGCAGCGGACAGCCAAAGCGCTGTGACGATCCATTGTCTGCAAGGCGAACGCGAATTCGCTGAGCACAACAAGTCGCTCGGACGCTTTGATCTGGTTGGCCTCCCTCCTGCTCCTCGAGGCGTGCCTCAAATCGAAGTCACTTTCGACATCGACGCGAACGGCATCGTGCATGTCGGCGCGAAAGACCTGGGAACCGGCAAAGAGCAATCGATCCGGATCACTGCTTCGGGCGGCTTGAGCGAAGAAGAAATCAAACGCATGCAAAAGGAAGCTGAAGCCCATCGGGGTGAGGACGAGAAGCGCAAGGAGATCGTCAACGCTCGCAATACGCTTGATAGCTTGATCTATACGATCGAGAAGACGATCAAGGAAAACGGCGAAAAAATCGCTGCTGACACCAAGACCGAGGTCGAGGCCGCTCTTGTCGAGGCTCGCAAGCATCTCGACAGCAAGGATGCAGCCGAGCTTCAGAAGGCAACCGAGCAACTGACGGCCGCCTCCAATAAGATGGCCGAGCAGATGTACAAGACCACGGGCGCTCAACCGGGCGCAGGGCCAGAGGCAGCGGCCGGCAACGGAGCTGAGCCACACTCGGCCAGTGACCAAGGCCACGCCAAGAAAGATGGCAAAAAGGATGGCGAAGACGTCATCGACGCGGACTTTAAGGAAGTTTAATTCTTAAGAGAGGGGCGGGATCTTGCGAAAGCGGGTCCCACCCCTTTTAGATTGAAGTCCACCCCATGGCGAAACGTGATTATTACGAAATCTTAGGCGTCGCTCGAGGCGCGCAAGGCGATGAGCTCAAGAAAGCTTACCGCAAGCTTGCCGTCCAATTTCATCCAGACAAGAATCCCGGCGACAAAAAGGCTGAGGAGCGCTTCAAAGAGCTCTCGGAAGCTTACGAAGTTCTATCCGATCCGCAGAAGCGACAAATGTACGATCAGTTTGGGCATGCTGCCAATGCAGGCGGGCCGGGCGGCATGGGAGGCTTCGACTTTAGCCAAGGCTTTGGCGGCGCCGGAGCAGGCGCAACGATCAATGATATTTTCGGAGATATCTTTGGAGATATCTTTGGTGCAGGCGGACCCGGCGGAGGCGCAGGGCGTTCGCGCGGTGGACGCAGGCGTGGCGGACGACCTGGATCTGATCTGCGCACCTCGGTCGATATCACTTTTGAAGAAGCAGCTTTTGGCTGCGAGAAGGTCATCACTGTCCCCAAGAACGTGCGTTGCGAAACGTGCGATGGCAGCGGAGCTAAGGCAGGTACGCACCCAGAAGACTGCAGTCAGTGCGGTGGCCGCGGCGAAGTCAGCTTTCAGCAAGGGTTCTTTGCGATCACACGCCCCTGCCCCAAGTGCAATGGTGCGGGCCAGACGATTCCGAGCCCCTGCTCCTCTTGCAGCGGGACGGGCCACACCAAAAAACGCACTCAGATAGCGATCAAGATCCCAGCTGGCATCGACTCCGGCCAACGACTCAAGCTCACGGGCGAAGGCGAAGCCGGCGAACGAGGAGGCATGACTGGCGATCTTTATGTCGTTCTCAACATCTTGGCTCATGATTTCTTTACTCGCGAAGAGTTCGACGTCCTTTGCGATGTGCCTGTGACCTTTTCGCAGGCAGCTCTAGGCTCTGACATCGAGGTTCCAACGCTAGATGGCAAAGTCAGCCTCAAGATCCCAGCAGGGACTCAGTCGCATAAAGTCCTGCGCCTCAAAGGCAAAGGGTTGACGCGACTTGGCGCTTATGGACGTGGGGATCAGCTGGTTCGTGTCATTGTTGAAGTTCCGAGCAAGGTTTCGGGCGAACAACGCGAACTACTCAGACGCTTTGACGAGCTGGGTGCATCAACTTCTCACCCGATGCATCATAGCTTCTTTGAGAAGGTCAAGAATCTGTTCGGCTAAGTCTCATCGACTTGAACTAGCCCCGATCTTAGCCCCGAAGGGGCTACCTCCATGGACATCCATGGGGCGACTGTGAGAAAACATTACCCAATGATTCGAAAGCCTTCTGCTACCCGTTCACTATTGGTGATCATTATGATCACTTCAGTTGCCTCCTGCGCTACAGGATCTTCAACTCCTGCGGGTGACCGAGGAGCTATGAGCGACATCATCGAGAGCGGTTCGGAGCGTGAGAAAGCAGACTTTCACACGATTTACACCCTCTATTCGCGCGCAGCTTACGAGGCTGCAATCTCAAAGCTTGAGACGTTTGAGAAGCGCTATCCCAACAGCCCGAGAATGCCTCAAGCAGAGAACATTCACGGCTTATCGCTGTTACTGACCAAACGCCCAGCTGCAGCCGTTGTACATTTCAAAAAGGCCCTGGATATGGGCGGCGCAAGCGCGCCTTACAGCCAGTACCTCCTCTACAATCTTGCGGATGCACAATTTGAAGCAGGCCAGATTGAGGACGCCTATCGAACAGCCGCGATGACTCGGACCCAGGGGATGGACAACGAGAATCGCCTCAAAGTTCACTATCTGCGCGCACGCATTCATACTAGGCGAAACGCGCCGGTCGAAGCTTCGCGAGAGTGCCTCGAAGCTGGAAAGCTACTTCTCGCCACGAGCGGGGCGACGAATCGAGAAACACGCTCAGCCGTAGCAGCTCTTCTCGAGAAGAATTTGAAGGCCACAGACGATGTCAAAGCCCTTGAAGAACTTTACCCTCAGTATCAGGACTCAACTCTTGTCGACCAAGTTCTCTTTCGTATCGGATCACTGGCATCTGCAGGGGGAGACTCTGAAAAAGGAGTCACTTATCTCCAATCACTTACTTCGCGATTTCCAGACAGCCCTTATTATTCGCAGGCAATAGAGCTGCTGCGCAGCCTGAAGGGCAAAACAGCACCCTCCGACGGGGGACCCACTCCAACACCAAGCCCAAAAGTAGCTCGGGACACAGGCCCGGTCGACCACCACGCCGTTGGCGTGCTGCTGCCTATGACAGGCAAGTTCGGTAAATTTGGTGCGAGAAGTCTCCAGGGCATTGAGTTGGCATTCAATATCTACAACACGACAGATCCCGATACGCAGGTGTCGCTCGTGATCGAAGACAGCGGAGACAGCACAGAGTCTACACTCAAGGCGCTCGACAAACTCGTGACTCGCCACCATGTGGTTGCGGTCATCGGCCCTCTCTTGAGCAAAGGCATAGACCAGGTGACAGTTCGCGCCCAAGAACTTGGGGTTCCACTCCTATCTTTGGCAAGGCATCCGGGCATCCAGAGTGACTTTGTTTTTCAAGCAGGACTCACTCTTAAGCTTCAAGCCTATGAGATAGCTCGCTATGCGGTTGAGAAACTCGGAATCAAGCGATTTGCGATGGTGTACCCGAGAGACAAAGTAGGCGAAGAAAGTGTGCAGCGATTCTGGGACGCGGTCGAGCAATTGGGCGGCACAGTAACCGGAATCGAGTCCTACAATCCTGGAGAGACGGACTTTAGGCAACCTGTCGATCGCCTCTCTGGCCTCTATTATCTAGAAGCACGTGCTCGCGAGCTCGAAGCTCTGGCGAAAGATCGTGAAACCAACAAAATCAAAAAGCGCACGAGAAAGACGGAACAATACTTTAGCCTCAAGCCCATCGTCGACTACGAGGCCGTAT
>CAZGCK010000085.1:0-12376 GCA_964524175.1 uncultured Bacteriovoracaceae bacterium | reverse complement strand
GAAGAGCCTAAAGTCGCAGGACAAATCCTACCCACGTTTGCGTATCGAGATGTAGACAAAGTCAAATTTCTCGGCGCCTCCGCATGGAACTCTCCTGAACTTCCTGAACGCATTCAGAACCTCGGAGAGAGCACCTTTTTCCTCGACGCATTTTTGACAGAATCTGGCTCGGATCGGGCACGCAAGTACGCGGAGAAATATCGGGCAACCTACAGTCAAGACCCCACAGCAATGGATGCTCTCGCCTACGATGCCGCCCACATTGTCGAATACTACATCACTAAGGCTGGTTCGACCGGCTTAACACGCACTGAACTTCGCGATAAGATGCGTGGACTAAAGAACTTCAACGGAGTGACCGGCAAGATCGCTTATGAAGACGGCCAGTTTTCACGCGACCTCAAGATTCTCACTGTGAAAGCGGGAAAAATCGTTGAAGCAAGCGACAAACCAGTAGCCGTTCAATGACTCATTCGAGCAACGAAGCCTGGGATCAGATCAGACGAATAGCCAATACTATTCCTCAGATCATCTGGATCTCGAATGCCGCCGGCGAAACCACCTATTTTAACGATCAGTGGTACACCTATACAGGAATTCCACATGGAGAGCTGCGTCGCGAAGCCTGGATGAGGGCACTACATCCAGATGACTTGCCGGCAGTGATTCAAGAGCGCGACCGTGCGAACGCAGCAAGCGATTCATTTGAGTGCGCCTATCGGCTGCGCGGTCACGACGATCAATACCGCTGGTTTTTGGGAAGAACAACAACAGTAAAGAATAATGCCGGCCGCGTGACCCACCGATTTGGCACGGCCACCGACATCAATGTGCAGAAACTCCTCGAAGAAAGACTGCAAGAAAATGAGCAGAGGCTTCAAGAAGCACTCCGCGTTCGAGATGTATTTCTTTCGATAGCCTCTCACGAGCTCAAAACACCTCTCACTAGCCTCAAGCTCCAGATTCAAATGCGACAGCAGCTCATCGACGATGGTGTATCCGAAGCATTCTCGCTCAAGAATCTCCGCGAGATTCTTGAAGGCGACGACCACCAAGTGGATCGACTTACGCGGTTAATAGACGACATGCTCGATATATCTAAGATTTCGACGGGCAAACTCACGATGCAGCCTGATCTTTTTGATTTGAGCGGGATGACTCGACAAATAACCAACGGCTTTGCCGAAAATCTGAGACTAGCCCGATGCCCTGTTCAGATGGACGCCCCCACTCCAATTTTTGGCAAATGGGATCGCTTCAGGCTAGAGCAAGTTTTGGTTAACCTGCTTTCCAATGCCACTCGCTACGGGATGAGCAAACCTATTCATGTGAAGGCGTGGACAGAAGGCGACCATGCATACATCTCAGTCCAAGATCATGGGATCGGCATCGCCCATGAGCATCAGAGTCGGATCTTTGAGCGCTATGAACGGGCAGTTTCCGGATCCGACTATAGTGGTTTAGGTCTAGGCTTGTTCATCGCCCGAGAGATTATTGACTCTCACCGCGGAAAAATAAAAGTTGATAGCCAGCTGGGATCGGGTTCCACCTTTATCGTTGAGCTGCCTTTGAACATCGAAAGGCATGCAAATCCTCCGATCACTTCTTTGACACATTCATTACCGCTGAGCTCAGACGCGGAATTCAACTCGGCATAACCTGCCCGTTGGCAGGAGCTTTGGCGCTCACGCATACTCATGAGAAGAGGTGTGCCTCGTTGAGGATACTCGCAGAACCCTGGCCTCCACCACAGCGGAGTCTAGACTCAAACTCAACGGCTCACATCAGGAGGAATGCGTGGGACTTAGGTTTGACCCCATAGGTGGGGGTCAATTCAAACAAGCAGTTAAGCAAATCATCGAGGCTGAGAGCCAACCGATCAAGCAGCTAGAAGCTCGCAAAGCTCGGGAAGATGTTCGTTTAAAACTGTTTCAAGAGTTCAAGGGAAAGTTCGCGGGGATGAGCAAAGCCCTTGAGGACCTTTCTTCATTTCAAAAGTTTAGAGAACTTAAAGTCGATCTGGGTGACGGAGCAAAGCAAATCAACGTAACGCTCGACAAAGACAAAGCCCAACCTGGCAGCTATCAGATCATGGTTGAGCAGCTCGCGGCGCGCACTTCAGCGATCTCCAACGGCTTCGAAGATGCGGATGACCCCGTGCTGGGCGTGGGCTTCATCAACATGACACTCGCAAATGGAGACACAGCCGAAGTCTATATTGATGACGACGAATCGAGCCTGCGCGGCGTTGCCAAACTGATCAACAAACAATCCGACTCCCCAATTCGAGCATCGGTCCTGAAAGACGCAGGAGACCCAGAAGAGCCTTGGAAACTCATTCTCACCGCAAAGAAGGACGGCGCCGAAAACTCGATCACTTTCCCTGAATTCTACTTCCTGGATGGATCTAAGGACTTCTACGTCGATGACTCTCGCGATGCGCAAAATGCAATCATTGAGCTCGATGGTTTCCCTCTCGAACTCGAAAGCAACGACGTCACGGACTTTCTTCCGGGTGTGAACATCCACCTCAAGCAAGCCAAGCCTGACGAGCCGTTTGAAATGAGCATTAGCGAAGACTTCCAGAAGATCTCTGGCAAGGTCAAAGGCCTAGTCGAAGAGATCAACAAGATTCTCGAATTCATCAACAAACAAAACAAGGTTGACGACAAGAGCGATACTCGAACCACCTTCGCTGGCGACTCCGGTCTGTTCTCGATCGAAAACCGCCTTCGCAACCTGGTGCACGAGGGATATCCCGTCGGAGATCCAGATTCAGATGACTTCTACCTCCTCCACCTCAACAGCTTAGGGATCGAGTTCAATCGCGAAGGCGTTCTCCTTTTCAAGGAGGATAAGTTCGCTCAAACGATGGAAAAAGATTTTGAGAAGACCGCGCAAGCAGTTTGCGGGGAGCTTGGATTCGCTACAATGATGAAGCAATCGGTTGACTCCTTCATGCTATCCGGCACCGGGATCTTGGCCGCACGCGAGGCAGGACTCCGGTCCAGAATCAAGGAGTACGACCGCCAGATCGAAAACAAGCAACGACACATCGATCGCCGGCAGCAAGCTCTCGTAGAGCAGTTTTCACGCCTTGAATCGACACTTTCCGGAATGCAGCGCACCTCCAGTTATCTCGCAGCGTCGCTGCCAGGAGCGGGCGGCGGAGGCAATATCGTGAGTCAACTTCTTGGAGGATAAGCAATTGACCAGATCAGCACCACACAATGAGGGAACCCATGTCCAATAACTTTGGAGCGAACCAGTACAAGCAGACAGCGATTACCACGGCGAACCGGGGCCAGCTTCTGCTCATGCTGTATGAAGCAGCTATCCGGAACGTCAAGAAAGCGTCGATCGCCATCGATAAGAAGGACGTAGCCGCCAAGGGCATGGCGATTGGCAAGGTGCACGACATTATCAACGAGCTCAACAATACGCTCAACTTCGAAATCGGAGGGGAGATTGCTCGCAACCTCGAACGGCTATACACTTTCATTAGCGAACAGTTGGTTCAGGCCAACATCGAAAACTCGAAGGAACGACTGGCAAGCATCCAGAAGGTCCTCGAAACGCTTCTCGACGGATGGAGAAGCGCGGTGGAACAGGCGAACAAAGGGAAGTAAAGCGCATGGACGTGCTCAGTCTTTTGAATAATAAAAAACGCTGCCTAAAACGATTACTTGAAATCAATGCAAGCTTCATCGCACTAGCTGAACAGGGAGACCTCTCTAGGCTGCCTCATTACGAGCTCGACCGCGGCGCGACGATCCGAGCACTTGGTATGTTTGACCGCAAAGTTACGGAAGCGGTCCGGGAGATCCCACTGAGTCAGAGGGGTCCTGAACTGTCCTACCAAGTTCAGCAGCACCTCGACGAGCAAATGACCATACTCCAGTCACTCCAGACCAGTGACATAAAAATCATGAACCTGATCGAGTCCGAGATGACTCGCCTTAAGGTCGACATCGCGTCTCTCGAGAAGAGCAAAGATATAGTGAATCGATTTAAAAGTAACTGGATGCCAGAGTCCGGCGAGGGTTTGGACCAAAAGATATGAGTGACTTGAGAGAGATCATCGACCGCCGTCTGCGCGAAAGCGATCTCGACTTGGTCGACATCGTCGCGATTCCCCAGCACGGTGACCCCATGGTCCGACTACGGACACTTGAGGAAGCGCTCGAAGAATTTAGCCACGGAGAGAGAAAAGAAGGGACTATTGGCTACTTGATCCAAGTAAAGCCAAAAGCTCCTATAGAGATTTACGAAGGAAAAACTCAGGCGCAAGCACAGGTCATCGCCCAAGCTCAAATCGCGTCAGCTCCGCCGCAACCACAGCCGCCCGCTCCTTCGTACGGCGCCTCGGCAGGACTTGGACCCAATTCGATCGCAAACACCGGCGGAGAGAGCATCTACCTCCCCAATGGAAGTCTGAATCTCCCTTTTCTAACTAGGAGCGCGGAGCTTTTGGTATCGGCTGGGGACTATTCGCTCGCAAAGAACATCTACCGAACCATCTTGGGCTCAGGTGAGAGATCAGCCCTCGCCCTCTATGGAATCGCTCGCTGCGAAGAATCCGAAGGTCGGTTCGAAGAGGCTCGCACTAACTACGAAGAATCCATCGCCTACCACCCCAATCTCGATGCGTACCAACACCTCTGCGATGTTCTCATCGCTTTGGGAAAAGACGCCCTCGCAGCGGAGGCTTTTGAGCGCGCCCTGACCCTCAAGGACATCGCTCAAGCTGTTCGCTTTGAGATGCACAAAGCATGCGGTAACTGCTGGACACGCGCCCGCAACACCGAGCGCGCTGAAAAACAATTCGAAGCTGCCCTCAGCCTCAACTCAGCAGCCGATGAGGTGCGCTCCAATCTGGGTGCACTCTACCTTTCCATGCAAAGAATCACCGATGCGCGACGTCACTTTGAAGACGCGCTTGCCTCTAACCCCTCTAATGACAAAGCTCAAATAGGCCTCGGCTCCTGCTTCGTCGCTCAAGGTGATAAGCGCCGCGCGCACGATTGCTTCGCGCAAGCCCTCGAGGCCAATATCAATAATCCTTCGGCAGTGTTCCAGCTGGTCAAATGCGCGTACGAGATCAAGAGCTACGCGACGGCCGCTAGGATCGTCGAAGAATATGTGCAGATGGCGCCGGTCAGTGTCCATCTGCTCTACAGCCTAGCCGGGCTGCAATATCACTTGGGACGCATGGATAGCGCCCGAGCGACGGCCACCCAGATCCTGTGCCTCAATGCTGAGCATGCGGGCGCGAAAGGACTTCTGGCTCTGATCGAAAAACACTGACCACTGATTCTGTCATGGAGGACGGATGGCCGCAGACACAACGTTATTACAAGGTGAAGTCGTAGAGGACCCACACAATGAGAAGCTCAATGTCGAGCAACTATTGGCGTCCCTCCTCAGTTCCTTGCTCAAAGAGCAATCTGAGGCGGAGGAATCCGAATGAGCGCGTCCCATCATGACTCCGGCGAGAAAGTCGTCCCCACCAAACCCATTCGATGCCTGGTAATCCAACTCACTCGGCTTGGAGATACACTTCAAAGCCTCATGGCTTTGCGTGCAGCCAAGCAGCTCTACCCTCAACTCGAGATCCACTTTGTCGCGCGCGAGAAGTTCGCAGCCGCAGCCAAGCGCGTTCCATGGATTGAGAAGGTCACGACATTGCCCACGGATGCACTCCTCGGTCCTGTGATCCGCGGAGAGGTCGAGCAGCAAGAGGCCCTGGGAGACCTCGCTCGATGGGTAGCTCCTCTGGTCAACGATCCTTGGGATATGATTGTCAATTGGTCGTATTCAGAGTCGAGCAGCTTCCTGACCGGACTACTTCCGGGACGGGTCAAGCTGGGGTTCACTCGTCGCAAAGATCTCTCTTTTGCGTGCGCTGACGGATGGAGCCAGTACATTCAGGCGATCGTACAGGGCGGCGTTCATCAAAACATTCACCTCACAGACATCCTTACCACGCAGCTTCTCACCGCTTTGCAGATCCACTTTGGCGAACCTGCCAACGAAGGAAACGCTCCAGTCACGTCGAAGAGTTTCTTCCAACTCGAGCTGGGCGAGCAGGATCTGACCTGGGGCGATGCCTCGCGCAAATGGATAGGATTGCAGCTCGGAGCAGGTCATCACAGCAAGACCTGGGAAGCAGAGCGATGGGCAAAGCTCGCTAAAATGATACTTCGCCGTCACCCTGAGTACGGCATCGTACTCCTAGGTGGCCCCGAAGATGCGGGCCGCGCTCGAGAGCTCATGGCGGAGTTGGATCTCAAGGGCCGCGAGCAAAGACAAGTCATCTCGATGGTGGGTCAAACTGACTTTGATCTCTGGGCTTCTGTCATTGGGCGCTGCCAGTGGGTTTTCTCGGGGGATACCGCCGTTGTTCACCTCGCAAGCGTATTGGGTACGCGCGTGTTCAATCTATCGATTGGACCTGTGCGCCTTTCGGAGACAGGGCCTTACGGCAATGGCCACTACGTTATTGCCTCAAATCGAAGTTGCGAGGCTTGCAAGAGCCGCAGCAAGCTTCAAGATCATCGCTGCCGCACCGATCTTACTCCCGAAGCCGTCTATACGGCCTGGTCGTACGCATCAAGCGAGTGGGCCCATCGGCGTCAAGTCACTCTCGAGAATCACTTCGCGCAATCAGGTGCCTCACAGCTGCTCGACGGTATTCGCGTCTATCGATCTCGCATCCGCAACTCGAACGATGGAGGCGGCGTTGTTTACGAATCTCTAAGCAAACGCCCCTTGCCATTCGATCAATGGGCATCCATGACGATGGGGCACATCGCTCGTGCCTGGTACTGCGGTTGGGTGCCGACGATTGGGATGGAAGTATCGCGAGAATCGATCAGCACCGGCCTCATTCAAAGACTGCGTGAAGTGCAAGAATCTACCGCAGTCCTCATCAAGGTCTGCGACGAGGCGGCTCGCACCGCCACTCAACTCAATAGCCGGAGCCGCCGACTGCGCTCAGATAAAGTAATGGGCATTCAGGACCGCGAAGAACTCCGAGTCTTAGGCCGAAAACTCATGGATTTGGACGCTCTGATCGACCGGCTAGGCAAGGCAGACACCGCGCTTCAGCCATTCTCCCAGATGTCCAAAGTGCTAATGCACAATCTTAGATCAACTCAGCTCGCTGATATGGGCGAGGAAAGCGCCAGCTGCTATCGGCAACTGGGTGAAGGCGCCCAAATTCTGGGCGAGTGGCTCAAACACACGACTGGACTTGCTCGCCCAGTCGCCGTAGCCACGAAGGAGCTCACGACATGATGCATTTTATGGTCAACGGGAAATCCGTCGAATTGTCTTCGAATCCAGATGATCTGCTTGAACAGTTCATGGAACAAGTCAGGCGGCAATACAACTCAGACACCGCCCTGATCGCCTCGATTCGGGTGGACGGCCAAGAACTCGATGGGTCAGGAGAAGCCGCGCTCGCTGGGCGCAAGGTCTCCGAGGTCAGATCGATCGAAGTCTTCACCGCACATCCGCGCGAGCTAGCCGAAGACACCCTTCAGTCTCTGATTGAGTTTACATCCCATCTCGAAAGCTTCAGCCTACAGGCCGCAAAAAGCCTGGAAGAAGGCCAAGGCCTCGAAGATCTGAACAAATTGATCGATGGGATCCAAACCTTTACTGAAGCACTGGTCAACACGAAGCAGATCTTACGCGTCGGAGCTCATGATCAAGTCAATCTACTAGAGGCCGATCTGGTTTCGATCCTTCAAGACATTGCTGACTTTCAACAGCGACGCGAGATCCCTCACGTAATTGCGATGCTTCGCGAGCACCTGCCCTCGAATCTCATCGAGTGGCGCACCGACGGATTGCCCGCGTTGATCCGTTCGCGCGACAGTTAACCTCGTTCATTCAAAATCCGGGTTCAACTGATCAAGTTTTTCTTTCAGCTGCCTCTCAAGGCCGATCTCTTTGGGTTGATAAAATCTTCGGCCAAGCAATTCCTTGGGCAAATGTGTTTGTTTGGCGCGAGTACCCGCTTGATCGTGGGCGTAGCGATAGTTCTTGCCGTAACCTTCATTCTTCATCAAACCCGTGACCGCGTTCCGGATATGCATCGGAACTGGCAACGCCCCTTGATCGCGCACAGCTTGAATCGCCTCATTGATGCCCATGTAGCTCGCATTGCTTTTGGGCGCGAGCGCGAGGTAAGTCACGGCCTGCGCTAAGTTAATTCGAGCTTCTGGCATTCCGACAAAGTCGACGGCCTCTTTAGCGGCAATCGCGATCTGCAGTCCTCGTGGATCCGCGTTACCCACATCCTCGGACGCAAGGATCACGAGTCTTCGAGCAATAAACAGCGGATCCTCTCCCGCCTCAAGCATGCGGGCCAGATAATAGAGACCACCATGAGGATCGCTATCGCGAAGACTTTTGATAAATGCCGAAATGACGTTGTAGTGCTCCTCACCTGCTTTATCGTAAGGAATCGGCTGACGCTCAAGCGCCGACTCAAGCGCCGCTTGAACTCCCGCGACATCCAACTCACCCTGCTCGCTGCCCGCATAAAGCGCCACGCTTTCAAGCGCCGTTAGGGCACGCCTGGCATCCCCTTCAGAGGTTGAAGCCAACCAACGCACAGCCTCCGATTGAAGCTTGAGAAAACCTCCCAATCCCCGTTGAGGGTCGGCCAGAGCCCTCTCTATAACCCGCACGAGCGCATCCTCACTCAACCTTTCGAGGCGAACGACGCGCGTTCTAGATAGGAGCGCCGAGTTGAGCTCAAAGGATGGATTCTCTGTCGTTGCACCCACCAAAGTTACCGTGCCATTTTCGACGTGAGGCAGAAGCGCGTCTTGCTGGGCTTTATTAAAGCGATGGATTTCGTCGACAAAGAGAATGGTCTTACGTTTGCTCATGCGCCAAACTTCGCGCGCGCGCTCAACCGCCTCTTTGATATCTTTAACGCCGGACAGAACAGCGCTCAGCGAATCAAAATGAGTTCGAGTCTGCTGAGCAATGATCTGAGCCAGAGTCGTCTTGCCGCATCCTGGGGGCCCCCAAAGAACCAACGAAGGCACTCGGTCCGTCTCAATCCATTGCCTCAGGGGCTTACCCGGACCCAGGACCCGTTCCTGTCCCGAGAACTCGTCCAAGGAACGAGGCCTCATCCGATGAGCCAATGGAGCGGAAGAAGGCCCATTGCCCCCATCGCGCGACTCCCGATCCGAAAACTCAAAAAGATCTTCTGTTGCCAACCCGAGTTGTCATAGCAGCAATTGTACCGGTGACAAGAGCCCTTGCGATGCCTTATTATTTCAGAGCACCTTTATGAAACTCATCCCCCTCAAAAAAAAGCGAATCGGCTTTATCATCAAGCACAAACATCCAGAGGCCGCGGCCCTTGCTACAGATCTCGCAGCACTGGTCTTAACTCACGGCCTTTTTCCCGTATTTGCCGATGAAAGCCCCGGCGTCATTCAGGGCTTTAAGGCTGAACTCAAGCCCTCGCAAAGAACCCGAGTTAAAGTCGTTCGAAAAGCCAAACTTGTGTCTGAATGCGACTTAATCGTAGTGCTGGGTGGCGATGGGACCTATCTCAGTATTGCGCGCCTGATGCGCGAACGCAGTGTTCCGGTAATGGGCGTCAACATGGGACAGCTTGGATTTCTTACTGAAATCAAGCGGGGTGAAGCGATTGAGGCTTTGACCGACATCATGATGGGTAAACCTGCCCTCATAAGCGAGCGAGCACTTCTCGAAGTAACTCTCACTCGTCAGGGAAGAATTGCGTTTCAAGGCCCTGTGGTCAACGACGCGGTGATTTCCAAAGGCGCGATTGCTCGTATTATCGGTCTCGATATTTCAGTCAATGGAGTCTGGGTGCACAGTGTTAGAGCCGACGGAATCATCGTCGGCACCCCTACCGGATCCACCGCTTACTCGCTTGCTGCAGGTGGGCCAATTATTTCTCCTACTCTGCCAGCACTTGTCATGACACCAATCTGCCCGCACAGCCTAACGCAGCGCCCACTTGTAATTTCGGACAACTCCGAAATAAAAATTTGTTTGAAGCAACGCCCCGGACACGTTCTTTTGACCTTAGATGGCCAAGATGCCGTTGATATGAAGGAAGATGACATCGTGACGATTCGTCGTTTCAAAAAGCACTCACTCCGGTTGATTTCCTCGCCGACCCGTGACTATTTTGGACTTCTGCGTGAGAAGCTCAAGTTCGGAATGCGCGACTAGCGCCCACCTTTAGAGGGCCCGGCCATGCTAGAGACCCTCAAAATTAAAAACATTGCGGTAATTGATTCGGCGGAGATCCCTTTCAAACCCGGATTGAACATCCTTTCGGGTGAAACGGGCGCAGGCAAATCGATTGTGATCGAAGCCATCTCATTGCTGCTTGGTAGCCGTGCCTCCGCGGAGCTCGTTCGCTCTGGATGCGACGAAGCGACTGTCGAAGGACTTTTTAATATTGGCGACATCCCGTGGATTCGGGACCGACTAGAAGCCCATGGATTTGAATCCAGATCTGATGACCTCCTCATCAAACGGGTAGTTCATCGCGCGGGCAAGCATCGAATCTATGTCAATGGCGAGCTCGCGACCCTCAGTATTCTCCAAATTCTATGCGACGGCCTCGTCGATCTCTGCGGCCAGCATGAGCATCAATCTTTGATTCGACCCATTACTCAGTTAGATTTGCTCGACCGCTACGGCGGTTTGACTGATCAGTCAAAAACATTCGCGAGTTCATTCGGATCCACGCGCGCTCTCGAGAAGGAGCGTAATGACTTGAGACAAGCCGAGTCCGAACGAATTCGCCGATCCGACTTTCTCAAGTTTCAAATTGAAGAGTTGCAAACCGCCGATTTGAAAGTAGGCGAGGACGAGTCGCTCTACCAAGAGAAGCAACTCCTTCAATCCTCTGAAACACGAGTACAGACAGCCGATAGTGCACGCACCGCACTCGAAACGGATGAAGATGGAGTTTTGAATGGCATGCGCGCAGTGCATGCCAAGCTCAAGTACCTTTGCCAGTTGGACGACAGAGCCAATCCGATTCGTGAGACGATTGAACGCGCAGTCGCCGAGGCAGAAGAGGGCAGTCTCGCCCTAAATCGATATCTTGGCTCCGTGGATCTAGACCCTGAGCGCCTTGAAGCGGTACAGGAGCGATTGGCGATGCTTGCTGACTTGAGACGCAAGTACGGATCGACGGTAGATGAGATGCTGGCGACTCTAGGCCGACTTGAAGCCGAGGCTGTAGGACTTGGCCAGACTGAAGCAAGACTCGAGCAGATCGACGCTTCCCTGACACTCGCCTATGAAGACCTTACCAAAGCAGCACGCAAACTCTCCTCCGCACGCAAAAAAGTCGCCGACCTCCTTGCCGTGTCCGTTACGAGCGAACTCAAGGACCTCAAGATGAGCGAGGCTCGATTCATGATCGAGCTTACAGCCCGAGACAATCCGGCCGATTGGACGGCCATTGGAGCCGACGCCATTCAATTTGTCGTACAAACTAATCGGGGTGAGCCTGCGCGCCCGCTTGGTAAAATCGCGTCGGGCGGCGAACTCTCCCGCCTCATGCTTGCCATACGTAGAGTGATCGCCGACCGGGGCGGTATTGGCGTTTATCTTTTTGATGAAATTGACGCCGGAATCGGTGGGCAAACCGCATTCCAGGTTGGGAAGAAACTAAAATCAGTGGCCGCGTACAACCAGGTCATTTGTATTACCCATCTTCCGCAAGTCGCATCGTTCGGCGACCATCATCTAGTTGTACGCAAGGCGAACGTGGGCAAACGAACCGTCACGGAAGTAGTTGAACTCAGCCCCCGTGAACGCAAAGAAGAACTGGCGCGCATGTTGGGTGGTCCAGAGCTAACTAAAAAGAGCCTCGACAACGCGGCCGAGCTGCTTCAATTAGCTCGGTAACTTGAATTTGGCCATTTCCATAGCAGCTTCGCCGGGAGACATCGTGCTCAACAGACGTTCCCACTCCATGCTCTCCAAGAGCATATTTCGCCAAGGATCTTGTTGTCCCTGAGCTTGGCATTTGCCTTCTGAAAAGAAACCTTTGATGTCCAACTGATCTAGGGATTTCTGAGGATCAACTATGATGCGTGGCTTAAGTATCAACTCTCCATTTTCGGTCAACTCGACCGAATACCAGTCCGAGATTGGAAAGCACTTAGGCACAACAAATCTTCGCCGACTCCCAATTCGCACCAAAACCCCTCGCGATTCTCGACTCTGTTTCATCTTTTTCCTTTGTTAGAATAGATGATGACTGCAAGTGTCTCGCCAAGTTGGGTAACAGTCCCACTAGTCCCACTAGTCCCACTAGTCCCACTAGTCCCACTAGTCCCACTAG
>CAZGCK010000084.1:13021-16060 GCA_964524175.1 uncultured Bacteriovoracaceae bacterium | reverse complement strand
CTTTTCTCCGAATCGGTAAATTCGTTCGCGAGGCACCCCTTCTTGCTGGTGCCATATCTCAGCCGCTTCATCATCCTTCTCAAAAACGGTGACATAGAGGCGGTCCTTGGGGAGGTTCAATTCTTTTGTGACGAACTCCCAAGCAAAACGGATCGCGTCTTTTTTGAAATAATCGCCGAACGAAAAATTACCGAGCATCTCAAAGAACGTGTGATGCCGAGCCGTGAAGCCGACGTTCTCGAGGTCGTTGTGCTTGCCGCCTGCGCGCACGCATTTTTGCGAAGTCGTCGCACGCGTGTAAGGGCGCGGATCTTTGCCGCGTTTGTAAAGAGTAGCGTCGGGTCATTCTGGGGAACGAGCGGCGAGCTTTCGACCACGGTGTGGCCATTGCGTTCAAAGTACTTGAGGAATCGGGAACGGATTTGGGCGGCTTGCATAGGTCAGGTTGTAGCGTGGGCAGGGAGGGAGAATCAATGGAGGAGTTGCCGTGAAACCCGTGTTATTGGGGGTAATATGTCGGTATTTATCACGGGTGCTTCGAGTGGAATTGGTGAGGCTTGTGCTCGCGCTTTTGCGGCCGCTGGCAAGGACTTGGTTTTGGTGGCGAGACGTCTAGATCGTCTACAAACTCTGAGGGCCGAAATTGCTGCAATGCACGGAGTTCAGGTCGATATCTTTGAGCTGGATGTGAGCTCCCGCGCAAAGGTCGATGCGCTCGCCAAGTCTCAAGCCGAGATTTTTGATCGAGTGGATGTTCTGATCAACAACGCGGGCTTGGCGCGAGGGCGTGAGCCGCTTCATCAAGACTCGCCAGAGGGCTGGGACGAGATGATCGACACCAACCTCAAGGGGTTGCTCTATATAACCCACGCTTTTTTGCCTGGGTTCGTGAAGCGGGGTCGCGGCCACGTGGTCAACATGGGGTCAGTCGCGGGTTATTGGACCTATCCGAGCGGGGGCGTCTACTGCGCGACTAAGTACGCGGTTCGCGCGTTGACGGAGACTCTCCGACAGGACCTGCACGGCACAGGCGTGCGCGTCACTGAGATTGCGCCAGGTATGGTGAAGACGGACTTTAGCAGGGTGCGCTTTCCGGGTGATGAGAAGCGCGCTCAGGCTGTGTACGAAGGCGTTGAATCGCTTTCGCCAAAGGACATCGCTGAGACTGTGCTCTGGTGCGTGCAGCGCCCGGCGCACGTGAACATCCAGGAGCTCGTGATTTTTCCGACGGCGCAGGCATCGGTCACGATGATCGCGAGAAAGTAAAACCCCCGGAGAGGCAGTGCCTTCCGGGGGTCAGAATGCCTCATTTTAAGAAGGGTTACTTCTTGCTCGGCGCGTGCTTGCTTGGAGCCGCATGCGGCTTCGCTGCTGGAGCCGGGTGCTTCGCATCCGCATGCTTCGACGCTGCCGAAGCTACGGCTGCTCCTCCTGGGGTCTTGGCGGCAGTAACCGCTTCAGCTGCAGCTTGAGCGGCAGTCGGAGCAGGCTTGGCGCCGATGCCGGCCTTTTTCAAGACTTCTTCGCGGATGGTTTGCAGCATCTGCGGATTAGCCTTGAGGTAGTTGCGGGCATTGTCACGGCCTTGGCCGATGCGCTCATCCTTGTAGGTGTACCAAGTGCCGCTCTTCTCGATGACGCCATGATGAGCGCCTAGGTCGAGGATATCGCCCTCCTTGGAGACGCCTTCACCGTAGAGAATGTCGAATTCGACTTCACGGAACGGAGGAGCCATCTTGTTCTTCACCACCTTGACACGAGTGCGATTGCCGATGACGTTTTCGCCATCCTTGATCGCTTGAATACGGCGGATGTCGAGGCGGACCGAGCTGTAGAACTTGAGCGCGTTACCGCCCGTGGTCGTCTCAGGATTTCCAAACATGACGCCGATTTTCATGCGGATTTGGTTGATGAAGATCACGAGCGTACCGCTGCGATTGATCGTGCCAGTGAGTTTGCGAAGCGCTTGAGACATCAAGCGGGCTTGCAAGCCCATATGGCTGTCGCCCATCTCTCCTTCGATTTCGGCGCGAGGCACAAGTGCCGCGACCGAATCGATGACGAGCAGATCAATGCCACCCGAGCGCACGAGCATGTCGGCGATCTCGAGAGCTTGTTCACCTGTGTCTGGCTGGGAGATCAGAAGGTCGTCCGTGCGAACACCGAGTTTACGAGCGTAATTGACGTCGAGCGCGTGCTCAGCGTCAACGAACGCAGCCACTCCGCCGAGCTTTTGAGCTTCAGCGATCGCGTGCAGGGTGAGCGTCGTTTTGCCGGAAGCCTCAGGCCCGTAAATTTCGACGATACGTCCGCGTGGGAGACCGCCGATACCGAGTGCGATATCGAGGCCCAGCGAGCCCGTCGGGACTACACCTACTCCTTGAGTGTTCAGGCCTTGGTCAGCGCCTAGGCGCATGATTGAGCCTTTTCCAAACTGCTTTTCGATCGCTTGAACAGCGAGGTCGATGGCTTTGCCTTTTTGACCGCCTTGAGCAGCTTCGAGCGTGTTTCTTCTTTCTTCCATTTCCATGTGATTTTTCCTTTAGTGAATGCGTACGGATATTGTTTCAACATCCGCTTTGGTTATTGAGGTTGCCGTAAGCAGCGACCGTACCATGAGCTTTAAAAAAAAAGGAAGTCGACAAAGCGAGTGAAGCGGTGCATTGACTCGCGACTTTAAAGCGACAAAACCCAAAGCAGGTGCGCAACAAGTCGAACGACGGGTAAAAAAAGAAAAACGATTTGCAGACTCACGAACCGCATTTCGGATCGAACTGGTTAAAATGGGGGCGACACCCAACGAATGGGTCGATCCTTCATGAATTACGAAGGGATCCATTGGAGCCACTGCAGCAACAACATGCAGGCGAGCCCTTGAAACCCCGCGGCAATATCATCTGCTATCACGCCAAACCCGCCATACCACGCTGAGTAAACGCCGCCCTCACTGGCTTTGCGCTTGGACCAGCGATCGATCTGACGGACAGGAGGCGGCTTAACGATATCGAAGAATCGAAATAAGACAGAAGCAGCGATCAG
>CAZGCK010000084.1:6160-13011 GCA_964524175.1 uncultured Bacteriovoracaceae bacterium | reverse complement strand
AATCACTTCGTCGATGACGATGTTTTGGTTGTCGCCCGTTTGCATGGTTTGATCGAACGTCTTAGCGGCCCAGGTGCCGGCTAGAGTTAAACCAACCCAAAATAGAACGCGCGCGACGGTCGGCCAATCGGCTGACCAGTAAGCCAATGGCATGGCGGCCAAAGTACCCGCAGTTCCAGGCGCAAAAGGCACGAGGCCGGAGCCTAGGGCTGTGGCGATCGTCACCGCCATGATGGCGCGCGGACCTTTGACGGACTCCCAATGAAGTGCTCTTCGATTCATTTAACTCCAGATTTTTGTGACTTCTGCAGGGGTTTCGGCAGGGCGACCCTTCTCATTCACAGTGACGATTTTGACCTTGCCTTTGACTACTAGTTCTTCACCTCGGTGAATCGTTTGCTCCACGATAAAGCTGCTTCTACTTGTTTCGGGAATCGAGGAGCGGACATCCAAGATATCACCCAAAAAGGTGGGTTTTAGATAAGTGAGCTCAATTTGAGCAATGACTGGCCAACGCTTCCATTGGTTGAAGCTTTCGAGAGTGATGCCCTCGTCTTTGAGGAACTGCCAACGCGCATGCTCGAGGTAACTCACGTAAACCGCGTGATTGACGTGTCCAAAACTATCGAGTTCATAACCACGGACTTCTAGGCTGCAGTGATAAGTTTTAGCCATGAGAGAGTCCGTCGTTTGTAAACTGATTTTGTCGCAAAGGCTACGGTGAGAAAATGGCCCATGCGGTCATGGTCGATATTGGGGTCTTTATTCAATTTTAACCTGGAACGAAGACGCCTTGAGCGATGCAGCCATCGGCCTTTATAGGTAGCCGGAGGGGGATTAGAATCGAAAACAGGCACTGGGTCGGATTCCGCATTGCCCCGCATCGATCAGTCGGGCTAAATTCAAATGTGTGACGGGGAACATGGTTCATAATAAGTTCGATTTTGGCTGGGAAGTGCTCGACGTCATCATCAGCGGCAAGTCGTCCATCGATTCTCTGCATGGGTTTCATCTCCGCTCGATTGAAGAGGCAGATCGGTTTCTTCAGAGTTATGGCTACGACCTCGAAAATCCGATCGAGCGTGCCGAAGTGCTGGGCAATTTTCATGAAGCGCTCAACTTTACGCGCAAGCATTTCTTGCAGCCTGAGAATCCAGATGGACTGAGGCTTGAGATCCCAAGGCGGATTGTGGAGCTCTCCGATATTCGAGAGCTCTTGTTGATGGCGAGCATGACTCATCCCGTGCAGAGTGGAGATCAGCAGCAGGGGCTGCTTTTACGCAACTGGGCCTGCAGTCTACTCAAGATCATGCACACGATCGCGCACATGGATAAAGATCTGAGGACCTCTTACTTGAGCGATATCCAGCAGCAGATCTTTGATCGCTTTTACAAAGTGATCCATCGCACCTCAGATGGGCAACTCTACCTAGGAGAGAACGATGGAGATCCTCTGCGCGTGGATCTCGTGGCGTTCGAAACGAAGCCTAAGAAGTCGCGTGATTCGACATTGCTGAAGCTTCTTCACAAGCCTGAGAACGTGGCTGAGGATATTTTTGATCGAGTCGGCATTCGATTTGTGTCGGTCACTCGTCTGGGCGCTCTCCGCGTTGTCAAATACCTTAAAGACAAGATGATTATCATGCCTCCCAACATCAAGCCGAGCCGCTCTCGCAATACGTTGGTCGATCTCGATGTGTTTCGAGCTCGATTGGCGGCGGCGTTGGCAAAGGCGGATAGAGGCGAGCTCGAGGGAGAGGCCCTGGCAGAAGAGCTGCACGCGGCGACGGTGCCGGCGATGCCGGACTCCGAGAATCCGCACTCGAGCGAATTTTACCAGGCGATCCAATTTACCTCTCGTCAGTTGATCAAGCTCAAGAACCCGGTCTACGACGATATCCGCGAGCTCAAGGCGTTGGTTAAGCAAAAAGGCTCGCAAGAAGAAGTGGTCAAGACAGTCGAGCGGTTGGATCTCAAATACCTTTCGCGTGAGATTCGCTTCTTTTATCCCTTCGAAGTGCAAGTCGTGGACGTCAAGAGCGCCGAAGAAAACGAGCGCGGTCGCAGCGCTCACAGCGAGTACAAGAAGGCTCAGGTCCAGACGGCTTTGCGCCGGGTGATGGGTGCATTTTCAGGGACTCCTTGATGAGGCAAGTGGATCGTGGGTCGGCGCCTCTCGCCGGGATCTGCGATGTCGTTTTAGTTGGGACGGGGGTCGCCCCTCTCGTGGCGGCGACCCATCTGATGTCTCAGGGCAAATCGGTGCTGTTGCTCAATCCGGATTGGGATTTTTTTCTTGAGGACTCGGAGTTGCCGTTGGATCCTCTTTGGCCAGTGAGTCCAGATAAGGACGCCGCGAGCTTGAATGTAAAACGCACTCCTAATCGCTTGAAACGGAGCTCTCCTGAGCGCGTGCTGGAGGAGCTGCGGCCTGAGTTTCCTGGGGCTGTGGAGCTTTGGTCTGGAGCTGGGTCTCCCGATCGGGATCGTCCGGCCAAAGCTCGTTACGATTATCGAGACCTCGAGGCTCCGCATGTGCGCTCACGTTCGCGGTTGTGGATCACTTCGAGCGAGCGCGATCGGGATTGGCCTTGGGAGCTTATCGAAGAGCTCTATGTGGAGGCTGAGGATGCAGGGCTAAATCCACAGATCCTTGAAGGCATTCAGGCGGCATCTAAGTTTCCGGGGATGGCCCGTATCGAGTTCCTCGACTGTCGCGGTTTGCTCATGCCTAAGACTTGCGATGTCGACGTGGTGAGATATCGCAATGGGCTGCTCGAGTTTGTCAGAGAGCGTCTGGGGCCTGCTCACGTGGTTTCTGCGGCAGCCCAGATCGAGTTGATGCCGGGAGGGGTGAGATTTCACGCCGGTAAAACTCCAAGGACGGCGTGCGCTCGCGAAGGAGTCTTGGTGTTTTGGACTCCTCGCTTGAGTCCCTGGATTTTGGCGCAGGCTAAGCGCGCCGAAATCGAGCCAGTGACTCCTGTCGGTGTTCGCTCATGGGAAGAATGGTCACTTTTCTCGCGTGAGAGCTTGGATCCCAACGTAATAGGCGTGTTTCGGGATATGGCAGTTTGGGCTGAAGTTGAGGGGCTTCCAACCTCTGGCAATCGTCCGCTTGATCGATTGACTGTTTTGCGCGCGGGCGGACTGGTGCCGCTCGATCAAATCAATTCGCCCGCGGGGGGACAGAGTTGGGCTTCGACAGAATCGTTTGGCGCGGTCTCGGAGCTTTGCCACGGATTTTTGCATTGGGATCGGTTTTCTGTGCGCTCCATGAAGCCCCGTGCGATTTTGGAGTGGGAAAAGCGCGACCCTTGGAGGCTCTCGCGCAACGATGATCAAAGCGTTTGGGTGATTCCCGCTTGTGATGGCCCTTTGGTGGAAGTGGTTCGAAACGCCCGCGCAGCTTGTGCTCGATTGACGGATGGAACCGGTCCTGGTCTCAGATCCTCAGGGGGTAAGCTTTGAATATTGCCGGAAGTCTGAGTGTTCGCGAAGGGCAAGTGGATGTCGCGATTCTGGCAGGACCGCGAGTCACTCTTTGGCCTTCGCGGGGTGCGCGTTTGCTCGCGACGTCTTGCACGGAGATGGGCTTGGTTGCCGGTCTCTACGGCGGAGAGTCCATGACCGTTAGGGGCGTGGTGCCTCTGCCAGGGACCGGAGGATTGGTCCTTGTTGAGGATGTGCAGCATCGGATTCACCGGATCCGGGCACGTGCTGTGGTCAAGGTATCGGACTTGACAGGATTGCCGGATCCATTTCCTGGATGGCGTTCACAAGGATTGGTTCCGTTGTCGACCGCCGAGCGGCTTCGTCGGGAGAGTCACGTATCGTGGGATCCTTGCACGGTTATCTTGGGCTCAGGCAATCGGGCACTCCGGTTCGGAAGCTCGCTTCTTGAAAGCGGCGTTGCTGAAGTCTATTGCATCGAATCCAGCGCACAATGGGGTGCAAAGCGTTTCGCCGGATGGGAAGTCGAACGCAGGCGCTTTGAGATGTTGGGCGGGCGATTGATCGAAGCGCGCCCGGTGCGCCTCTTGCCCAAAGCCGCCCTGCTCTGGGAGCTCAAAGTACAAGACTCCTTGGGCGTACGTCTTCTCGAGGTCGCTAGGGTGGTTGCTGCTGGTCCCTTTGAGGGACAGCCGGGCGTGCGAGAGCATCCCCCGGGCTCATCGTTGTTTGAGCTTGAGCAAACGGCGCAGGCAAATCGCGAAGATGATGTCGAAGGCTGGGTGATGGAAGAAGAGCGAGGCATCTGGCTCGCGGGTAAGATCATCAAATCGTTGGCAACGGATCTTGGCGAGCGCAAGGAAGAATTGGACCGTGTTTTTAAACGCGCCCGCGGGCGCTTGCGACGATATTCTAAGCATCGCGAAGAGCCATTTACTCCTGCCTATCACGGTAAGTGGGTTTCTAATGGCGATCTCAAGGCGATCAAGGCTTTTAGCGGTGTGCCTGTTTTAGAGCACCGAGCTAGGCTTATAGCGTCAGTCGAGTGTTTTGAGCAGATTCCCTGTTCGACTTGCGTGACCGTATGCCCAACAGGTGCGATTGAGCTGGGACGAGTTCCGCGAGATCCGGAGAAGCGAATTCTGCAGGAGTCGAAGTGCATCTCCTGCGGGCTTTGCGCCCAAGCTTGTCCAAGCGGTGCGATCCCCTTAGTGAAGGAGAGTGGCGAGCATGCGATGTCTTCGCTTGTGCTGCCGTGGAGAGGAAAGCGACTTTGGAGTATCGGAGACTTTGCGATCCTCGTCAATCGTCGTGGTGAGACTCTGGGTAATGCGCGAGTCTCTAAGATTTTGGATCCGGGCGAAGTGCTTGCGCAGAGGATCTCGGCTGGCGTGATCACGCCGCTGGTCCGGCTGCGAGGTGTCACTACGCAGCTTGTACAGGTCGATGTACCTAGCCATTTGTTGTGGGAAACACGAGGTTTGAAGCGAAGAGCCGCGGCGGCAGTGGAGGACGAGGCTTATCTCGAAGCGGTGCGCAGGTCTGAAGCTTCAGCAGAGAAGGTCGACATTACCTTGAATGGTGAGCGTCGAATGGTGCGCGACCGCATTCCTGTTTCTGTCGCGCTCTTTGAAGTAGGGCAGAGTCGTGCCGAGGATGTGCTCTATTGCCCAGATGGAAGCTGCGGGCTTTGCCAAGTTTTGGTGGATGGAGTGAAGAAGCTGGCTTGTCAGAGTCGCACTCACCGCGGAATGGCCATCAAGCTTGTTGAGCCTCCTGCTCCCACGCAAGGAGAAAGCTCGTTGTGTCCTTGTTTGGGCATTACCGTTGAGCAAGTTATTGAGCGTTTGCAGCAAGGCAAGCTTCAGTCGCCGGAGGCCGTGCTTTCAGTCACGCATGTGGGCGAAGGTAAATGCCACGGACAGCTATGCATGGAGGCTTTTAGGCGCGCGCTGCTGAGCCAGGGGCTGGACGCGACCCAGTGGTCAGATTGGCGCTTTCCTTGGTCAGAGTGGACTTTGGTCCATAATTGATGTCGGCAAGGAATTTTTCGATCTTTAGATTCACAAGATCGGGGAGATCCATCTGCGGACAATGAGACCCGTGGCGAATAACCTCAAGACGGCTGTTCGGAATCAACTGATGCATGAGCTCCTGCTGCTCAACGGGGATGATGTTGTCTTGCTCACCAGCGAGAATCATGGTCGGAGCGTGAACAGTGTGCAACCATGCCGTAGCGTCGTAGTTTTCATAGCTCTCGATCAGATGAAGTAGGATGGCTGGGTCCATCTCGGCGACTTGATCAACATAGAGATCGATGTCGGCTTTGGGCGTAAGATGGGGGTTGAAACCACCCAGAGCAACGAGCGTGCGAGAAATGGGGTTATTTTTCTGAAGCTTCCAGAGGAGTGAGATGAGCTCAGGGCTTTTGTCGTAAGCCTTGCGCAGAAGTTTGAGTCCGGCCTGAAATGCGTTCATGCGAAACAGCGTTTCAAGCGGTCTTTGTGCGGTCCCGTTGGCGAGGATCATGCCTAAGACACGTTTAGGTTGCTGTCGATAGAACTCGAGAACAACATTCACGCCCATGCTGTGTCCGAGGAGGACGGCGTCTTGAATGCCGAGCTCGTCGAGAACTGTTCCTAAGTCGCGGGCGACATTTTCTAAAGTGAGGGACTTTAAGTTCTTAGGCGACTCCGAATTTTGGTGTCCGCGATAATCGAACCAAATGGACTGGTGAGTCTGTTGAAATTGTTCGATCTGGTAAGTCCAGTGCAGGCTTGAGCAAACGAGGCCGTAACAAAAAACGAGAGGCTTGCCTTTGCCCTCGGTGCTGTAAAAAAGCTTGGTCCCATCAAAGCCCTTCACATAGCCATGTGACACGGGGGGGCGTTCGACGGTGCGCATGCGTTCAGCGACGCTTTTTTTGCGCGCACCGGGAGGACGGGGTTTATTTGGCAACGTTGGGTTCATCGCTGTGAATTTATACCGTTGAACGCGACGATATAAAAGCAACCAGAGGGTGCTAGGCACCTTTTTGTAACTTAATGCGTTAAATATATGTAATTATTAAGTAAAATAGTAGGTATTTAGGGGGCTTGGCTGCGGAGCTCTACAGAAATGTCAGGGGTTTGGGAGTGAGAGCCCTGGCTGGAGTGGTTATTCGAGTTGGAACCATTTGCAGAGGTCCCATTGGCGTTGCGCGAAATATTGAGAATGTTCTCACAAGCGTTCTGAAACGCTTCGCGGTTCTTAGCTTCTGCAGTGCGATAGGCATTGTAAAGCTCGTGGATGAAGGCAAAGTCCGCAGCAAATACTGTGAGCGGCATGACTTCCTGGCTTGATGAATCGAGCGGGATTGCAGCATCCCCTGAATGCAACGCCGCACCATCAGCCGTGCC
>CAZGCK010000084.1:0-6150 GCA_964524175.1 uncultured Bacteriovoracaceae bacterium | reverse complement strand
CTTTTTCCAACAGAGCCATCATCTCGCCTTCTCTGATCTGGAGAACCTTCGTCAGTGTCGGGATATGGGCTGGTGGTAGGGGCGTCACGCCACGCTCGACATTTGAAATGAATTGGGTGGTCACAGGTGGATCGAAAAGCAAGCCCAAGGATCGTTGAGAGAGCTTCATCATCTCCCTTCGTTGACGAATGAAATTGCCCACCAACTTTGGGCGTCGATCCGACGAAGGTTCCATGGTGTTTCTCATTATCCGCTCCTGGATGAGTAACGAGTCAATCAGTTTGCTCGAGTTTTTGGGTTGACCTGCTCATTGAGCATCGCAAACCTTTAAGAAAGCATCAAGAATGAAGCACTGAACTTGTTGCTTATTCAGCTTTGTTCAGGCGGTTTGCAATCGATCCGATTGAATGTGTCCTTCGCGTTCAAAATATTTACGTAGAGTGAGGTGAGCATTCAATAGTAGTTCGGGGTCTTCTCTTAAAAGGCCCTCTGCGTCGTCACGGGCCTTGATCAGCCAATCCCGATCTCGCACTAAATGAGCTAGTCGAAAGGGTAAGCCCCCGGCTTGGCGGGTCCCCAAGAATTCTCCGGGGCCTCGGATTTCTAAATCCGCTTCAGCGATCTTAAATCCGTCGTGAGTGTCTTCAAGGACTTCGAGTCGCTGCGAAGTCGTCTCTCCAGAATGGGCAGCTGCGAAGAGAAAACAATAGGATTGAGCAGCTCCTCGGCCTACACGTCCGCGAAGTTGATGCAACTGGGAGAGTCCAAAGCGCTCGGCGTGCTCGATCGCCATGATGGTTGCATTAGGCACATCAACTCCGACTTCAACTACTGTAGTTGAAACCAGCAAATGAGTCTCATGTCGTTTGAAGCGTGCCATGACTTCGGCTTTCTCGTCTGGCTTGAGTTGGCCGTGGAGCAATCCAACTTTAAAATCAGGAAACACCTCGCGCTGCAGTCGTTCAGCTTCTGCGACTGCGGACTTGAGCTGTGTAAAGCCCTCCGCATCGCTTTCGTTCACGAGCGGAAAAATAAAGTAAGCTTGATGTCCCGCCTGTAGCTCTCGCCTGATCCGATCGTAAGCTGCAGTGATCTGGGTGCGGTCGCGGGCGACCTTTGTGACAATTGGGGTGCGGCCGGGCGGAAGCTCCTGGATGCTGCTGACCGATAGATCTCCGTAAGCGGTCAATGCTAGCGTACGCGGGATCGGCGTCGCCGTGAGAACCAAAGTGTGGGGCAAGGTGACTTTGCCTGTCGTGGGATCCTTGCGCATCCCTTTGTTTCGTAAGGTGCGCCTTTGGTCGACGCCAAACCGATGCTGCTCGTCGATCATGTTGTAAACTAGGTTTGAGAACGCGACTGGATCCTCGAGCAGAGCGTGCGTGCCGATCAGGAGCAAGGGCTCTCCTTGCTTGAGACGTGCTTGAATCTTGGAGCGTTCAGATCCCGGTGTTTTTCCGGTCAGCAAAGCTGTATTGAGCCGCCCTCCAAAGAGCTTCACCGAATTGATATAGTGCTGCTCAGCCAAGATCTCGGTCGGCGCCATCAGCGCGGCCTGCCCCCCCTCGGCTAAAACGACCGCCGCTGACAGAAAAGCCACAGCTGTCTTGCCCGAGCCCACATCTCCCTGAATCAGGCGATTCATGGGGTGCTTCTGCGCGAAATCGCCAAGGATCTCCTGCATTGCTTTTTGCTGCCCGCTAGTCAGCTTAAATGGAAGCGCTCTCTCTAGATCCGCGGCAGTGGCACGGCCTCCTTGGAGGCCTACGACATGCCCGAGCGCGCGTTCCATCCGGAGTCGCTTGCGCAAGACCAAGTATTCGAACTTGAAGAACTCGTCGTAGATCAGGCGCTGATGCGCGGGTGTGTTGAAGTCGACGAGTTGAGCGGTTTCGAGGCTGCCCCCCATCCAAGACTCAGGTGGAAAATGAATGCTCTTAACCGCATCGGCGAGCTTGGGTAGGCCATGCTTGAGGAGCAGGTGAGGAGGTAGGTCCTCGCTCAGTTGGTTGGCGTATTTCTCAAGTGCTTCCCAAAGCACTTTTCGCAGAACCCGACTCGAAATGCCCTCAATCTCCGTGTAGATCGGCACAACCCGACCGTAACTGTGACTGGGCTCGCCTGAGTTAGCAGAAGTTTCGCCTCCTTGGAGATCTTCTCCGACAGCGACGTTCCAAGTAATTTCGGGATGAACAATTTCTACTCGTCCCATGTACTTTTTGACCGGACCTGTGACGATGAGCTGGACGCCGGGTCTAAATCGCTGCTCCATCCCGCGTGGCGCTCGGAACCACTTCAAGGCAAGCTGGGCGCCCGTTGAGTCTCCGCATCGAACTTCGAGCATCGAGCTGCCAAAACGTCCGCGAACCGGGATTTTGCGCACGCTGAGTACCTGCACGGCGAGCGTGGCAGTCGTGTTCTCCACGAGTTCTGATATTTTCAGCAGCTTGCTGCGATCCTCATATGCGCGCGGAAAAAAATGAAGCAGGTCCTTTACGGTCGAGATTCCTCGACTCGCGAAGATTGGTCCCAAGCGAGGGCCTACGCCCTTGACGAATTGAATCGCAGTGTCCTGCGGGTGCTCAGCTCGAGCTTTATTCGTAGCGGATTGTGACGACGTCGTAACGGATTTGGCCTTTGGGGGCATTGACGATTACCTCGTCTCCTTTGGCCTTGCCGATGAGCGCGCGAGCGATAGGTGAGGTGATACCTACTTTGCCTGCTTTGACATCGGCTTCATCGACGCCAACGATCTTGTAAGTCACTTTTGTGCCTGAGTCCTGGTCTTCGAGTTGAACTGTCGCACCGAAGACGATCTTTTCGGACTTGATTGAGGTTGGGTCGATGACTTGGGCACGAGCTAGTTTGCCATTAATGTCCTGAATGCGACCTTCGATAAAGCCTTGGCGCTCTTTTGCGGCGCTGTAATCGGCATTCTCAGAGAGATCGCCATGTCCACGAGCAACTTCGATTGCCTTGACAACCATGGGGCGGTCGACCGTCATCAGTCGCTTCAGTTCTTCATCGAGAGCCTTTTTGCCCTCAACAGTCATGGGAAACTTCTCTTCAGCCATAGAAGTCCAGAACTAACACACTTTAAATGGAACGCAAGGCACGAGCCTGCTGGTGCGGCTCGAGACTTCTTGTCGCTTAAAAGCTATATTTTCCTTCAATAAATACCGAATTAAAGGCTTTGAGCGCCCCCAGGGGCCGGTCGGCGGGGCCCCCGTAATAGTCAGTCCCGATAGTCGTCTTGATAGCGTCAGTCCAGTTGTAAGAGAACTTGGGCCTAATCAAGTAGTCGCCGCCGATTACGTTGCCCATCAAGAAAAGCTCAGTATCAATTCCATTGGTTTCATTCGTGTAGGAGAGCCGCAGCGTTGCACCCGGCCTGAACCGGTCTTGATAGTTCAACAGAAGCGCGTTGGCCCGAGCGAGTTGAGGGTTGATCGCCGCGCTGACCGGGTCAGCACCTCCGGCTTGGTCAGGAGGTGTGAAGTTTGGGTGATACCGAGAGACGAATTGGGCTTGGAGTCTGAAGTCGTCTCCGAAAGGGCGTTCTACTCCCACGACCGAATCCCAATGAGAGGGCTGGATCGTTGGATTGGTGCCCGTATCGTTTTGAGTCCAAACGTAGGCGCTCTCGCCTCGAAAAACCCACTTTCCAGATGTGAAAGATGCGTCTGATCCCACGGCTCGAATTGCGCGCGAAATGGGCGTGAAGTTTGCGACCAGGGTCGCGCCTGATCCAGTCACGCTGGTCAACGCATACTCAGGCATGTGATTGAATCCCCGAAACACTGAAAGTGACACGTCCCAGGATGAGCCGAAGTAAGCAGCCTTGAATGCGGTCTCCGTGTTTGAGATCGTTTGCGGTGGGGCGATTGCGGTCGTCGCTACCGTGCTGTTTGCGGGTATAGTGGTTGGCGCTACCAAAAGGCGCGATTGCGCAAAAACCGGTACCGCCACGAAGGTGAAGTTGAGCGGCGAGTTGCCTTCATCGGGTGTCCAGTTCAGCCAAAGCATCGTCGATCCGAGCCGGCGTACTTCTTCGTCGGGGTTGAAGAGCGTGTAATCTTTGGCTGACAGAAAATCCGTCGGGTTAAGAACGTCGGATTTACCCCAGGGAACTATCTGTCTTCCAATCCTGAACTCGTAGCCATTCTTTGCGTATCCAAGGTAGCCTTCGCGCAAACCCGTGCGAAAACTCGCTCCCGATCCGGTATCAATCGCATCACCCGTGAGGATGAATCTTGAAAAACCGTTTTCACCCAGTTTTGGGTCGCCTTGGAGCCAAACCGATGCTGAGGATTGACGATATCCGGCTGTAGGGATGTCGCGAGTTGGTAAGTAGATGTCCGAAAAGACACGACCTGAAAGCGGGAGGCTGCTTTCAAAAGCGTCTTCTTGTGAAGCATGGCTCACCCAGGGGGCGAGGGTCGTGGCAATGAATAGAGCGAACGGCCAGATTCTATTTGTCACGAGAAAGGCTCTGCTGGGTGAATGTCGAATCCGGGATACCTGTATTCACGCGCACGCGTGCGAACTCTAGGGTGGTTTGGCGTTGGTTTTTGGCGTTCTCGAGTTTGACTTTTAGAGCCATCCATTTGTGTTTGGCTGGATCGACTTCTTCGATCTGGGAGGACTCCATCTTTTTCCAAAGCTTGCCTTCGGAGTCATAGTACTCACCTTTGACGGCGATGAAGTTGTCTTGTCGGAGCCATTGCACTGTTTTTGAGTATCCCGTGCGTTCCTTGACTGAGTCTGTGGCTGGGACCGCTTCAACTACATGGCAACGTGCTTTGGGGTTGCCGTCAATCGCGCACTCCTCGTCTTTGCGAAGCGTATAGGTGTAGTCATCTACGTGAGGAGTGGCGATGTCAGCGTAGCTGAACTCGCTGCCCATGAAACTGCCGCTCTGTTGCTGGCTCTCAACGCGTCGGATCTTCTTGTAAGCAGGTAGGTACATCTGCACGTCGTTGACGTCGCCGGCATGCTCGAGAAACAAGATGCCTTCGCCACGCACTTCCGCAGGCTCATGAAATCGAGTGAGCGTATTATAGTGGACCCGGTCTGCAGTGAGTTTGCGCCACCACGTGAACTTCTTGACTTTAGTGGTCGCTTTGCCTCCTCCAGTAGTGATCGTCGCAGACGAGTTCACGTCGTCGACTTTTCGCGCATCTTCATTGCGGGTCATGATTTCTTTTGCAGATAGATTGGCGGCGAACGCAGAGGTCGTTGCAAGAGTCGCTAAAGCGCACAACAGAGATTGAATCTTTTGCATATACCTAGTGCTAGCTCAAGGCGTCATTGATCTCAAGGGGGAGTTTTTTACCCCGAGTGGAAGTTAGCTAGCTAGGTCGTCGCTGGAGTGTTCGTTGGATTCTTGGATGCGCACAACGGCATCGTTGATGACAGGAGCAAGTTCGTTGAGGTAGTCCCCGTCGCGGAAACTGATTTTTGAGATGGGGTCATCTCCTCGCGCTAAATTCTCAAAGTAATTGCGCAACCGGATCAACGGGCCCGCGATTCGATGAGAGATGAATAATGTCACGGTTCCAGCAAACAAAAGTCCAATCGCAAGGGCCATGAGCATTGAGTTTTGAAAGTTATGGATCTGGTAGTCGAGGTAATTCTTGAAGTGTTCTGCTTCGACGCCTGAGAGGCCTGCCACAGGCTTGAGATCTAGGAGCGTGTTTTGAACGCTGACCCAAATCACTAGAGATGAAAGGCTGAGCGTACCCAAGTTCACTCCGAGCAAGAGCAATTGAAACCTAGGGTGAGTTAGAAATTTTCTTCTAAACAAAAATGGTCTCATGTAAATGACCCCCCAAAGATCTTAGTTAAATATTATAAATATTATTAATTTAGATCAACTATTTAATTTAATAATAAATCCAAATGGTTGAGTTTGTGCGTCGCCGTATTTAACAATTCTGGTCTGAGTTAGCTGCTCGCAAAGGGCTGTGTTAGCCCTGAGGACATGAAGATACTTATAGTGGGCGCTGGCGCGGTGGGCTTAGTCTATGGCCGTCATTTAAGTCTTGGCGGCGCGCAGGTCAGTTTTTTTGTTCGCCCTCAGTACGCTGAAGAATGCCGGCGCGGCTTTAAGCTCTATCCGCTCAATCGATCGAACCCTCGCGCAAATCC
>CAZGCK010000083.1:0-16262 GCA_964524175.1 uncultured Bacteriovoracaceae bacterium | reverse complement strand
ATACTGAAGCCACCTCAGGGCCCGTGTGATATAAATTCGGACCCTACAGTCATTATCCCAGGGGGCTGTCCCTGCTACGCGGTGTGCATGCCTGGTTTTCCAGGAAGCCTAAAGCCAGCATACGGCGCCCACTTAATTCTTGGGGTCCAATGACAACCATGGGTTCTGGGGCAAATTTTGAGCCCATCTCTTACGAAGTAAGGGATGGGCTTTTTTTATGCGCCCAGCATGGGTGAGGGTGGGGGGTGAAAACTTCGCCCAATGCGAAGTTTTTAAGGGCTCAAGCCCTCTGAGTGGTCAATAAGTTCGCGGGGGGCGAAGTTTTTGTGGGCTCAAGCCCTCTGAGTGGTCAATAAGTTCGCATTGGGCGAAGTTTTTGGGGTTTCGCAGTCCACGTCTGCCCTCAAATTTGACAAGTCCGCTCCATTAGAAATAGACTTTTTGAAGCTTGCACTCGCGGGGCAGGATGCCTTGTGAGTGGCTGCAAGCCGAGCGTTAATATATTGGCGGGGGTTATCGGAATGGCTCGTTTTAAGGAATTGCCTTCGCAGCAAGGTTGGATCCACGAACTCGCGCGGGCAGAGGTTCATCCCGATGCTGAGCGCTTGCTGCAATTGGGACGAAGCTTTGATCCTCAGCAACTCGTTGAGGAAAGCACGATCGACTTTCTGACTGAGCTCAGGGAGCACTTCACTGAGTACGCGCGCGTCTTCAACGCGTTTGCTGAATCCGGTACCAAGTTTCAGGAGATCAAAGTCTACGGTGTTGCGCAAACAGCAGCGGACTTCATGATCTTTCGCAATCAGATCAAGCTCGTGATCACTAACTCGGCTCACGGTGTAATTCAGATCGGCTTTGCCCAGCACGCGCGAGGAACCCTCAACGTCGATGGGCAGTTGATTCAAGGACAGAGCTCTGTCTCGGGATCGCCGGACTCGACCGGGCTGATCCAGGACTTGCTCGCGCAAGTCGGGCCGTTCAGAGATGTCTACTGGACCTTTCAGGGAGAAAAAGTTGCTCCCGAGCAGGTAGCCAAATATTACTTCAGTGAATTCGCTCGAGCCACACGCGATACGAAACGCTCACGAGGGGGGAACCAAGTCCTTCTCGATCAGATCAAAGCACTGCTCCATGAGAAGGGGCTTGACCTTTAGCATCTCGATCGCCAGCGACGAGTTGAGCGAGTAGTCACGATTTCCTAAGTCGGGTGCCGAGAAAGCTTTCTTCTTGTTAGGCTGCTCCTGTTGCTGCTTGGCCTTTTCTTCCTCTGCTTGCACCTTGATCTGGGCTTCCATGACCAGCTTAGGATCGTATCCGAACCGTTCTGCAAACGCACGTCCCCATTCGAGCGAATTGACCTTAGTCAGTCCTCCAAAGTGCAGGATCTTGTTTCTGATCCCGCTATCGGCGACTCGAGCGATCAAATCGACTAGCCCTGAAATGTGCGCATAAGAATGCACCTCATTTGTGGAAAGCTCGACTCTTTCGCCACGGTCAAGGGCCATGCGCAACCGATCCAGGAAAGACAGGCTCAATCCGTTGCCCCGTCCTATCAATGGGCTGCTGCGCACGATGACGTAGTTGAGCGACCTACCGCGAACAAAGTTCTCTCCCCCGAGTTTAGCCTTCCCTAGCGCTGTTGCGGGTAGAACCGTGTCCGTTTCGTGGTAATTGCCACGACTGCCGTCGAATACATGGCAATTAGATAGATAGATGAACTTTGGCTGAAATATATCAGCCGCATTAGTGAGTGTTCCGGCTCCCGACGTATGGACAAACTCCGCATCCTTGGTGTTGTCCTCTGCCCATTTCACGTTGTTAAAACCGCAGGCATAGATCACTACGTCTGGTTTGCAAGTGTACGCCACGCGCTTTGACCAATCCTTGTTGTCCACATCCAGCGGCACGGATGTGACGCCCGGAATGTTAATCCGGTGCTTCAGATGTGTCGCAAAGACCTTGAACTGGTCCCGCAGCCTGAGGGCTAAGTGGGTACCTATGAACCCACTTCCGCCTACGATGAGCACTGCTCGCGTATGAGCCACTTAGTCAATCTCCCCGTATACTCTCACTCTATCATCTTATGCTCTTTGTGCTGTCGCTCCACTCCCAATCCTCATTTTTTAACTGAGGAGCTTGAGGGTGTTCGCGTTGGTTTGGTTAGCTTGAGCCAACACCGAGATGCCCGATTGCATCAAGATGTTCTGCTTGGTCATCTCGGAGACTTCTTCGGCAAAGTCCGCATCACGAATACGTGAATTGGCAGCTGAAAGGTTCTCGTCGCTGATAGCCAAGTTGTTGATCGTCGATTGGAGCCGGTTCTGCAAGGCACCCAGATCGGCGCGAATGCTGTTGACCCGGATCAATGCGTCGTCAAGCACACTCAAGGAGAGCTGTGCGCCTTGTTTGGTCGCAACAGACTCACCACCCATTTTCAAGGCGTCAAGCGAGGAATCGGATCTCTCGCCATTGTACACGATACGGTCGAGGATGGGGTTGTTGTGCGTTCCCACCTGGATCTCAAAGATCCCGCTCTTGCCGTTGAGCAAAGGCGTGCCATTGAACTGCGTGACGTTGGCGATACGATCGATTTCTTGCTTGAGGGACTGGAACTCTCGATCTGCGAACTGACGCTCGGTATCCCCGATGGTGTCAGAAGCAGATTGGATCGATAGTTCGCGAAGACGAACGAGGATGTTTGAAATTTCGTTCAAACCACCTTCCGACACTTGGACCAGTGAGATGCCGTCCATGCCATTTCGCTTGGCTTGGCGGTAACCTCGGATTTGTGCCTTGAGGTTCTCAGAAATCGCCAGACCTGCAGCATCGTCGCCCGCATGATTGATGCGGGAGCCGCTTGACAGTTTTTCGAGCGTTTTATCGAGATTCATTCTCGTCATCGACATCTGCCTCTGCGCGTTCAGCGCAGTGGTGTTTGTTGCAATACGTAAACCCATGACTAGACTCCATTCATATTTTTATCCTCGAGGTCCTTCCATTTAAACCGCATCATTGGACCCCTGTCCTTGACAGACCGTCACCACATTCCATGTGACGGTAGAGGCCTCCTTGCCTCTTTGGTTAAATAAGCTGTCACCCACTACGCCCTCCCCTTAGGGAATAGCGTTTTCCATGTCGGCTTCAGCTGTTTTTGGAGAGCCCCACCATGGGGCTCCCAAACTTTTATGTAGCTGCACTCGTTGGCCCATAGGCCGTTCGCGCTCATAAGTCGCGTCTCCGCCTGTGTCGCCTTGGCCTGTTCAAGGTAGCCTCACTCGCTCTAGCTCATGAGGTGTGAACTCTGAGACGGAGCTTCCGAGAGGCGCGCCTGGGCGCAATAGGGCAGGGAGCTTATCCCAGACCCAGGGGCGCATACACTTTGCGCGCCTCCGGAAGTTTTCCGTTTCATGACTGTTCGGTCTCATGTTGTCCTCGTCATTTGCCTTGCGTTCAGTTCACTCTCTTATCCTTGCAGGAGTTTGAGCGCGGACTGATTGGTTTGGTTCGCTTGGCTCAGAACCGCGATGCCTGCTTGCATCAAGACGTTCTGCTTGGTCATTTCGGAGACCTCTTCAGCCATGTCCGTATCGCGGATACGTGAGTTAGCAGAAGACAGGTTCTCGTCGCTGATGGCGAGGTTGTTGATGGTCGATTGAAGCCGATTTTGCATGGCGCCCAAATCCGCGCGGATGCTATTGACCCGGATCAATGCGTCGTCGATCACGCTCAAGGAGAGCTGTGAGCCTTGCTTGGTCGCTACAGACTCTCCTCCCAGCTTAAGGGCGTCGAGCGAAGCATCGGATCTCTCGCCATTGTACACGATGCGGTCGAGGATGGGATTGTTGTGAGTTCCCACTTGGATCTCAAAGATCCCGCTCTTGCCGTTAAGCAAAGGCGTGCCGTTGAACTGCGTGACGTTAGCGATACGATCGACTTCTTGCTTGAGGGACTGGAACTCTCGATCAGCGAACTGACGCTCGGTATCCCCGATGGTGTCAGAAGCGGATTGGATCGCTAGTTCGCGCAATCTGACCAGCATGTTTGAAATTTCGTTCAAACCGCCTTCAGAAACCTGGATGAGGGAGACCCCGTCCATGGCGTTGCGTTTGGCCTGACGGTAACCACGGATCTGCGCCTTCAGATTTTCTGAGATCGCAAGACCTGCAGCATCGTCACCCGCGTGATTAATGCGAGAGCCGCTGGCTAGTTTTTCGAGCGTCTTATCAAGATTGGCTCGAGTCATGGACATTTGCCTCTGCGCGTTTAGCGCAGTGGTATTGGTCGCTATTCGTAAACCCATACTAGACTCCGTTCATTAGATCTATCCTCCGTGAATATCCGCCATTGTCCTTAACAGCGGCAAGCTTCCTTGCTCTTTGGTTGCGGAAGAGACGGATCAACGTCTCGCCCGCGATTTTGATCTAGCCGAGCGACACCATGTCGCTCACTAGTCGGTTTCTCTTCGCGCCGGAACTCTTCTCGAGTTCCGGCATGATTGAGAACTTGTTTACGCGAATTGATCCTCGCGGGACCCTTGCACAAATCGCCGGCGCATAAGATTGCGCTCATTAGCGGTGGTACGTCAGGGCACTGTGCTTAGTTTCGTATTGTTGGAAGGGGGACCCGCCTCGCTATGGCCATCATGGTTGCTGCGAAGCGGGTCTAAGCCCTATCCAGGAAACAAGCACAGGCAACGCGCCTTTGCTTCGGGTCAAACTTTCATTCGATATCCTCCGTCAGGACGTGCTCACGCGCCTTGGGCGCACGATTCACGGCCGTTTTTATGACATTCATAAAAGGGTCATCCTATTCTCCTGGTCATGTCGCTCATCATGAGTTCCCGCTCAGTAGGCCCAATGCCTGCTTCATCGTCGAGTTAGCCTGGCCGAGCACCGCAATGCCCGACTGTTGGAGAATCTGTGATTTGGTCAGCTCAGTCGTCTCTTCTGCCAGATCCGCATCGCGGATGCGCGAGTTGGCTGCTGATATGTTCTCTTTGCTGATCATGAGATTGTTGATCACCGTCTGAAGCCGGTTCTGCATGGCTCCAAACTCGGCGCGAATCGATGTAACGGACTGAAGAGCTGCATCCACGCTTGCGAGCGTGTTCTGAGCAGCTGCTTTCTCGCTCACGGAAGCGAGATTCAGTCCTAAGGAGATCACGTTGACGTCGGCGGATCCGCCCTCAAAGAGCTTGATTCTGTCGACCATGGGGTTGTTTCGCGTACCCACTTGGATCTCGAAAGCTGAGGCGGTACCGTTGAGCAATGGCACTCGGTTGAACTCTGTGCTTTGCGCGAGCCGGTCGATCTCGGCAAGCGACTCTTGAAATTCGAGGTCCAAGAACTTGCGCTCTTGCGGACCGATCGTATCTGAAGCGGCCTGAACGCCCAGTTCGCGCATGCGGATCAGGATATTGGAGACTTCGCCCAGAGCGCTTTCTGCGACCTGCACCAGTGAGACGCCATCTTGGGCGTTGCGCTCGGCCATGCCAAGGCCACGGAGCTGGGCTCTTAGGCTTTCGGAGATCGCCAAGCCAGCGGCGTCGTCTCCTGCGTGATTGATTCGGGATCCCGATGAGAGCCGCTCGAGAGAGCGGTCGAGGGAGGTGCGGTTCGTGCGCAAGTTTCTCTGCGCAACGAGAGCGGGAACATTTGTATTGATCCGCAGTCCCATAACCTTCCTCCATGAAGGTTTTATTCAAGTACGTATTGCTACGTACCCCGGCCATCCTTAGCCTTTGGCGGGTCGCAGGGGCGACTCGCCGTATGGTGTTTTTTTTTCAGCCGCCGGAACTCGCTCATCATGAGTGGGTTCCTGCTTCCAATACACGGATCGGCGTTTGCGCGCAGGTCTTTAGAAAAAAAACAGCACTCTGCTACAGCAGAGTGCTGTTGAGGCAGCCCGAGAATCGTATCTCCGGCCGTGCAACCAATTAAATACCTAAAAGGACTAGATAATCAGGCCGCTTCTGCGTAGTCGGCGGCGTGCCAGAGCTCAAAAACAGTTTTTCCGCCTTCGGTGCGGAACCATTTTGCTGCATGGTCAGGCGGCTCTTGGCCTAGGCACTTCACTGCAAATGCATGCAGTGTGGTGGTTTCTTTGCCAACTAACACCTTATACTCATTGTTGGGTTGCTTGGTGATCCTGCAGGTCTTGCTTGGATCGCTTACAAAAAGCAGGGTTTGGCCATCCTTCAGCGTGCCATCGTGAACCAGGTGGGTCAGATCGAACTTATTTTTCTTTTTGGACATTCGAGGCGGTCCTCCTATTTAAACCTATCGGCAGAATGTGCTGGGTAGTTAATGCCGGATGGCGCATCTTAGCGGTCTGGCTAAACTAGTAAAATGAGCCAGGAAGGCTTGCCACGTGTCGATACAGCCGCAGCCGCCCCCCATGAAGATCAACCGCTTAGGTTGGACCTCATCGAAGGAAAAAATTCTGAAGCGAGCTTTTCTGAATTGTTGGATGAGGCTTTTGGCTTAGAGCCGCAAAAGCATTTTTTAAGCGACTTTCCAGTATGGGGAGTCGGAGCCGATCCCAGGAGGTCCATCCGTTTTGGAGCGTGGGATGGAGATCGCCTGGTTGCATGCATCGGTGCGCGCATCGCTTGGCTCCAGATGCCAGAAGGTGAACGTCATCGAGTCTGCTTGATTGGGGCAGTCGCGACCGCCCTCTCTCATCGGGGACGGGGGATCGCTTCGCGGCTCGTCTCGCTGGCTTGCAGGTGGGCCGAGGATCGTCAGGCGCAGCTCGTGGTTCTCTGGGGGTCTGAACATAAGATGTATCAAAGGCTCGGATTCGAGCTTTGTGGTCGGCAGGTGCGTGTACCCATCCGGGAGATCGTGCAAGAAGCAGCAATGGGTGGAGAGTTAGGGCGTGGCTGGGTCCCTGCGATATGGGACCGGTTGAGGTGCAGAAAAACAGGCTTGCTTCTCGAAGATGGCGATCTCGTCTGGATGCGAGAGCACCGTGGGACTCAGTGGTATTGGTCGGGTTCACGCGAGAATCCCTCCGCATACGCGGCGGTTGGTCGAGGAATCGACTTGCCAGGCATGGTGCACGAGTGGGGCGGATCAGATACTCGGACGATGCGTGCGCTCTTTGCGCAGATCGCGCGTGAGAGTCCAGATGCAGAGGTCCTGGGATCGCCATGGCTAATGAGTGAAGCCGGGCTTGTGCAGCGATCTCTGCCTATTGAGAATCTCTGCCTGGCACGGGTCATCGATCCGAGCGCCAAGAAGCTGCTCGAGAGCGACGCGCTTTGGTTTTGGGGACTGGACGGAGTTTAGTTCTGTTTTTTTGGATGGGGCATCGAAGTGTCTCTTTCTAGCACAGTTATGAGGCAAGCCTCCCTCCTCATTTTCGTCGAAAATAAATCGCTCTCATTTAGGTCAACAACAACGGATGGGCCCATTGACTCAAAGATGGAGCTCTCTGCGGGCAAGCCCGCCGGTGACTGGAGCGGGTTTAGTTTGAGCTGGGAGGGAGCCTCTATATTTGCATCTCTCGCCTTACTTTTCTCCCGAAGCACTGGTGAGTCTGCTTCAATCGCAGTCAGAAAGTTCAGTTCGAAATCATCAGGAGCAGGAGGCGACGCGGCTTTGGCAGCTTGGGCGGGGGGTTTTTTTGAGGGCAGGTCCATTTCAACTTTTTTGGGGATGGCATCTTGGGCTTCAGGGGGAACAGGCTCCTCCGAAAGGATGATGATATTTTCGGTTCCAAAAACGGTACGGTTTTTAAAGGAGCCCGCTACTTCTTCCGTGCGAAATTGAGCAGCCATTTCTGCAACTCTCTTAAGATAAGTGGCTTGTGCAGGCGGGCGGCCCTTGATTTGAGGCACTCTCCTAAATCGTGGAACTCCTTCCGCGTCCAGTTGATTAGCGTTAAAGTGCTCCTTGTAGTAGGCGAGTTGCTCGGCTTTGGTCGGATGCAAGTCCCCCACGGTGCGATGGTAGAGCATGTAGGCCAATGCGAGGTCTCTTTTGGTGGCCTTGCCTGTTTGATAGAGGTAGCGTGTGTGGGTGTAGATCGCGGAAAGTTTTCGATCTGCGGCCGCCAAGATATTCTTATTCTTCATGAGGAGAGTGCTGTAAACATTCATCATGTCATTAAACGGAGCGCCTTTGCGAACCACCCGTATGATCATATCGCGATAGGACTCACCCGTTAACATCTCGTAGTGTGTTGTCCCGAGAGTAAAGCGATCGGATGCAGAACTAGGAGAGGCGCCTTTTAATACTTCTAAATGAATGAGAACGGGTTTACCGGCAATGGTTCCTTCCGGCATGTCACTTGGAATGCTCATTACATCGTGGTCTCCGGGAACGAATCGGGTTTTTCGACGGTCGAGCGAAAGGGCGGGTACTTTTTCTGCCTCTTCACGGGCTTCTCTGTTTCTTCTCTCTTCAGGGGTCTCTCTGGCTTCTCTGGCTTCTCTTGCCTTCTTGGCTTTTTCTGTTTCATTGGGGGCTTTGCGCAATATGTTGTCAGCGGTGAGGTCTTGGTGGACGACGTCAACTTGAGAGATCACCCCGTTTTTTTGGACGTCTCTCACATTTTTCATTTGATCGAGCGAATTGTCTCCATCCTGAAAAGCTATGGCATTTCGTCTCAGTTTGCGGAGGAAGAGGATCTCTTCCTCGGCTTCTTCAGTGACGCCATCAACAAGTGCGAAGTGGTCGATGAACTTCCGCATGTCGCCATCCGCAAGCTCTAGCTCGATCAGTTCGCCTGGCTCGACTTTTCCCATCTTGTTGGGTGGTAGGATTCTTTTTTGTGCTGGTTTTTGTACAATAAAGTGCTTTGCTATATTGGCATCAGGTTGAGTTGCTCGATTTGGAATGAGCAAGTTTTGGGCTCTTTCAGAATTTTTCCTAAAGCTTTCTAAGCTAGGATCCACACTGCGGACCTTAAGGGCAACCAATTTGACTGGAGCCTTCTGATCGGCTTTATCCGAGATCATGGCTAGGTAAACGATACCTATGCCACCTCCTCCGAGGCGCTCGACCAGTGTATAAACTTTGCTAGTTCGGTTTCCGTTCTCAATCACGGGGATTTCTGTACCCAAATCAAACTCGTATCGCGAGTCCGCGGCATGCACGCTGACGGTCGCGCTGACAAATGCGCAAAGCGCAGCGGCTACGAAACGAAGTTTTTTGAAAATCGAAGCTGAATTCACTTCTTTTCTTTTCGGCCGATTCCGACGCGGAAGTGAACTAAAAGAGCTGAATGAATAGAATGAAATTTTATAGGGAGCGCTTAGCTCTCGTCATTTTCTTGGCACAAACGAAGAGCCGTTGCAGAGGATAATGGGCTGAGTGTAGCATCAGGCGCATGTTAAGAGTTCAGGCCCAATGGTTGTGCGTTTTCGTGGTTTTATTGACTCTTCTTCAATTCACAGTAAACGAGCTCGCTGAAGCTCGTCGCACGAAAAAGAATCCCAACCTGCTGGATCAGCTGGGGGCTCGTATTGACGCCGCATGGGTCAAAACACCCATCGATGAAGAGGTGTGCTTTTCGCCAGAAGAGCATTGTGACATCAAATTAGTTAAGTTCATTGATTCGGCGAAGAGCTCCTTGGACATCGCGGTCTTTGACATCACGTTGGATCAAGTCGCGCACCACATATTGGTGCAAGCGAAGAAAATCCCGGTTCGCATGGTTGTCGATCGCAGGCAGGCTAAGGGCAATCACTCATTGGTGCGTACGCTGATCAAGGGCGGCATATCCCTCAAGATAGGTCGACAGCGAGGACTGATGCATAACAAATTCACGATCGTCGATGGCAAGATGGTTGAGACGGGGTCTTTCAATTACACCAATGGCGCTTCGACCTCGAACTCTGAGAATCAAATCTATCTCGAGAAGCCTGCGATCGTGAGCCGCTATCGCAACGAATTTGAGCGCTTATGGGCCAACGCAGATTCGGTGAATTAAGATCTTTTAAAGACTACAAGCCGAAACACCAGGTCGATGAGGCGAATCCGTATCCCTAGCGGGACAATGCGACCAAACCAGATCAAAAAGCGCGAGTCTATACCGATGGGGGCTCGTAGCGGGATCCTGCGTTTCTCACAGAGAGCAGCAAGCAGGCGATAGACTCTCGCTGCATTGCCAAGTCTCATCTCAGATGCAGAGGTAAAAGCCTTGAGCGCTTGGGTGCGAGCTCGATAAGGGGAGTGGGGATTCCAGAGCCCCTCAGCATAGATCGCGGAAGTGCTTGTCGTGAATCCTGTCTTAAAGGCGCCAGGTTCGACCAAGCACACTTGGACGCCTTGAGGTTTGAGGTCGTAGTGCATCGCCTCGCTGATGCCTTCGAGCGCGAACTTAGAAGCGTTATAAGCCCCGTATAGCGGAAACGAGGATCGGCCAGCGATGCTGCTGACGTTGATGATTCGTCCTCGCGCTTTTCTGAGGGCAGGAAGAAGAGCTCGACTCAAAAATACGGGGCCAAAGAAGTTCACTTCCATCTGCGCCCTGAGCTGCTCATGAGATTGATCTTCGATCGCGCCAAAAAGTCCGTAGCCCGCATTGTTCACGAGGACGTCGAGTTTGCCCCCAAACCGTTGGTCAATCAGATCCACAGCTAGATTGAAAGTCTCTGGCTTATCCATGTGCAGGTCAACCGTGTGCAGGCGATCTGGGTAGATCTTGAGTTCTTCAGCGAAGAGCTTGCGAAAGCGCTCTTCACCTCCTCGAATGGAAGCGATTACTGTGTGTCCTTCTTCTAGAAGCAACGGGACGGTGCCTCTTCCAAACCCGCTCGAGCTGCCTGTGATGAGAATCGTCTTTTTCATTCTCAGACGGATAGCGCGCCAGCTACGTAATTGGCAATCACGACCTCATCGCCCGGCGAGAGGTGATAGAACTCTGCTCCAATTTTGAACGATCCATTGGGCAGGGGAACACACATTTTGACTTGTGCTTTGACTCGAATCTTTTGAGTCCGGCCTGGCAAAGTGAATTCTAGCGCAAGAAAGTCACCCAGCTTGAGATTCTGACTGATCATCAGCCCCATGCCTCCAGTGCTGATATTGATACCGGCACCGATAACGGGAGGCATTGCCGACGGGGTGACCTGAATCGGCATTTGCGCGTTTCGGCGATGGGATTTGCGCTGGTACACAGTGAGATTCTATCAGCTTTTTGGGAGGGGGGCAGGTCCCAGATTTTATTGAATGAATAGGAAGATGTTGACTAGTTAATTCAGTTAACAAATACTAATTATGTCAGGTTTATTCTTTTTTTGCCGATACTGATTCATACCCACCGGTCCGTCCGCAGAAGGGAAATCCGTATGTCCGAGAATCTTGAATCACAGGTCGTATCGAAAAAGCCAGGTTGGGGTCGGCGCACCTTTTTGATCAATCCTAAGTTTCAGCTCAGCTTTTTGGCCTATACTGTCGGCATCTCGCTTGTGACGATAGGCGTATTCTACGCGGCTGACGCCTATTTCTTTTGGAAGTTCTCTCAGCTTGGACAAGGACTCGGACTTCCCTCTAATCACGTTTTTTTTGAGTTCTTGAATGAGCAACGCAGCACCAAGAATTTTTATTACGCGATCACCGCTTGCGTGACCTTGAGTTCGCTCGTGATCTGGGGGTTGCTCCTGTCTCATCGGGTCGCAGGCCCCCTGTTTCGACTGCAGAAGCATGCGAATTCTGTTGCCGAAGGTCGCACTTCATCGGATGTGCACTTCCGCAAGGGAGACTTCTTTCAAGAGGTTGCCGACGCCTACAATCAGCAGATGATTCGTTATCGTCATGCTCTCGGCGAAAAGAGCGGTGCTCCATCAAGCGACAAGAGCGACTCGGCTGCTTAAACATTCAGACTTTATGATTGGCCACGTTTTGTGGCAGATTTGGGCAGCCATGAGAGGTTTTGTAACAACATGAAAGGGGTTCCTCCACAAACGTGCGATCCGCACAAAGAAGCGTTCTCGAAGTCCGAGTACTTCACTGACGTGCGGGATCAGGGTGTTCGAGCATGAAGCGTTACACCACTAAAGTCCTCAAGTCGGCTGCCTGCATCTACATGGCTTTTCCCGCCACGTACTTAATATCAGTTGCGATTCTTTTTGATATTTCGGCGGGCTCCTGCCTGAGCATCGTGCTTAGCCCATTCTTTATCGGGCTTTCGATCCTAGCGATGATCACCGGCTACGGGCTATGGGAGATGAGGCGCTGGGCGTGGTACTTCTTGTTCGTCGTGAACGCTCTCATCGCCTTTGAGAACGCGAAATTGGTCCACGCCTACGGAGAAACCCATCATAAAGTCTTGGCGTACATCGCCTCGCTTCTGCTTCTGAGCGGTCTTATGCATCGGATCTCGCGCGAAATCCGGGTGCCTTACTTTTTTCCAAAGATTCGTTGGTGGGAGAGTAATCCGCGATATCGCCTCTCCGTGCCCGTGAGGCTTGAGCGAAGGGGCCTAAGCGCCGGCTCCGCTCTTGAGGCCTCTTCAGTGGTCGACGGAGAGATCCTGGACCTCTCGATGGGAGGGTGTTTTGTCAAGCTGAGGACTGAACTGCGGCAAGACGAGCTCCTAGATATTAAATTTACGGTATTTAGCGTTCCGATGACTTGCCAGGGAATTGTTGTTTGGCGCACGCAGAGCACGGTCACGCATCCCAAGGGTGTGGGTGTGAAGTTCAGTCTGCCTTCGCGTCCTCAGAAGCGCATGCTTAGGCAGATCACCGCGCGCTTGCGCAAAATCGCGGCGCTCTATCGCCGCTCACGGTACTTGCTCACTCCTGAGGAGTTTGGCAAGCGGCTGGATGAGCTCGAGAATAAGCACATCCAAGATACAGCCTAGAGCAGACTTAAGGCCCCTCAAAGATCAACGAAACAGGTGACTTGGTCTTGCGACATTCTTTGGATTGGATGTCGCATACGGTATAGGCTGCTTCGCCGAGGATCTCGTTGGGTGGGCCGACTTGGATCCCAGAAAGCGTGAGCTCGGCTTCATTGCTGGCTGGCCAGGTCGATCCAGTAAAGACGGACGGCTGCACTTGCAGCGGCTCGGTAGCGTTGAGTTGTATGATCATGCCGGCCTTGGGGTTAAGCTCGAGACGTGGGTTGCGGCTATTGAATTTGAGCATGACTCTCCTGCCTTGAATTCGAGTCAGAACAAACTGGGTCGGATAGACGAGGGCTTTGGGCGGAGCTTTGACTTTAGGATTGAGCTCTATCGGGGGGAGGTCGGGGTTTCTGGGTTTGAGCTTCACTCCTTGGTCTCTCAGTTTTCTGGGTGGACTAGGTGGGCTAGGAAGGATTTTGGCTGCCGGCTTCGTTTTCGCTGAAGGAGCTGTCGCTGGAACGGTTTTGACGGGGTCTGAAGCGGGTTTGCGAGCTGGAGGCTGTGACCAGGCGACAGGAGTTGTCAAATAGGATAGAATCCCAAGAACAAGCGCGATCGGCTTTAAACCCATGAAAAAATTAGAAACCTCTTCAACTCACATGTCAAACGTCAATTGGATGACAGAGGCTTTGCGGTTGGCCAAGCAGGCTGCAGCTGAGGATGAAGTGCCCGTGGGAGCTGTCGTTGTTTTTCGAGAGGGCGCCTCTGAGCGCGTCGTGGGGAGAGGGCATAACCGGCGAGAGCAGGATCAGAATCCGTGCTCACATGCTGAGATCGAAGCGATCATCTGCGCAGCGCAAGAGCTTAAGAGCTGGCGTCTCGAAAACTGCACGCTCTATGTGACTCTTGAGCCGTGCCCTATGTGTTTGGGCGCCTGCCAACAGGCGCGATTGCCTCGCGTTGTTTACGGCGCTGTCGACCCGAAGGGTGGGGCGCTTAGCTTGGGGTATCGCCTTCACGAAGATGCTCGTATCAATCACCGCTTCGTCGTTGAGCTTGAGGCTAACGAAGAGTGCGGGCAGGTGTTGAAAGATTTTTTTGCTGCAAAGAGACGATAAATGATCACAGCTTCTTTTTAATCCGGCTCATCGCCCTTTCAGTCATCGCTGTGATTGTCAGGCTAGGGTTTACGCCAAGATTTGCTGGAATCGTCGATCCATCACAAACATAGAGCCCTTCGTATCCAAATAGACGGTGATCCGAGTCGATCACCCCTGTCTCAGGTGAGCTCCCGATCCCGCAGCCACCCAAAATATGAGCGGTTGTCGGAATATTCAGCACGACTTCATTCACTGCGCTTTGTGGGATGCCGCCCACTTTGCGGGCAAACGCGCGCGCGACTTTATGGCCAATTGGGATGTAGCTTGGAATGGTGAGCGACCCTCCGTCTGGCGCGGTTTGAAGTTTGCGCCTAAACAACGTAAGAAATCCTCGCCCTAGCTTGAATCGCATTTTGTTGTCGAGCGTCTGCATCACCAGAAAAATCACCGTTGTACCTGCCCAGTCGCGATTGAGCGCGAGCCTAAGCGTCCCGATCGGATTGGAGAGGATCGCGAGCGCCATCTTGAGTGGTCGCAAGATCCGATTGCCTCCGTCAGCCATCGGCGCAGCCAGCAAGCGCATGAAGTCCGATCCTCGCGGGTAGCGAACTGGCTCGATATGAGTGTGCTCATCGGGATGAAAAATCGAGGTAATCGCAGGGCCCACGCTATAGTCATGTTCTTTGGAGGCGTTCAATTCAGTGACGCCGATGAGCGCCTCGCTGTTGGTGCGAACCTCGTATCCCAAACGATCTGAGATGCGCGGGAGGCTACGTGTGATGTACTTGCACTTGAGAAGCATATTCACCGTGCCTAGCACTCCGGCGGAGAAGATGACTTTCTGGGCCCTATAAACGCGGCGGTCCTTTGCGATCCATGCGCCGGAGCGGACGGTCTCGACTTCGTAACCCGCAGCTCCTTCTCGTTCACGGACTGTATCGAGCGCTTTGGTTTGAATGGGTCGCACGTCGACGACGGTGCGTTCTGGGATGATCGTCACGCCGAGTTTCTCAGCGAACCAGAGGTAGTTCTTCATCAGCGTGTTCTTCGCATTGTGGCGGCAACCCACCATACAGCCCCCGCACAGAATGCAGCCTGCGCGCTCAGGCCCTTTGCCGCCAAAGTAAGGGTCCGTCACAGTCTTGCCAGCCTCTCCAAAGAACACGCCGATCTGAGTCGGCTTAAAGGTATCTCCACGTCCCATTTCTTCAGCGCATTCTTTGAGGCGATGATCGACAAACGTCAGTGCTGGGTTGGTTGTGACTCCCAGCATGCGGCGAGCCGTCGCATAGTGCGGCTCAAGTTCTGCTTTCCAGTCAACCAGGTCTTTCCAGACCGGCGCGCGATAAAACTCGTCGCCAGGTTGCATTAGCGTATTGGCGTAGACGAGGCTTCCGCCTCCCACGCCGGCGCCGCTGAGTACCAGCACGTTGCGAAAGAGGCTCAAGTTTTGGATTCCAAAGCATTTGAGCAGTGGCATCCATAAATAACGCCTGAGGTCCCAATTGGACTTAGGGAAGTCCTGATCGCGAAAACGCTTGCCCTGTTCGATGACGGCGACCTTGTAGCCCTTCTCGGCCAATCGCATTGCTGAAACGCTTCCGCCGAAGCCTGAGCCGATAACCAGAAAGTCAAAGGTTTGGTGCATGGATACCACAACTCTAGCATGGGGACTGGTTGCCAAGAAACAGCTCCCGTGGCAAATTCTGACGATGTTGAAACTCCATTTTGCCAGCCTTTCTTTGGGTGCCTCAGTAGACCAACAAACCGGAAATCTCTCGGTTTTTGATCTCCTTGAGGAAATCCGTGTTCCTCAGCTTCCCATCCAGATTCAGTCGATGGTGGTTTCCTTAGCGCTCGAGAAAACCGAGCCGCAAGCGTTTCATGGCAAGATGGTCATTCACTTGCTTACCCCAGATGGCAAGCAGCAGATCGTGGGCAATGGAGATATGAATGTTCCTGCTGAGCAGAAGCGGATGAAAGCCGTTTTTAGATACGGCAATTTTCCTGTTGGCATGTTTGGGGTTCATCGCCTGGTGCTCTCTTGGCTAGACAAGGCTGGAGCGAAAGTGGGCGAAGCGATCTTGGATTTTGAGGTCGTGCAGGTGACCCAGGTCGCGCAAGGCATGCAGCCAAGCGAGAAGCCCAACTTTCAGCACTGACTGATCGAGTTCAGGGGCATGCCCGTGCGCTGAATCTTTCATTCGTGAAGTATTTGGGGCTTTCAATGGATTCCGTTTCGAAAAAAGTTGATTCCATTGTGTTAACAACTTGAAACATTTTGTTAACACCCTGCTTGCAGCCAGAGGACTCGGCCAGAATCAAGAAAACTGACTGCGCTTCACCCTACAATCGAAACAT
>CAZGCK010000082.1:0-16277 GCA_964524175.1 uncultured Bacteriovoracaceae bacterium | reverse complement strand
GAAGCGAAAAAAGCCTGAATTGCACGCGCGCGCATCATATCTCGCCAATAGAGCCACGCCACCAGGGCGGTGCTCGCGCATACCAGCACGATATAAGTCACAGACTCCCAGAAAAGCATACGCTCAGTCCGAAAAAGCTGTTCGTTTACCGTAGCTGCAGCCACCCCCAGCTTAGCTTGAAGCTCACCAATCTGCTCAGCTTGATTGAGTGCAAGTCGGCACCACCACACACCCAATAAGCAAACGAGCGTAAGCCACAGTCCCTGGGCAAGAATCATCAAACGGAGACGCCGACCTGGCGCAGTGGTGAATCCTCCGCTGGACTTCAGATAGATTCTCCCAGCGATTGCCCAAACGCTTCAATAAAGGCTTGAAAATGTGCCTCCGTATGCGCGGTCGAGAGAAAAGAAACTTCGTAGCCGCTAGGAGCGAGATAGACTCCCTTGCCGAGCAGCGCGTGAAACGCTTTTGCGTATCTCTCTTTCTGTGTGGAGGGAGTTTGATCTGCCGTGCGGACTTGCCGATCGGAGGTCCGAGGCTCGCCCAATACGGTCCAAAAAAGAGAAGCGTAGCGCTGAACGCGCACAACCTCTGACGTTGCAGCTCTCGCTGCTTTTTCGAGGGAGGCGGCGAGAACCTCCGTTCGTTGCTCGAGACGCGAGTAGGGCGCATCACGCTTAAGCTTCTTGAGCATCGCCAAGCCAGCGGTCATCGCGACGGGATTGGCACTTAGAGTGCCCGCTTGGTAAACAGGTCCAGATGGAGCCACTAGATCCATGAGATCCGATCGGCCGCCGTAGGCTCCCACCGGAAACCCGCCGCCGATGACTTTGCCATACGTAACCAAGTCAGGTCTTAAGCCTGTACGCTCGGCCATCCCACCAAAAGCCACGCGAAAACCGGTGATCACTTCGTCAAAGATCACCAGCGAGCCCGCTTTGCGCGCGATCTCGCAAAGCTTGGGCAAGAATTCTGGCTTCTGCAAAAGCAAACCGTTGTTCGCGGGCACCGGCTCAACGATTACCGCGGCGATATCCCGACCGTGATGCGCAAAGATATTCTCGAGCGCAGCCAAATCATCGAGCGGCGCTACGACCGTTTCTGCCGCTGTCGCAGGCGTCACGCCCGCGCTGTCCGGAGAGGCCATCTCCGCCAAACCCGACCCCGCACGAACCAGCATCGAGTCGACGTGACCGTGGTAGCAGCCGTCAAACTTGAGAATCTTATGACGCCCGGTCGCAGCGCGCGCCACCCTTAGCGCAGCCATTACGGCCTCGGTTCCTGAGTTCACGAAACGAATCTTCTGCACCCAAGGCAAGCTTGAAGTGATGAGCTCTGCCAACTCGAGCGAATAAGGCTCCGCAGTCCCGTAGGACCAACCACGGGAGAGGGCGCCGCGCACGGCTTCAGAGATCTCTTCATCTTGATGCCCAAAAAGAAGGGGTCCCCAAGACATGCAGAAATCGATGTAACGATTGCCATCGGCATCAATGAGCTCTACGCCCTTGGCTGACTCGACAAACCGCGGGGTTCCGCCGACTCCGCGAAAGCCTCGCACCGGAGAGTGAACGCCTCCCGGCGCGACCTTCTTGGCTCTTTCAAAAAGACTTTCTGATTTCTGTGTGTTGATCATAGCTGTAGCCATTCTTTCGCGAACCGCGAACCATAACTGATGATGATGGAAGCGCCCGCGCGCTTAAATGCCGTCCAAGCCTCAATGTGAGCAGCGGGGCCCTGAATCAGACCTTCGCGGGCCATAAGCTCGATAGCCGCGTATTCACCGCTTACTTCATAAACAGCCCAGGGCTTAGGGATCTCGGCAGAAAGCTTGGCGAGGACATCTAAGTACGGCATCCCAGGCTTGACCATGAGGATGTCAGCGCCTTCTTGCGCATCTCGAAGGGAGCTCGCCAACGCATCTCGCGGCGTACCTGGATCGATTTGATAGGTCGAGCGATCCTTGAGTGAGGTTCCGCCTTTAGGCGCAGAATCCGCTGCCACTCGAAAAGGGCCATAAAACTTGGAGTGAAACTTTGCCGAGTAACTCATGAGCAAAGTGCGCTCGAGCCCCGCTCCATCCAGAGCGCCGCGAATCGCCGCAACTCGCCCATCCATCATATCGCTCGGAGCCACGCAATCCGCGCCCGCCCCAGCATATTGAAGCGCGGCTTGCGCGAGCTCGCTTACGGTAACCAAGTTATCTACGTGATCCGCTTCAGCAGTCAGAACGCCGCACTGTCCGTGGGTAGTCGAAGAGCAGAGGCAGACATCCACTGCAACGAGGAGATCTTTTCCAAAATGCTTCTTTAAGGCTTTGATCTGCGCAGCGGTAAACGAAGCATCAAATCCTCGAGCCTTTTTGTCTTTGGGAACTCCAAAGAGCAGGATCTTACTCACGCCCGCCTTAAGATCTTTTTCGACCTGATTGAGCAGAGTCTTAGGCGTCTCACGATAGGTCCCGGTGAGGCCCGGGACCTCTTCGCGCGACTTGAGACCCTCGATCACAAATAGAGGTTGCATGAACTGCTCAAAGCTCACTGAGTGCTGGCGGGCCAAATCCCTAACCAGGGGGCTCTGCCTCATCCGACGAAGAGTGAGGGTTCCTGGTTTTATTTTAGTTGAAGCCATTTTCTCCACTCCTCAGACGACGGAAACACAATCGGCTCGACGCCATGCTCACGCAAATGAGCCGCAGTCTTGCCCGGCCCACAACAATGCTTGGCTCCCGTAGAAACGTTGCTCCCAAACTGATCATACTGTGAGCCGCTGCTCCAATAGAAAACCTTGGCCTGCTTCAAGCGGCTGAGCTCTTCCGCATCAATTTTTGAATCAGGCACTCGATAAGTCGCTACCACCTCAACACCCGGCCAGCCGTCCGTTGCCGTCTCATGGGTAAGCACAACCCAAGGATCCGCGAGCCTCAGCACGGCTTCTCGCAAGGTCGGCTGCACGAACTCGATACCCAGACTCTCGGCGCAGCCTTCGACCCAAACTCCGCGCTCAGCCAACCTAAACCAACTCGATACGCCGGAAGTCCAGACACGGCTCCGCTGCGTTTCCGTCCCCTCGGGTAAAGCACGCGAATGAGCGACAAAAACGGATCGCCCAATGAGCGGCACATTCAAGCTTGTCGAGGAAGAGGCCTCTGATCCGTCCCTCCGCCGACTGCCATCCCAGCAATCCTCAGCACGAATCCCGACGCTCGCAGGCGCTTGCCATCTCAATTCTTCTACAAAAGTTCCATCCGTTTTGCGTCCACGGATCCAGAGCAAGTCCCCCGCCTCGCGCGAACGAACTGCCGTCGCGCCAAAGCGCTGGTGGCAGCCTCCACCCCAGTCCACCAACAATTGGCGCTCTACCTGAGCATGTGCCGCTGTTGCAGCATCATGGAGAGTCGCAAGAACTTTGCGAACAGCTTCATCCTTCGCACGACATTCGATTGCGAGCGCTCCCTGCGCAGGCGCAGCCGGGCATTCGCGCAAAGGCAGCACCATCCAGCGCACGCCTTCGAGCAGCCTGGTCAGCGCCTCACGTCCCGGTTGATCGGCCCAAAGCCGGATCAGCCCTGCGAACGCGAGAACCACGGCATCGAGCGCACGCTCAGAGCCGACTGGTTCGTGCACTCGGCCCAAGCGGGTATTGACGTTTCCGCGGATCTCAACAAGCTCGACTCGCGCTCGCGAACTACCGACCTTTGGAAGCGCGCGCTCCAAAAACGCAGGGATGTTCTCCTGTCTCCGGGGAGACGAAGTGCCAATCTTCAGCGTTTTTCCGGCCCGAATCTTCTCAATCACTTCAGGCCCAAACAAAATGACGTCGCGCGGATTCTCGCGCAGAGGAACCGCACCGAGCACAAACTCACTGGGCCTCTCTGTACTGAGATCCTTCATCGAATGCACAGTCAGATCAACGCCGCCGTTTCTTAGCGCATCGTCCAGCTCTGCGACGAAAAACTCCTTGCCTTCAACGCTCTGGAGCGGAATATCCAAGATCTTATCGCCCCGCGTGTCGATTCCAACAAGCTCGACTTGCAACCCGGGGTTAAGCTTCTCCAATTGGCGAGCCACCCAACTGCTTTGAGCCCAAGCTAAGAGCGAGCGTCGGGTACCTAATTTAAGATGTGTGCTGCTCACAAGATGCTGCCTTCCGTCTGGAATCTAAGGTCTATGCAAAAACTGCCAGATCTTCCCATCCATGAGGAATGCTCACAGAGGCTCCCAAGCCTCTCAACTTCGCTTTTTCCGCACAAGCGCGTGCCGCCTGCGTCACCAACACCGTGCGCACATCACCTTGAGCGCGCTGCAACTCAAACAAGTCGTCCAGAGCTTTGAATCCTTCAACGCTCAACCACTGCCCAGCCTCTGCGCGTTGTCCACCCAAATGGATCACGACACCGCCTTGCCTGACTTGCTTGCGCAACTGAGTACGCTCTTGGTCTTTGAGCTCATCGAGCGGAATGCAAACCACGACATTGCGCGCCTCTTGCCAAGCTGCGTACTCTACTTCCACCGCCTCAACGGGAGTCGCAGATCCACGTGCACGTAACTCCGTCACAAAAGCTTCGCGCTTCTCTTGACTCCGATTGCTCACCCAAAGCTCGGTCACCTCCGGCGCTTCAAGCAAATAAGGCGCAACGGATTGAGCCAGCTGACCTGCACCCACTACGAGAGTGGGTCCCGACTGTCCTCTCAGGAGCATCCGAACGAGGCTGCCATAAGAAGCGCCCCCCACGTTTTGCAAAAACCGAGAGCGAATATCTTTAGTGTCTTCAAAAACCTTCTGCATCAGGCAATTAAGGGGATGGCCCGTTTCGCCTGCAACTGCGAGCTCCTTTTTCCAAGCTTCCTTGAGCTGGCCAAAAACGTCAGTCTCACCCACAATTTGGCTTTCGAGACCGGTCGCAACTCTCAGCAAAAACTGATACGCATGGATGCCCGAAAAAATCTCTATCGATGGATCCCAATCGCCATCAACTTCATCCTGCTCACCAACCCAAAGCCAACGCTGACAAGACTCGAGGTGAAAATACCCTTCGAGTTGCTGTCTTAGATCCGCAGCAATTGCCACGGACTGAGGTCCTGAGGCTTTAGCCAGGTGAAAAAGGCGAAGGCGATCGATCCGCATACTTACAAGTATAAGGAGAGCTGTTTAGTGATTGTCACAGAAGTGTCATTCTAATGAAAAACTTGTAACCACTCGTTATATAAGGAATATTTTAAGCATACCACATGCGTATGCCGGACATTGGTGAAGCCCATTCCCTGAACGACTGTACCCTGGAGGGCTTCGATCTTACTCGATCGATTGTTAAGCACGTCAAGATCCTGTCATGAGCACCGATAAGCCAATGTAACCCTATAAAAGGAGCTAATCTCACCATGAGTCATGGAAATCACGGCGCTAAACAGAAAATTCAAGACTATGCACAGCAAGCTACGGAACTAGCTCACGACGCGCGCGATCGCGTAGTGACTGTCTCAAAGCAAGCTGTCCATAAGGTGGACCAACAGGCCCATAAGAAGCCCTGGATCTTTGTCGGGGTCGCCGCTTTCTTCGCGTCGATGTTCGGCTTCCTCATAGGCCGCAAATCCAAAGACTAAGGTTCAATGCAAGACTTAGTTGAGCGCTACCTCGCCCAGCTCCTAGAAGGGACGCTGGGCGAGGGCAAGCGCCGTTTAACATTAAAGGCCATCTCGATGGCCATCGACGCGCTTCGCGGTGTGCGCAGGCTTCTGATGCTGCAATACACGCTGATGATCGCGTGCTTTCTGTGGGCGATGAGCTTCTTCGCAACCGGATGGATGATCGCGGAGCGCTGGGAGAACTCGCCGCTGGCACTCACGCCACCTTTTGTTTTTTCGACAGGACTGCTTGGAGCAGTCACTGCAGTGCTGCTGATCAGCGTGAATGATTGGCTGTGGATCCGAGCAACCGGTTTGCAAAAGAAAAAAGATGAGCTAGTGCGCGCGGGACGCAAGTCTGAAGGCAACGGCGGGATGTCGCGCGAGGAAATGGCCCTGATGATCGGGCAAGTGATTGAAGCAAAGCTGGATCGCGCGCTGGATGAGCGCTTGCGATCGGCGGCGCGAGAAGAACGCGCGGCACAAGCTCAGGCAGAAGACCAAGCGGAGCGTAAAGGGGCGTAAGGTTGGGACTCTTGCTTCCACTCCCCTCTCAAGATACTTCAATATCCAAATGCCCAACCCATCCAAGCCCAGCACCTATCCTACAATGGTCTTCGCCGACGGTGCCTGCTCAGGGAATCCAGGCCCCGGTGGTTGGGGCGTCATCCTCGTCTTTCCAGACGGTCGTATCAAGGAGTTGGGAGGGAACGCGCGCGAAACGACCAACAACCAGATGGAGCTCACCGCCACGATTCGCGCACTTGAGCACCTGAGTGCCCAGCCCGGGCCAGTCGAAATTTACACAGACTCAGTTTATGTCATCAAAGGCATCACGCAGTGGATCTGGGGTTGGCGCAAGAAAGGCTGGAAAACAGCTGAAGGCAACGACGTGAGCAACCAGGACCTTTGGAAGCGCCTTTCTGCAGAGCTTGCGCGGAGAAAGGAAGCTCACCCAGTCTCGCCCGTCGAGTGGAAATGGGTCAAAGGCCATAGCGGTGTTCCAGGCAATGATCGAGTCGACGAGATCGCGGTTGCGTTCACTCAAGGGAGAAGGCCCAATCTCTATGACGGCCCTCTCTTGGGTTACGGTGTCGCAGTACATGACGTGCCTGAGAACACTGAGCTCCCCGAACTTAGGCCGAGAGCACCCAAGGCAGCAGCCCACTCCTACTTGAGCCTCATCGGTGGAAACCCCATGCGCCACGCCACCTGGGCAGAATGCGAACGCAGAGTCAAAGGTCAATCCGGCGCAAAGTTTAAGAAGACCTCCTCAGCGGAAGATGAAGCCAAGGTGCTCGCATCGTGGGGAGTTAAACTAAAAAGCTGAAACTGGTCCCTGGGCCTGTTGATACCGATCTAAAGAATAGGATGATAGCCACTCAAAGGGTTTTGGGGAGTGCCCAATATCAAGACCTGAGACCCTTTGAGGGTTCCCCAATGGATTCAGATGACACACCCCGATGAGCCCGCAATTCGCACCCAAAGTGGACCATGAATCTGATGCTCGGACCGCGTGATTCGGGAGAACCGATATCTACACATTCAGAGTCAGGAGCATTTTGTTGGGAATAATCCGGAAATTCTTGCCTTCATAGATTGCGTACCACGCTAAGCCAGCGCCAACGCTCAGCAATTGCTCGACACCCTCGAACCTAGCAACACGCTATGGGGGCAGTTTATATGTACTTGGCCGCCAAGCCATTCTTGGCAATGCCCATGAGATAGTGTTAAGAGGCCACTAAAGGCGGAAATGAATGTCGAAAGAAGACTTGGCGCAAATCGATGGCGTCGTGACTGATGTGTTGGCCGGTGGAAACTTCACAGTCCAGCTCCCATCCGGGCAAACGATCTCAGCTAAGCTCTCGGGCCGGATGCGTAAGTTTCATATCCGTGTGATTTTGGGAGATCGAGTCACTGTCGGCGTTTCGCCCTATGACCCAACCCATGGTTTGATCCTGCACCGACACAAAGTCGGCGCCCCTGGACCTGGTCCAGGTGGTCCCCGCTAGCTTTAAGCAGCTTTTTTGCTGATCTTTGAAGATATCGACGCTAGCACTTCAGGATCAGGTAGAGCAGTCTTAGCTACCGCTAAAAACTCAGACTCGGATAAGCCTTCGACTTGAGCGCAGCTGATGAGTTTCTTCAGCTTGGCTGTGAGGGCAGGCATATCGATTTTTCCTTCGTGCTCACACTCCAGGTAAGCTTCGTGGATTTCATCGGAGTACTGCTGCTTGATCGTTTCCAAAAAACTTTCTCTATTCATATTGAACTTTTCGGATCAATTTAGTCAATTATAAAGAACCTTAACATTCTCGCAAAGTCCGTTACATCACCTTGAACTCACTTAAAATTTAGCGATTTCTTTCATGGCAGAAGTCTTCTGGCCAGGGCAGTAGCCAGGTCTTGGACCGATCTTAGGAAACTGCCGACAGACCTCGGGTCGCTTTTCATAGACGGTACAAAGGCGATCCTTCTTTCCGAGAAAAATGCAGTCTCTACCATTGCGCTGTTCGAGGACAAAAATCTGCGTTCTTGGCACGAAGGCTTGAATGTAGCCCTCTTTCTCAAGGCGCCGAGCAACCTTCTTAAGGGACTCGCAGGCCTCATCTTCAGTGATCAAACCAAGTCGAATGAGGTCTGCGGCGCTTGCTTCAACAGGAAGCGTGCAACATCCAGCCCAACATCCCTTGCACATGCCCGCGCGATATTTGAGCCAGGACGAAGGGCGTTGAGTGGTGTCTTCCAGCGAGGATACTGAGTTGCGCATAGAAAGGCTGTTTCTCACTTTTAAGAACCCTGGATCAACAGCAATTTCATATATTAAATATATTTATCAAGACAAATTTATTACTAATTAAGACTCAAGCCTGCATCTTCGCCAAAAATGAGCCAAAGTCGCAAGTTGGCGCGCGCGAAGCGCATCTGCTGAACAGAGGACCACTTCGACTGCGCGCTCAAAGAACAGGCAATCCATTTAGATTCTAGGAAACCATCCCGCGAAAAATAACCACTCCAAAAAAGGTCCCTTAACGGGCAAGGCTTCTCACTGTATCCTGGCCTTACATGAGCAACCCCTCCTCTCAATACGATGCAGTCGTCGTCGGGTCTGGTCCCAACGGCTTGGCGGCCGCGATCACCCTTGCGCGGGCGGGAAGATCAGTACTCATAAAAGAAGCTCAGCCTACCGCGGGCGGTGGAGCCCGCTCTGCAGCGCTCACGCTGCCGGGATATATCCATGATGTTTGCTCGGCCGCGCATCCTTTGGGGATTGCATCTCCCTTGTTTTCGTCATTGCCGCTCGAAAAGCATGGATTGCATTGGATCCACTCGCCAGCGGAGTGCGCTCACCCTCTCGACGATGTGCCTGCCGCGCTTTTGTATCGGTCAATTCAGGAAACGGCTTCAGGACTCGGTGTGGATGAAGACACGTACCTAAAATGGGCGGAGCCTCTCATGCATGATTGGGAGCGGCTGCTTCCCGACATATTGAGATCGGCCGTACGATGGCCCCGGCATCCTTTCCTCATGGCCGGCTTTGGGATGCAGGCCCTACAGTCAGCCCAAGGATTCGCTCGAAGCAGGTTCAAAGGAGAAAGAGCGCGTGCGCTTTTTGCCGGATTAGCTGCGCATTCGTGCACGCCGTTGGACTGGGCTGGATCCGCCTCCGTGGGGCTTGTCATGACAAAGGGTGGCCGATCCCGCGTGGAGGCGCCCAGAAAATCACGGACGCACTCATTTCTTATTTTAAGTCACTGGGCGGAGAAGTCGAGACCTCCTCCCCAGTCCAAGAGCTTGCAGATCTACCGCCTGCCCAGATCATCCTTTTTGATCTGACACCAAGGCAGATTCTAAAAATAGCCGGCTCGGATTTTTCGCCCACCTACAGGCGCGGCCTCGAAAAGTTTAGGTATGGGCCTGGGGTCTATAAAATGGATTGGGCGCTTTCTCGGCCCATTCCTTGGAGAGATCCGCGATGCGCCCAAGCGGCCACTGTGCATTTGGGCGGGACACTCGAGCAGATCGCACGTTCCGAGGCTGCGCCCGCTAAAGATCAGATCCCCGAGAAACCCTATGTACTGCTCTGCCAACCCAGTCTCTTTGATCCGACACGGGCGCCTGAGGGCAAACATATCGCATGGGCCTATTGCCACGTCCCCCACGGATCTAGAGAAGATATGGGCACGCGGATCGAGGACCAGATTGAGCGGTTCGCGCCTGGATTTAGGTCTCTCGTGCTGGGTCGATCCAAAAGAGGTCCCGCCGAATTAGAGCACCACAACGCCAATCTTGTGGGCGGAGATATCTCAGGCGGGCTAGCTAATCTTACACAGTTGATATTTAGACCTAGAGTCGGACTCTCTCCCTATGCGACCTCAAACCCAAAGCTATGGATCTGCTCATCCTCTACACCTCCAGGCCCTGGGGTCCACGGGATGTGCGGGTATTGGGCAGCGCTGGCAGCCATGAAGGCTCACTCGTAACCCCCCTCCCCGTGTTATATCCCAGCTCACCCCTAGAATTTGGGAAGCAAACCTGGACCGACAACGGATACTCCTTCACTCCACAAGAGTTTCGCGAGGCGGGGGTAGAGAAATCGTGTTAACCTATGACTAACTCTCGATGAGAAAGCCCGAGCTATCTTGCATTCTGACTGTGATGTTGATCGCGCTACCCAGCTGCAATCGCAGTTCTACGCCCAAGGTCCCCCCCTCCAGTGTCACGGCACCACTAGAAATCGAGCCAATCATCAATAGCGTCACTCCGACACCCGCACCATCAACTGCTTCGATAGACTCGAAAAGTTTGGGACGGATCGATAGCTTCAATCAGAAATCCGCTGTCAAACGCCGTTTGAGCTCTGTTTGGCAAGACGCCCAAGCCCGACTCGAACTTTATCCTTTTGATTTAGTTCGAACCCAAGAGTCTGGATCGGCCGAAATCGCTCTTATTAATGCGACCCATTTGCACTTAGGATCTAGCTCCTTGGCCATGATCCACCCCACGAAAGTGATCCTTCGCAACGGCACCTTTGAGGTGAAGACTTTTTTGGAAGCCACAGTTTTGACCACTGCTGCAACAATTCAACTCAAATCAAAAGGGCAGAACAATCCAGCTCGAGTGGTGATCAAGGTAAGTGAAGGTAAGTTTACGGATATCTCGCTTGAATCGGGAACTGGTTCAGTGACTCGACAAAAAGTTAAAAAGTCGTCGCGAAAGACCGAAACGCTCGAGCTGACTCAAAGAAGGACGTTGACCCTAGAATCCCCGGTTCGGGATGAAGGTTTTGGCCTCAAAGACTAGATCTTTCTCACCAACATTCCGACGGATTTTTTTCCGGCCTCGTATTCTCGAATTCCAACTTGCTCAAATCCTATTTTTTTATGAAAAGCAAGCGACTCTGGATTCGGCGGAAGAACATTGACCTCGCAAGTGATGATGGGCTTGCTTCCCTTAAAACGGGTAGCGCAGTCATCATAGAGAAGCCGACCCACGCCTCGTTTTCGGAACTTTTTATGAACCACGATACGATCAACGTAAAAGAAAAAGAGATACCGCTCCTTGAACCAAACGAAATTCATGCTCGAATAGTTTGAGGATTCATCAAATCCAAGAATGAACCCAGCAAACTCCTTGGACTCGGTCTCAGCGATACGCAGATACACCGAGCTCTGCGCAAGCTTCTCAAAAGCCGCTTCCGTAAGCGTCCCCACATGCGGAACCTCGGATTGATTGAGCTCCCACAATACCCGGTAGTCCGCCTGGGTCGCGTATCTCACCTTCACTCGAGTTCACTCTCCTTTCATAAAAGGATAACGATAGTCTTTAGTCGGAACAAGTGTCTCTTTGATCGTTCGAGGCGAAAGCCAGCGATAGAGATTGAGCGCGCTACCAGCTTTGTCATTAGTACCCGACGCACGACCTCCGCCAAAAGGCTGCTGTCCAACGACAGCGCCTGTGCACTTGTCGTTGACGTAAAAGTTGCCGGCAGCATGGCGCAAACGAGAACTCATGTGCTCCACTGCGTACCGATCCTGCGCAAAAATCGCTCCTGTCAAAGCATAGGGAGTCGCTTCGTCACATGACTTAAGCGTCTCATCCAGCTTGTGGTCGTCATAAATAAAACATGTCAGCACAGGTCCAAAAATCTCCTCAACCATGCTCTTGTAAGTAGGCTGATTGGCCAAAATCACCGTCGGCTCAACAAAATAGCCCTTACTATCATCCAACTTGCCTCCGGCGAGAATCTTCGCCTCCGGCGAGTTCTTAGCGTGATCGATGTAAGAAGCGATCTTTTTGAAAGAACGTTGATCAATGACCGCGTTGACGAAGTGCCGGAAATCGCGAACATCGCCCATCGTGATTGTTTTTAGATCGTCAAGCATGCGCTCTTCGACTTTCTTCCAAATGCTCTTGGGAATGTATGCGCGTGAAGCTGCAGAGCATTTTTGACCCTGATACTCGAATGCGCCGCGAACCAAGGCAGCAGCCAACGACTCAATGTCGGCCGAAGCGTGAGCAAAAATAAAGTCTTTGCCCCCCGTCTCACCCACGATTCGTGGATAGGAGCGATACTTAGAGATATTCTCGCCGATCGACCGCCAGATCGACTGAAACGTAGCAGTCGACCCGGTAAAGTGCGCCCCGCCCAAATCCCTGTGAGGCAACAATGTTTGTCCTGCAAGCGGCCCATCAGCTGGCACCAGATTGATCACACCATCGGGGAGACCCGCTTCTTTGAATAGACGCATGATCCAGTAAGCGGAGAGCATCTGCGTGTCCGAAGGCTTCCACACCACCGTATTGCCGAGCATCGCGGGGGCAGCGCAGAGATTGCCGGCGATCGCCGTGAAGTTGAACGGAGTGATCGAAAAAACGAAGCCTTCGAGTGGGCGATACTCCGTGCGATTCCAGACTCCTGGTACACTGAGAGGCTGAATCTTGAGAATGTGCTCGTAGTAGTGAGCATTAAAGCGCAAGAAGTCGATCAACTCGCAAGCCGCGTCGATCTCTGCTTGATAAACATTCTTGGATTGCCCCAACATGGTAGCCGCATTGAGCGTGTCTCGATAGGGTCCCGCAAGCAGATCCGCGGCCTTAAGAAAAATCGCTGCGCGCTCCTGCCAAGGCAACGCCTCCCATGCTGGTTTCGCCATCATCGCTGCTTCTGCAGCGGCATGGAGCTCCGATGCTCCTGCGAGATGAAATTCGGCGACTCCCTCTCGATGGGCATGAGGCATCACGACTTGGCGTTTATTGCCCGTCCGCACTTCCTTGCCGCCAATCACGCAAGAGATTTCGACTCTCTCAGAGGCCATGGACTTAAGGCGCGCCTTGAGACTCTCTCGCTGGCCTTTGCTAATCGAATCATCGGGGGAATAGGTTCGCACTGACTCGTTAATGGGCTGAGGTACTGCAAAAATCGCGTCTGACATCGAAGATCTCCTAAGATAAGACGCTTTTACCAGATCACGCTATCATCGGTACATTTTTAACCAGAAGTAAGCGGCTGCTTGCCGGGCAGACGAACATTGGCCTGCGTTTAAACCCTTAGAACTTGTGTAAATAATTGGATTCATGACGCCACTTGTGTCGTTGACGTGTGGCAAGTTGATGTAGTGGCCCAGCTCATGGGCAATGAGATTGGCGTAGAGCCCGACAGGACTTTCCATAACCACCCCGAAAGGGCCCGCGCCGGGCATAGTGGTCCAAGCGTTGGCTTGGGTTCGGCCCAGAGAGCCTGAGCGGTTCCAAGAGCCGGTTGTCACGAGAAGCAACGTGCCAGAATCCACGAACACACTACGAATTCGATCCAACTCAGCGCTATCGTTAGTCCGATGTGCAAAGCCGTAATCAGATGCATGAATGGCTAGATATTGTTCCATTTGAAATCCGATTTTGCACTGGCTCCAAATCTGGTTGATCGCGCGGACGTTTGCGATGGCCTCATCCTGGCTCACCGTAGGGCGGCCTGTCGATGGATCCTTATATGTCACCACCTTTACGGCAAGACAGATGTCGCTCGGATCATTAGTCCGGCAACTCACCCCGATGGCCGGGAGAGGGCCAGGGCCCGGAGGCGCTTCCGTGCCAGGCCCCTGACCAAATGGACCCGGCTCACCGATCACGTGATCCCGCCCGAGCTCCTTTCCAGGGTCCATGCCTTGGCAACTTGTACCTATACCCGCCAGCGTGATCAACACGCCAGCCGTCGCAATCCTTGCAACTTTCACTCGCTACTCCCTCAGCTCGAACTGCCAGCCGTCGCGGTCCATGCGACGTCCTTAACCTTAAGGCTAGCATGAGTGACGGAAGTGATTGCAAGTCTGGAAAAAATGCCGGGTATCGCGGCAAAACCGTCAATTGGGTGTCAGAGAGCGGGATTCTAGCTCTTATCTAAACGATTTGAGCAAAAGCCCGACTAGGAAAAGCCCGCCGACGGTAAAATAAATCACAGCGAGGAGAGGGTAATCGCCTACCATTTTCTCGGATGAGTGTTGAAGCGCAAGGCTGCTAGCGATGAAAAGCCCGGCAACCAAGACACTAAGACTCATTCGTCGCCCGTTGAGGTCGAGCTGCTTGCGCAAATCCTCGACCTCTGGGACCTTGATCTCGAACGCGAAGTCGTTGCTATTGAACTTACGGAACATCCAACGGATCTGGCGAGGAAGAACTTGCACGAGGGACGCGATGTCCTTGGCAACGTACATGAAGTCCTTAGTGATCCGTTGCATGGAGTACTGGTTTTTAACAAGGTCTTTGACGAGATCCTGTCCCATCGAAAGCAGATCGAAGTCGGGATCAAGCGTGCGGCCCATTCCCTCGATCGTAAGGATCGCCTTGAAGACGATCATCCAATCCCCAGGAACTTGAATGTCGTATTGAGCGGCAATCTTAGTCGCCTCGATCAGGATCTTGCCTGCATTGAGATCCTTGATCGATAGCCCCATATAGGGCGCAAGCGCATTGCGAGTCTCTCGTTGAAATCCTTCGAAATCAATCGAAGGCCCCGCCGCGCCGAGCTCTGCGTACTGATAACAGAGCATCTCGTAGTCTTCTGACATGAGGGCCATGACCATGGTCGCGAGCTGATCGCGTGATCGCTGGGACAAGCGACCAACAATACCGAAATCAATGATTCCCAGCTTATTGCCCGGGAGAATAAAGAGGTTTCCACCGTGTTGATCCCCGTGAAAAAGGCCATCAATCATGACGGACTTAAAAAAAGCCTTGGCACCCACTTCGACAATGCGCTTGCGATCGATTCCGGCGGCATCAAGGGCCTTGAGGTCATTGACCCGGATCCCCTCGAGACGCTCGAGGGTGAGGACCTTGTTCGTGCAATACTGCTTGTAAACCTTGGGGATGACGATCTCCGGGATCGAAGAAAGATTCTGCGCCATCTTGCCCATGTTGTTGGATTCGACGACAAAATCGAGCTCGTAAGAAAGCGTCCTAAAAAACTCGTTCACCACGATTCGCGGCGCGATCACCCGCGTCTCGGGGACGTACTTTTCGAGAAGCCCGGCCAAGAATGCCAGGAGCGAAACATCGGTATCGATGATTTTCTCGATCTCAGGGCGCTGGACCTTGACGACAACTTTCTCTCCGGACGTGAGTTGAGCGCAGTGAACTTGGCCAATGCTCGCGGCAGCGAGAGGGTTGGGATCAAAGGACGAGTAGGTATCCTCGATCTTGCGCTTGAGCTCGGACTCAACGATTTGCCTCACAACTTCGTAAGTGAGCGGCTGAACAGAGTCTTGAAGCTTGGTGAACTCCTCGATGAATGGCTCAGGCAGGAGATCTGGGCGCGTCGAAAGCAGCTGCCCGAACTTAACAAAGGTTGGACCTAGCTCCTCGAAAGCAAGCCTAAGGCGCTCTTGCGTCGACTTATCCGCTTGTGCCTCCGCATAGGCCTGGAGACGCGTGGGAAGGAACTTGCCCAGATTCATGCGATCGACGACATCGACGAAACCGTATTTCGCGAAGACCGCGAGGATCTGCCGCAAACGCTGCACGTTCTTAACCGCTTGGCCGAGCTGGCGACCGCGTTGAATCCATTTCATTTCATCTTCTAGAATCTCAGGAGGCGAGGCGAGGGTCAACTTGCGTGTAATAGGCAGATCCTGCCGGGGCAGAGTTTGCCGAGCAGATTGTCTTAGACCGAGGCAATGACAATACCGAAACACAAAGAGGCATGCGGAGCATAGCGATCTCTTTGTGATCGATCAGCAAACTTGGAGTGTACAACTCCGAGAATCGGAGGCCTAAAAAGAGTCCGACGATCTAATTGGACACTACTCCCTTAACCTATTGCTAGGATCGAGGTACCAGCTTTAGGCAACCCGAGCGCCTATCAGCGCTTTTTGCGCCACTTTCCGCCGCTGCCTTTTTTCTTGCCGCCGCCGCCACGACTTTTCTCACCTCGTTTATCGCGAGGACCCTTACCGCTACTAAATTCTCGTCCTATTTGACTCCGCTCCCGACCCTTGTCACGGGCGAAGCGCTCCTCAATCCTCGGACTGGGAGTCGTTGCTGGCAAAGGGCCATCAGTCTGCGCCACGGCGACGCCTTTGAACTCGACCAATCCAAAGTCGATCTGCCTACGATCGATATCCGCGCGCATCACAGACACGCGCACCTTGTCGCCGATCT
>CAZGCK010000081.1:15576-16589 GCA_964524175.1 uncultured Bacteriovoracaceae bacterium | reverse complement strand
CGGAGTTGGTCAATTTTAAAGTGAAGAACGATTTGCAATCTGGCAGCGCAATCAAACTCGTTGGGCTGCGCATGTGCGGATTGCAGAGAAACTAGGTAGAAAAGAGATATGGCCGAAACCGACAAAGATGCGGCTTCGGCCAAACCACGAGTGATTTTATGGATGTGATCACGATAGAGCTCAGTCATTGAGGATGAAGTTGATCTTCGATTGCTCATTCTGAGCGTCGCAGTAGGGCGTAATGCGTTTCTTCAGGGATCTTCTCAACTTCTGGCGGATGCCCTGAGCGGTGAGCTTAGTTTGAGCTGAGAACTCGAGACCGGCGTCTTCTTGGAGATCGTAGAAGTACGAGGCGCTTCCTAGGTTCCAGTTCTCGAGTTGAGTGACAAGCCTTTCATAGATCGAAGGGTTGCAGGCCCCTTGAGCGTCCAACACAGAGCTAGCAAGGTTAGCATATTGTTTTGCCTCGGCTTCGAGGCGGGCAATAAAGTAGCGATTTAGCGCTTTTTCCGACGAAGTATGGGGCGCTGGGATCTCGATCAGGTCTGTCTGGAGCGACTCGAGCGTGATGAGATCCTGTTCGAGTTTCTTTACAGATGATGCGGATCCGAAATCGGTTTGGGCGACCAAAGTTCTTTCAATTCTAAAGAAGCGCTCGGAGAGAGATTCGCTTCTTTTAGAAGGAGAAGAGCCAAAGGTGATTTTCCAGTGGATGTGTCGAGACTGCGGGGTCTGCGCGTGTTGCCAGAATTGGCGGAGAGAGCTTCCATCAGCTTCCGTAATCCACTCTGTTGTGCCATAGGCTCTCCACTTCCATCCATTGATGCCGATATAGAGTTCGTTGCTTAAATCGAGGTGGAGCTTGGATCCTGAGAGGTAGTGTTTGGATGCCAAGATTTGCTTTCTATCCGTTCTTTGTGTCTTTGCGATGACCAGCGAATGATCGACGCCGTCCAGGATGTAGGTTGCAAGGTAGTTACCTGGGTCTAGTTCGTAATAGAGAGCTCCGGTGT
>CAZGCK010000081.1:0-15566 GCA_964524175.1 uncultured Bacteriovoracaceae bacterium | reverse complement strand
CCCTTCTTAATTGGTAGCTGAGGTGAAATCGCCACTGTTCGGGCGCTACAAAGTCTTCGGGTTTACAGACCGCTTGCTTTGAGACACCCAATTCTCTAGGGCAGGAATTGCCTTCCTTCAAAATCACCGCTTCCCCATAGTTGTCTCGGTCTCCTATGTCTTTGCGGATAGCCTCGTAGTCGATGGCCACTTTTGCCTGAATCACCTGAGGCAGCATAGATTCTAAAGTCACAATGTGGTTTGAGCCGCCACTGCCATCAGCCCCTGCGTGACTCAAAGCGGAAGCCCCTAAAGTAAAAGCAAAAATACATGCAATCGGAGTCGGGTTTTTCATAGTTTCCTCATACTTAATAAGCACATCCGAATGCTGCGGAGGCTTCGATCTATATTCGTTGCATCGCGATGAGTCAATTAATAGAGGATTGTTTTGGTTTAAAATAGATGTATTTCATGAAGAATGGGCTAATTTATTCATTATTTATGAAATATATTTAGATAGGTATTTGTAGTTATAGGATAAAATATGTTCTGATGGTGTAATTGCAAGGCCTAATTGCAAACCGCACGGGTGAGGTTCAAGGGTTTCTAATTTGATGGGACTTGCCGTGCAAAAAGAACGGGAGCCTTTGAAAACGCGCACTCGAAATCATCGGCGTTGACGACCGCGGAAGCTGATGGGCCTCGCGTTTGAGCGTTGCTCATCAAAATCATTTTACTGATCTTGAAGTGAATGGGTTCGATCCCATCTACGATAAGTTCGATGCAGCAATTGTCAGAGCTCTGCCTAACTAGAGATGGAGGAACCCGTTCTCAAGTCTCTTTGGTTTCAACTAGAAATGGCAGGAGCAAACTAGCAGGCGACTGTTTTCAAATCCTTAGACGCTTTCCAGGGCAAATAGTGTTCTCTCAAAAAATCAGCTCTGTAGTCTCGATAGGATGTGATCGCCCCTGCTTTGTTCAAGAAGCGAATCAGCAACCAAGGTAGATCTAATTGATAGGGGAGAAACCCGCTACGCGCACCGTTGGGATAGAGATGGTGGTTGTTGTGCCACTCGCCAGCAACGTACCCAGGCCAAACCTGGTTAACCGAGAGGTCAGCAGGGTTGAAGTCGACACCTTCGCGGTGCAGGAGTTTTCCCTTGCCGTGGCCATCGAAATTGAATGTTCTCACGCCAAATGCCCATACGCCCGCCCAGCCAAAAAGAGCTGTTGCGAGAGCGTGCCCACCTAACCAATAAAAGGCACCATACCAAAACGCCCAGTTGAGCGCGTAGTGCCCAATCGACCAGAATGGGTGGCAAAGAGAGCCCCAGCGCTGATATTGCGCATAAGTGTTGAGTTTGACCCCTGTGTGGTTCATCAGGCGACGAAGATGCTCGTAGTCGGCTTCATTTAGGTCTTTTCGGATCGCCTGGTGGTTGACGTCTGCAAGAAAACAATAGAGCCAACCTGCATAGGCATTGTAAGGGTCGCCTGGTTTTTCGCAGATTTGATGATGGACATAGTGCGAAACAACGTAGGTTTCTTCAGGGATGACTTTGATGACAAGATTTCTGCAGATCATTGCAATCCACGGATTCTTGAATTTAAAAGCGCGATGTGTGCAATAGCGATGGAGCCAGAAGGTGCCGTGGCTACCCATGATGACCATGCTGTAAAGAAAACCGGCTCCGATGAGCCAGGCATTTGCGTAGTGGAGAAAGAAAATGCTCAAAGGGAGAGCAAAAGCTAGGTTGGAGGACCAGGTAAAGAAAGAGAGCCAGTTTTTTTTCGATGAGAAGATGTTGAGGCGACTGAGAAACTCCTCAAAGATTTCCCGGTTGGAAGGAACGTAGAGTTTTCCATTCTCACTAAAATATCCGTAGCTCGGTGGATCCAAGACTCGTTCTAAAAATGACATCAGAGTCCTTTCCCTAAATCTCCCCAATTCGCTTGCAAAGACTAGTCCCAATTGATGGGTTGGGGGCCTGGCACCATTCCGGCGAGGTCTGGATCGGTTCCCTCAGAAACGAGCTTGTCTCGCTCTTTTCTGAGTTCTTTTCGAATCGATCTTTTCTCTTTTTTTTCTTGTTGTCGCTCTTGTTGAGAGCGCTCACGATTGCGTTTTGCTTGGGTTGCGAGTGGCTTTGCCATACGAATCCTTCTCGGTTAATGGAGTCCTTAGGGTTTTTGTGGGCGCTCTCGTTGATCTCTTGCGCACCCCTTGCACAAGAATATCTGCTGATTTTCGTGAGAATGCCAACTACCTTCTTTGATGGCGCAGGGGCGTCGACACTGAAAACATCGCAGTTGCCCTTTGCCAACGGGAGAGTCGGGAGTGAGAAGTTTCATGCCCCAGGTCCTTTCGGTGAACAGCCAACACATGAAATGGCAACCGGGAGAAGGCGCTTTAACGCCCTCTCCCGGTCAGCGAACTAAAGTTCTAATAAAAGAATTAGTAACGATTGCCGCGCCCGCTGCGAGCGTATCCAGCGCCGCCGCCACGATTTTCGCGGGGAGCCATTGGTCTTGCTTCGCTAACGGTCATAGCGCGTCCGTCGTAATCAGCGCCGTTGAATTTAGAGATCGCGCTGGCTGCTTCGGCTTCGGTCGACATTTCGACGAATCCAAAACCTTTGCTGCGACCTGAATCACGATCCATGATGATCGTTGCGGACTCAACAGTTCCGCACTGAGAAAAAGTCTCATTGATGATTTGATCCGTTGCAGAGAACGGAAGATTGCCCACGTATAGTTTCTTACCCATAAATTACCTCCAAAAGGCTTGGGAGCCGCTACGGAGGAAGGGAGCACTATGCTCGCAGACTCGATAGAAGCGAACTTGACTGACCTCTGCAAGGTAACACTTGTGCTTGGTAATTGATATGCGAATCGCCTGAATCGCAGGATCTCTCATGAATACCCCATGTTATCGGGCTGCCCGTATTTTAGGTGAAATGGGGCGAAGCGCTGATGGGATGGGCTGCTCGTCGGCTGAATTGTATCTTATTCATTCTCGCTATCGATCAGCGGGAAGGGGGCTCTGTCTTAGCTGGGGAGCTGCGGGAGGTTTTGATAAGTGCTTTAGTCGCAGCGAATTCCATGCGCGTTCAGGGCATTCCGAAGAACCTTTTCTAGTTCCAGTCTTTGGTCTCCGTCAAAGTCCGTTTGAGCCCATCGAATTTCGCCTTGTTTCGTATGAAATTTCCAGACTTGGCCCAAGGGTGAGCGACGCACCTCGGCCTTCTTAATATCAGTCCAAGAGAGGCGCAGGACTTTGCCGCCTGTTGAGCGCTCAAGAGTAACCCCACCCGCTGAGATGACGAGCGATCTTGCCCCTCTGAACGAGAAAAATAACTGAAACGCCATGAAGACAGCGACGGAGACAGAGAGTGTCGTTCCGCTTGGAAAAGGTATGCCTGCCCCGATATCTAAAAGGTATCCAATCAGAATGGAGAGCACGACGGCGCCGATGGTTCGTTGACGTCTCTTGCTGGCTTGCGCTTCAAATCGAAATTCTTGGTCTGACAAGGATTCGATTCTAGCTTGCGGGGTGGGCAGAATTCCACAATATTTCAATTCATTAATTTGACCCGGCATATCCTCGTGTTTGCTTTGCGGCGATATTTTTTCTTGCCTAATATTTAACTAATGGGTTAATTAACTATAGGGTTTAATATAGGATGCAAGATCAACTGAGCCTGACCTTCTCTGCCCTGGCTGACCCAACGAGAAGAGCGATCCTCTCTCGGCTTTCGAAGGGTGAGGCGAATGTCTCGGATCTAGCAAAGCCCTTTCTCAAAGACATGAGCCTACCTGCCGTCACCAAGCATCTCAAAGTTCTGGAGAAAGCTGGCCTCATCACCAAAACCAGAGACGCGCAGTGGCGGTCCTGTAGGCTGAATGGGGATCCGTTCAAAGACGTTGCCGACTGGATGAATCAATACCGATCTTTTTGGGAAGAAAGCTTGGATCGCCTGGAGGCGTATCTAAGAACTGTCGCTCCAAAGAGTGAAAATAAGGGAAAAGAAAATGGCCGAAAAAAGTAAGTCGAATGAAATCAGGATTCTTAGGGTCTACGATGCCCCGGTAAAAACTGTGTGGGATGCCTGGACCGATCCCGCACAGGTCGCCCAATGGTGGGGGCCGCGTGGTTTTACGCTTACCACGCATAGCAAGGATCTAAGGGTGGGTGGCCATTGGAAGTACACCATGCACGGCCCTGATGGAGTCGACTATCCCAACAAGACGATCTACTACGAGGTAGAAAAGTATACACGGCTTGTGTATGACCACGGCGGCAGCGAAGACAGGCCCCCGATGTTCAGAGTGACAGTGAACTTCAGTGAAGCCAACGGCAGGACCAATATGGAGATGAGCATGGCGCTTCCAACTCCGGAGGCTGCAGAGGAGACTCGCAAGTTCATCAAGAAGGCGGGAGGTGAGTCGACTTGGGACCGCCTTGCCGAGTATTTAGAGAAGCAGTCTTCGGGAAAAGAGAGGTTTGTAATCAACCGGTCGTTCAGTGCACCGGTCGATACGGTGTTTGAGTTGTGGACTGATCCTCAACATATGTGCCGTTGGTCTCCACCCGTTGGGTTTAAGATGGATTTTATCCGCGCAGAAATCAAAGTGGGCGGAGGCACATTGTATCGCATGTATAACGACGCGGGCATCGCGATGTATGGTCGCGCCAAATACCTCGAGATTCGACGACCGAATCGGATCGTCTACGCGCAGCAGTTCTGCGACGAGAAGGAGAACGTCTCCCGTCATCCCATGGCTCCCGTTTGGCCCGAGACGATGTTGACAACGGTTGAGCTCTCGGAAGAAGGGGTAGACCAAACACGCGTTACCATCACGTGGGAGCCTCATGGGTCTACGACGCGTGAAGAGCTGGATGCTTTTGTGAAAGCGAAGGCAGGCATGACCGGCGGATGGACAGGATCGTTTGATAAGTTGGATGCCTATCTCGGGGCAGGAGTGAGCTAGTTTTATTGGCGCTAGACCTTGATTGCCGTATCTCAATGCTCTTTTAGTGAGGCGATTGCATCTCAAATCCTGTCATGTTCGCGGAGCTCTCGAGAGTGCTAGAGCATCGGCTCACAAAACGATTGCCACGCCTAGGTAGTATCTAGCGAGTTGTTCGTAGTAGGCTTGAATCTCGATCTTACTGCTGGGTTTGTAGCCGAGTCCTATCGAAGCTCCAGATCGAATCATGGAGTTGCCTCCGCTAGAGTGAATCCCGTAGCCGACTGCAAGAACCAGGGCTGTCACTTTCAAGCCTAAGCCGGGCTTGATCGCTATGCCGTTGCTTGCGGTGGCTAAGCTTCCGTCAATGGCTAGGGTGACGTTGCTGATGACCTCGCTTGCAACGCCTGCGCCGAGGATAGTTGTGTCGCCGGTTCCAAGAACCACGCCCAGATTTGAGTGGGTCCCAAAAGAGTGAATCAAGCCAAACCGAGAGCAGCTGATCTGGACGGTGGAGCCTAGCTCCGTATCGCATGAGGCTCCGATCGATGAGTTGATCGCATGAACATCCACACCGAGTCCAGCGCTGAGGGTGGTTTGTTCGGGCGCGACCAGCCCGCGATCAACAAGGAGGGCGCCACCCACGGTGTTGTTGCCCATAAATATCCCGCCGCCGATTGTCCCGGGTATGTTGTCGGTGTTCTCGGTCGTGGCTCTCACTAAAGGCTTTAGATTGCCATTATAGGTGAGTCCTGCAGGATTCTCTGAAAGACCAGAGGTGTCCGACGGCGCTGCGATGCCGGAACTGATAGAGATGAGGTGGTCGGAGTCGCTTTTGGCAAAAGCGGGTGTCTGTATAAGTAAGGCTGCAGCAAGAGCGATGTGTTTGAAAGAATGGGATCTCGTCATGAGAACCTCCTGTCTATCATGAATTGTATACCCAAGATGGGTGTCCTGCCTATGTGAGTCGCTACTGAGTGGGTGAATGTAGCCTCTGAGCTCAACAGTCATGTTTTTCTAGAGCCGCTCGCTGCCATGCGAACATGGTTCTTGCCGTCGGCAACGATGGAAGTCTCGAGATGGGTGATTATTCATTACCGGAAGCTTGCAATCAGGAAATCTGAGATTCGAGATGCGAAATCCTCTGCAAGCGAATCTGCGCTACTTCTTCTTGGGAGGTTGGGTTTGGGTGGCGCTGTCGACCAGGCAAACCTGGTTGCGTCCCTTTTCTTTGCAAACATACAGCCCATCGTCAGCTCGTTTGCAGACTGCTGCAGAAGTTTGTCCGGACTCCCAGAAAGCGACTCCAACGCTGACGCTCAAGAATCCAAGAGGCTGTTTCTCAGCGTGAGGAACCTGGGACTTCTGCACGGTTAAGCGAATATCTTCGGCAAGCGCTTTGACTTTGTCCAGCTGCGCTGGGTGTGCGACGACGACAAACTCCTCCCCTCCATAACGTGCGGGAAATATGCCCGGCTTATTGTAGGCCTTGAGGATCTTGCCGATCTCTTTGAGTGCCACGTCGCCTGCAGCGTGTCCGTTCTTGTCGTTAAAGAGCTTGAAGTTGTCGACATCCATGAGCAAAACCGCATAGGGCTGGCTGGACTTCAGAGACTCAGCGTGGACTCGGTCGAGCTCTTGATTGAAAGCGCGACGATTGCTGATTCCCGTGAGCTCATCTGTAGTCGATGCCGATTCGAGGGCCTTTTGCTGAGCACGAATGGCCGTAACGTCGCGAGCAATGAGTTGGAGCACGCTGCAGTAGTCTGCAAGTTCAAGTCGCGTAACAGAAAGCTCGAGCGTGACTTCGGTCATTGTCGAAGTCCAACGCAGGTCGATCGAGCCTCGAGAGGCCTCGGCAAGGAAAGTATTGAGACGCTTTTGAGTGAACTCGTCGAAGAAAGACCCCAGATCCTGTCCTACGAGATCGGCTGAGCTGACTCCTAGTGTTTTCTCGCAAGCAGGGTTGCATTGGAGAACTTCAAAAGGGCCCAAGTCTAGGAGTAGAACGCAATCATGCATGCTCTCGAAGAGATCAGAGTAGTTGGCGAGGTCTGAGAAGTTTCCGCCGACGAGCTTGCCTTCGAGTTTTTTGCGCGCGATGGATTTCAAATATGGCATCTTCCTTCGCTTACGTTTCGGTAGATTCATTCACCTGTTTGATCAAAAAGAAGAAATTATCGATATTATTGATGATTTATTGGGTGCGCGAAGAACAGTCCTTTGAGGGATCGATCGGTGGCGACCCCTAAGATGCCTGCGTTCAAGAACTCTTGCATGGCTTTGGCCTGCTTCTCAGGATCACTGAGAAACTCTACCGCGAAGACATTTTTTTGACGGCTTCTATATTCGCTCAGGCAACGAAGGGTATCGGATTGGGGCGAGTAGGCGTTGTTTGTGATCTGCCCGCCGCTAAAGAAAGGAGACTCGACGGAGATCCCGTCGAGCACCGGCCAGTAACGCGAGAGCAAGGCTGCGTGCTGCTCATCGCTGAGCTCAGAGTAGTTGCCGCGATCGGGTAGGCATACTGCGTTCTGTTGAACGACGATGAAGTCGTCGTTGATGGAGCGCGCTCGGTTGGCGATGCGCTCAACCCAGGCGATCATGGCGGCCGCGGCGCCCTTGCGATCAGGGAATCGAGAGTACGCATCGACGTGGTCGAGGTATACGCCATCGAATCCGATGGCGAGGATCCTGGATAGCGAGCTCTCGTGCTCGGCCCCAATAATGTCCTGCCAGGCACGGTCCCAGTAGTAAACCGTGTGCTTGCCTGAAAGCGCTGAGTTCTGTGGGCTGAGCAGTTTTTTTGGGAGGTTCTTATAATACCAACGAACCTCTTCTGCCTCGCCGATGTTGAGGTAGGCAAGCACGACGTTGCCGCGGCCTTTGAGTTTGGCGACATCCGCCCAGCCAAAGCGCTCGACGTCGGTTCCGTCTTTCGAGTAGTCGATGACGAAGAGTGTATCGTGGTCGGCTGAGTGTTTGTCAGTGAAACCAACGAGATCACCGAGCTGATAATGGAACTTCTTGACCCCAGTCAATCGCTCGGCTCGCGAGGGCGAGTGAAACCAGCTTTTGAGTGTAGAGCAGCCTGCGAGCGTGGCGAGGAGCGCGAGCGCGCTCACGAGAGCATGGGACATAATACGACGGGTGTGTAATGCATTCATTTTTTTGTGGCAGCCCCTTGGGGGTTTCGCCGCCTCTTTATTATCGTTCAATTGATGAAGGACTGCTAGGCGCAGAGATTGCCTACCGTCATAAAAGCGTGTCGTGTGGTCCCAAAACTCGATCATCCTATTTGTTCGATCAACATCAACAGACTGAGGGATCCGTTTTAGGAGGGCAGTTTCTGCCTGGACAGACCGCGCAAGAAGCGCTTCAATTGAAGCATGAGATCCACCACCGAAATCAACGAGCGAATGCTCGACAACCTGGACAAGTTTGCTGACCCTTTCTTTACGCGCTTTGAGCTGCGCCACGCGCCCAAGCCACTCCGGCTGAACGACAAGATCTCAAAAAATTATCAGTTCCCCACATTCTACAGCGATGTGACCTGCGCGATCGGCATCTTCATGTGCAGCTACAAAAAAGCGCTCGCCATGATGCCACATCCTAGGATGAAGCCGATTCGGATGACTCAGGGGCGATCGCTCGTTGCGTTCTCTTGTTATGAATATAAGAATGTCATGGAGGTTTGGCCTTACAACGAAATCTCGATGATGATTCCCGTACTTTTTGATTCGCTTTTGAGCGTGCCTGTGCTCCCCATGGTGGCAAGTGGGTTATTTCCCGGCTTTGGGTATTACGTTTTCAGTATGCCTGTGACTTCGATCGAGAATCAAATTCGCGGCAACAAGATCTGGGGGCTTCCCAAAATTACCCAAGACATCGACATTCGAGAAGAGCGCGGCGATTGCGTGACGACTGCGATGGAGTCGGATGGCAAGCCCTACTTTGAGCTTCGCGTCCCAATGGCGGGCACTCCTACTCAGTTTGATGTGAAGGCGAATCTTTTTTCTAGGCTTCAGGACAAGTATTTGGTGAGTCGCACGGCATTTAAGGCCCAATTCAATGTGACGAAGAACATGGGCCTTTTGTTTAAGAAAAATTCTCAGCCCGACCGTGAGTATCTCCAAATCGGCCGAAGCCCCAGCGCGCAAACTCTTCGCGAACTCGAGATCGAAGCAGCTCCTTTTCAATTCAGGTTCGCGAAACACATGAATGCCGCATTTGATCTTCCTCACACTGAGAGAGAAGGAGTGACGGAGTGTTAGGCCTTCCCAACATCGTTGTTTTTGGCGCGGGCGCCGTAGGGAGTACGATTGGCGCTTGGGTTTCGCCCCATCATGCGAACACTTGGCTCGTCGATACTGCCGAAGTGGCAGGGAGGTTGTCTGCAGGTGGTATCACTCATTACCTCAATGACAAACCCCTGGATCGCGAGACGGTGAAGGTTCTCGCAGTCGATGACCTGGATAAGGTCCCATCACCTGATGTGATCTTGGTGTGCGTAAAAAACTATAGCTTGGAAGCCGTCTCGAAACTTATCGCCTCGAAGGTAAATCCGTCCGTCATCGTCGTTGGGTTTCAAAACGGCGTCGAGAACCAGAAGATCCTTCCTAAGTATTTTAAGAACGTCATTTATGGAATCGTTACCTACAATGCCTGGGTTGATGCGCCAGGTGTTGTGGGCTATCAGAAGCGCGGACCTCTGGTGATCGGAACCCTGGATAACAGTCTGGGCGATGAGATGCGCCAACTCGCCTCTATTCTCGGTCTAGGCGTTGAGACTCTGGTGACGGATCAGCTTCAGGACGCTGCGCACACCAAGATGGTGGTCAATCTCACTAATTCGCTCACGACTCTGCTGGGTCATAAGTTCAAGCCCATCGGAGATCAGGCGCTTTTTCAGAAGCTCCTCACCAACCTTACTTATGAGGGCGTAAAGATCCTCAAAGCGGCTGGCTTTCGCGAGCGCCGATTCGGTGAGATGCCTTCTTGGGCTCTCATGCATGCAGCGGCCAAGCTGCCGCAGTTTTTGACCCGGCGAAAGTTCGAGAAGAACGTGCGCAAGATGGTGATGAGCAGCATGGCCCAAGACATCATTCAGCGCGGTGGGACGGACTCGGAGCTCGAGACACTCAATGGCTACTTTATCGGACTTGCGGAGAACCACAAAGTGGATGCGCCCTATAACCGCGCGGTCTATGAGCTTTGCCGAGAGAAGTTTGGCAAGCCTGGGTTCAACCCGATCGATGTTCAGGACGTGTGGAACCGGGTGAACGGGCCGTCTGCCTAGTATCCTAGGCTCACGCGAAGGAATCGATCTCCGCAGAAGAAAACAAGCTGCGTCGGATTGCTCGATGAGGCTGCGATCGGATCTCCGAGATCCTGGCATCCTGCACCTGCCACCATTCTAAGCGCCGCAGGCCTTGTGAGGCCCTGGAGGTGCCCGCCCGAGTAGCGAGGCAAAATCACTTCGTTGCCATCGTAAACGCCTAGGCCCGCAGGCACCAGCATGCCCGGCAGTCGATCCGCACGATGCGCCGCTGTCTCGTCCCTGACGACGACAGGAAAGAACGATAGGTTGAAAACAAAAGCAGGCAGAAAACTAAAGCGGTCCAGACCTGTAGTGGCTGACTCGCCCGTTACAAGATCATCGAATTGCAGTTGGTAATGAGTTTGAGCAAATGCACTTTTTCGTTGGGCTCCTAGCGAGAGGCTCGAGAACTGGGTTACCGACTCCAATCGGCTCGGGGGCCTTTGAGTAAAGTCGAATTGACCTGTCTGTTTGCCTGCAGCATCTTGGAGGATAGCCGTCGTGGTCTGCAAGCCCCCCAGCGAGCCCGAGCTAAAAGCGGTACCGCTCACGAGAGTGTCCGGGTGGAGTGATTGAATCGCCGTCACGTTTCCAGAGCCCACGAGCATCTTAAACGAGTCAAGCTCGAGTGGCGCGCGGCTGGCGATCTTGCCGTGATCAATCGTTGCAAGCTCGAAACTCAAGTTGAAGTCAGTCCCTTTCGCAATGAGGGCGCTCACTTGGCCTGCAGCCCGCAGACCCGTGGTGGGAGCCAGTAGTTCTGCAAAAAAAGCATCTTTTGATTCGGTGGCAACTGCATGGAGGCCCTCTGGGGCTAGGTAGTACAGCCGCAGCCGAACCGGGTCAGCGGGCTTGGGGTTCCAGGGATCGAACCGAGGCTTGTCAAGAGGAGGTGTTGTGCCTCGGGATACCCATGTGGGAACTATGAAGTCCTGCTTCTTTGAGGGAGAATCTTTTCGGTGTCCTTGAACTTTCATCCACTGAAATTTTTGGGAGACGATCGAGACTTGATTGTCGTACTCGAGGACCCCATTAGCAGCGACGGTTGTCAGGGGCGTAAGGTTTTGGTCAAAGTATTGAAAACGCAGGATTGGGACGTTCTGCCCAGTAATAGGGTTTTTTGCTGTCTTATCCATTGCAAACGCAAAGACGTAGTCGCTCTTCCCGTCTTGATCGGCGTCTAACCTAAAGATTGAGAAGAGCGACCCCGTGACCGTAGGAGCGGCAGTGTTGGCCGTGACTTCATATCCGTGTTGGGGCGTCTCTCTCAGAAGCAAGAGTCGCAAGCCAGAAGGCGTGCCTAGGAGCGCGATGTAGTCTTGGTTCGCATTCGAGTCGAGTGAGGTGACTGTTCTCAGTGGGATGTCGGGCGGAAGCGTAGGCCCGCTGAGGGGGAAAGCCAAAACTCGAGGACTATTCAGAGCTGGGGTCACCACGAGTGAAACATCTAGAGGGAAGCTGATCTTTCGAGTGCTCTCCAGGGTGGTGATGGTGAGCTCCAAAAGGAGTCTCCCTTCCATGCGCAGGTCTTCGATCTCGAGCGCTGATTCGATTTCAAGAGTCTGGTCGGCGGGCCAAGAGTCGATTTTCCATTGTGAAGTTCTCAGGCGGGCGCCTCGGATCGACCCTTCGATCTTGACCTGCTTGGCATCCGACCAAAAATTACGGATCGGAAACCTAAAAGGCAGGACCGATGGGCGCCCATTCCATTGCAATCGAATTGGCGCCTTGCCTTCGGGTAGGAGTAGGGGCTGAGGTTGAGCCGAGTAGGCTTGGTTGAGATCGGCATTGCCAGTTCGAGTGAACTTGATTGATCCGCTGGGCGTCGCTCGTGTGCCCACAAGGAGCCGCGCAAATGCCTCGCGTGGAGAGAACCCAGACCCTAGCAAGCGAGCCAGGGCACCTGACACAAACGGCGCAGCTTGCGAGGTTCCGTTCTTGATCTCGAAGCCTAGGTAGGCCGTAAAGTTGATCGAAGGTCGCGCCGTGGGCCACGTGGTGAGGATGCCTAACCCTGGAGCGGCGAGATCTACCGAACTGCCATAGTTCGAAAAATGAGAAAGCGCGCCGTCCGGCCCGTGGGCGCCTACGCAAATCACTCCAGCATAGGTGCAAGGCGAGACGCGCGAGTCCTGTGAGTCATTGCCCGCCGCTGCGACCACGAGCGCGCCGCGGGATTGCGCCAGAGCCGTCATCCTGCGCATGAGAAACGAGTCAGCGCCTGGGGGCCAAGCGAGCGAGAGATTGATAATCTGTGCGTCGTTTCGAATAGCGTAGAGCATCCCGCGCGCGATCACGTCAGAAAAGCCACTGGACCACTGAAGCGAGGTTTCGTCGGGATGGGGGAGGTCATTGCTTTGGGGGCGTACAGGGGCCTTAGGCGAATCCTGAATGACTTTGATCGGTAGAATCGAAATGTTCTGGGCGACCCCTCGCACACCTGAGCCGTTGACTAGCGTGGCGCCTAGGATGCCCGCAACATGGGTTCCGTGTCCGGTTGTGTCCTCAACATCAGGGCCGCCAAACACCCCCGTCAGGGGACTAAGCCCTTCGGTCAGGTTCCACCCTGAGCAATCGAGGGGGTATCCATTGCGATCAGTGTCGACTCGGGCGAGCTCGCCACATTTTTTAGTGTCTGTTGAGCTGAGACAAGACTTGTAGTTGGCTAATGCCTCGCACTCTCCGGCTTTACGTAGCAGCTGAGTTCTAAGATTTGGGTGATTTAAAGCTATCCCCGTGTCGAGCACCGCGATGGTGATCTTGGGGCCGGGAATCTCGGGCGGCGCGCCCACAGCTCCGATGTCCTCGCCGACTTTGCCCGGGATCAGATCCGTCGTGAGCTCATCGACTGCGACCTTCTGCGGAAGCCCGCGATTCTGGTAGCCCCATTGCAGGGTGTGCAAGTGGGTTGATTCTTGGACTCGAGCAGCGATGTTGATCTCGATTTCGACAGGCAGGCGCTTTGAACCTGCCCAAGCTCTGAGGTCCTTAAGTGCCTGCGCATCGCGGACTTTGATCCGAGTCGCATCAGCGAGTCCCGCATCCCCCAATGAGCGAAGCGCGGCGCGTTCGCTCTCGCTAAAAATAGGCTCGCTCGAGATGACGCTCGGGTGGCGGATCTGCGCTCGTAAGGCTTGGCTCGGAGTCATGATCAGTGTTGTGTCGGCGAAAGTAGCTGCCGACATGCAGATTGCTGCAAGCAGAAATCCCAGCATCTCAGAAACCCTCGCTCAGATAGTTGGCCGAGAGCTCACTATTGAGAATATGGTACTTGTTTGCGAAATCCCTAAATACGCCCGCGCCAAGCTTGTTGTCGAACGATCCCACGGTGTCAGAAAGGTAGGTCGTGTCCCCATTCTCATCATGCGTTCTGAAGCCGCTGATCTTGATTTGAAAGTAAAAGTTGTCCTTGCCTAGCCAGTTGAGCAGCGTAGGCAGATCGATCGCCGCTTCGAGGGATCCAAAGAGAGCGTTAGTCCAGTCCACTTTTCCTTCGGGCGTCTTGGGTAGTTGGTTATGTCGGTAGTTGAAGCGAGCATTGAGCACGCGTCTCATCCAGGGCTTGAGGCATCTCCAGCTGTACTTGATGTTATCGGTGACCTCCCAATATCCGTTGGGTTTCCAAACACGACCTGCAACGGCCCGAAGGGGCTTCGCGCACCATTGGTTGAGGGATCGGTATCCTTTCTCTAGGTTGTCTTTGCCTCGAAAGTTCGACTGCGCTCCCTCGATCTCGAGAAGTTCCTCGACCGCTTCTTTGAGGTGCTTTTTTTCGAAGATCTCCTGAGTCAATTTCTTCATGGCGCCAGGATAAACAATCAGAGTGGAGAGGATCTCATAAAGCTGCAGCTGATTTGTCGTCATGAACTCGTCTCGTCTGATGAGTTTAGCTTGACTTAGGTTGAGCTCATGAGCCTTGCCTTCCAACGCATCAAGCACTCCAAAAAGACCCTGTCGCGATAGCAGCCAACCCCCCACATGATGCTCGATGATGGTCACTGGCTCAACCTCTACGCCGGGCGTGATCTCTGCCTCCGCGCGCGACGATACCCAGCGTGAATTGCCTAAGAACGATGCCGACGGGTTGTAACCGCCTTGACCGGAGGAGAGGCTCACGGTTCCTTTGGTGGCTGCCGAGAGAATATCGGACATGAACGCATATCTGTCGATTCCCTTGATTCGAGTGACGCGATCCGAATAAAGCGTTCTCACATTCTTCGATCCCGGATTGTCCTCGTAATCGGGTGGCGCGACGGTGACTCGGTGTTTTTCTTCGATGCCCGCCCATTTCCACCAGAGCAGCTTAGCGCTATTGATGTCGGTTTCGACATTGTGATGAAGCTCGTACTCCTTGAAGTAGTCCTCAAGCAGCTCGGTCGAGTGGTGGTGCAGCAGTCCTCGAAGCGCAGAAAGTAAATGGCGTCTGCCCTCTGCCGAGTCAGGCTCGCGGTCCAGCAAGAACGCCTTGGTGTGACCCACCGATTTTTTGTGGATGTGCTGAAGCTTCAAAATATTGATCCACCAGTTAAAGTCAAACGTGGCATCCATCTGCACGATGCGCGCATTTTGGATGTAGACCTGGATACCGTCCTTGGTACGGCTAAAGGTAGTGCGCCTGAGGATAGTCGGCTGCAAGCCCGAACTGACAGAAAGTGACGGATTAAACTCCGACAAGCCTGGCGCCATGAGAAGAGGAATAGGTATGTTGAGTTCTCCTCGCACCCCGGCTCCTACCGAGTCAATGATCACTAGAAGCTCGTTCTCCTTGAGCGCTTCTAAGAACTCCTTGAGTGATTCGTCAACTTTGGTTTGATCATCCCCGCTATAGAGCAGGGATTTTAAGTGACTCATGAAATGGGGGATAAATAGCGTTTTCCAGTCAGTTTTTATCGCTGACTTCATATCTGCGATCGGACGCACGTGTAGGTAGTTGCGCTGTACAAAGATGTTGCCCGTCACAGAAGGGGTGACCACAGGCAGTCCATCGACGCCCATGAAGTAACCCACTGAAGCCTGCGCGCTCAAATTGTCGACGAGTTGAACTTTCGAGTCGCTGCCGTAGTAAGTGCCTGAGACCACATCGCGGTTTGCGGCAACGGAGAATCCAGCGAGTGGACCACCCCATGCGCCTACTGGAGAGTGATACGGCTCGTTGGGGCGCTCCTGCATATGCTTGTAAAAGTCGTTCATCAGATCGTTCTGATGGTCACTAGCGACATCCTCGACGCCGCTGATGGTGAGGAGCTTGTCGACTTTGAGTGCGAGAGCTGACCTGGCGTTGGAGATGCCCTCAATC
>CAZGCK010000080.1:0-16593 GCA_964524175.1 uncultured Bacteriovoracaceae bacterium | reverse complement strand
TTGGCGTTGGAATTGGCCGTGGCGGAACCACCGTACGAGTCGGAGTTGGCGTTGGCCTTGGCCGTGGCGGAACCACGGTACGCGTTGGCGTTGGCCGCGGGGTTGGACGCGGAGGCACCCGATTCGGCACACACTGACGAGCGCCCGGCGACCAATGAAAGCCAGGAGGGCAGTGCGGTGCAGGATTGTAGTACTCGCAGCGGTGGGTGGTTGGATCGTATCTGTATCCTGGAGGGCAAGAAGGAGCCCGAGGAACACAGCGATTCAACCTCGGATCCCAGTAGTCGCCCGGAGCACACGAGCGGCGATGAGGCTCGCAACGATTGAGTCGCGGATCCCAGTAATGCCCCGGAGCGCAACGAGGGTGATTGGGCAAGCAACGATTCAAGCGCGGATCAAAATGATACCCAGGTCCGCAATTCTGAGAATAAGTGGGCACGCAATCCCGGAGCGCCCAATCATAACGATAGCCAATCGGACAGCTATAGGGCTCGCGTACACAACGATTATAGAAATCGTCCCAACGATAGTTCAACGGACAGCGAGGGCGACCAATCAACACGCAGCGAGAAAGGTAAGGGTCAAAGTAGAACCCAGGACCGCACTCGATGGTAGGAGGAGGAGCAGGATAAGCGACGCAGGCATTCTCAGTCGGGTCATAGTAGCTGCCGTCTGGACAGCTGCTCAGCTCACTCTGCACGCAATGACCTACGATTGGGTCATAGTAATAGCCCACCGGACACTCGGGCTGACTGCCGCCTCCCGAGTCAGCTTCGACATCGAGTTGAAACTGCTGATAAGTCGATATCCCTAGCTCGTTCTGAAGATGCAAAACAAAGCTGTAACTTCCCGTATCCTGAAAATTGCCGCGAACATAGAACTGGTGCTCAGAAGGCACGCCAAAAATCTCAGCTTCCGCAGGAAGTTGGCTGCTATCTACGGACCCGATAAACTCGACATAGCTCTCAGGAACTGCCGCGATGGTCTGTTGATACTCCTGGCCACGAATAGCCAAAGGCAGATGGCGCTCGGCCGCGAACCTTGGGTAGCTCAAACCCACATTGTCTTCAGACACGTAGCAAACTCTTTTGGCGATACGCTCATCGGGCTGTTGCATACGAGCGGAGAGAACAAAGCACCACTGACCTGTGAACTCGGGTGTTCCGTAAAAAAGGAGTTCAGACCCGGTGGTCTGCAGAACAGTCAACCCAGCAGGAATCTCGCTCTGATTCACTTCCCAATAAACTTCACCTTGATGAGGACCAATCAGAGTGAATTCGGCCTCGCCATAAATGCCGTACTTCAAGCGCAAGGCTTCTTCGTTAAAAACAATATCGTGGACTGTGTTGCTTTTCGGATCAGCGCTGGCCGCATTGAAATGCGGAACCCCCAGCGCTGCCATCCCCGCAAAAAGGGACAGAGCGATTCCAAGACGTTTAATCTTCATTGTGAGTTCCCCTAAGTTAGTCAATGCGAGCCAGTGTCAAAGCAAAGAACATGCCCTTTTCTTTGTTTCGAAAAATCTCAAATTTCTCGGTAAATTCTACGATTCTTACTAATGCGCCATGTCGCGCACAAAGAAACCAGGATCATCCTGACCCTTCAACGCAGGGCTGCTCTTACACCGGCAAGATCGTGACACTTTTCCAGATCAATCGATTCGATTACCCAGATTGCAATCCCCGGCGGCCATCGAATAGCCCCTCCCCCGAAATTCGTTCTCACTCAGAAGAAAAAAATCTCGAAGCTCCAACAGCATTGGCTAGCCGTCTCTAGCTGTCCAGCCCAGAAATCTCCTCAGGAGGAATATCCGTAAGCGACGAGGTTCTTCCGCCTACGAAGTGAACCTTGATCCCAGGAGCAAGGCGATACCCTTCCTTCCAATTCAAAAGATACTGCGGCTTTCGCACATCCGGCTCGATCAACTTACGCAGCCGATTGATATTGTAATAGAGCTTGTTGTCGTGAGCTTCGGGGCGATAGGTTTCTTTCCAAACCTTCTCGATGATCTCCGCTTTAGAAAGCCCTCGATCCGCATCATCTCCAGGACGCCCGTGCGCCCCGGAAAGTACCTCAAGAATGTGAAGCAGAACGTACTGCTTGCGCAGCGAGATCTGCCCAGTCTCACGCGTCTTGATCATCCCTTGCCTCGAGTCAATCAAGAGATCGACTGCATCTTCTTCAAGTCTTGAGCGCTCTCCTAAAATCTCTTTTTGCAGCATCATGAACTCTGGCCCAGAGGCTGCCTTCTCGAGCAGATCCAAATGCCAATAAGACTGCGCGTAGTTTTGTTGCAACCTAAAGATGCGCGCGTAACCGTAAAGAACGTAGAGGTGATAATACCAATTGTGCTCACCCAAGAAAGTCGCATGCGCGCGCTGATACCAACGAAGTGCGCCATCAAGGTCGCGGCTTTTTTCGCAGATGTTGCCAAGCACCAGATAGGTGAGTCCGCTGATTCCTCGAAGCTGGGGCCCACCGAAACGGCGAAGAATTTCTTCAGCCAACCAGCGCGCTCGTCTCAACCGCCCTCGCTGCCAAAGAATGGTAGCCATCATGACCCACCCCTTGGCCTCCGCCTCTTCGGGATGCAATGCAGGGGCTTCTCGAACTCCACGCAAGTAGCGATGAACATGGCGCTGCGCGAGCCGGAGCTGATTGCCGCGCCTTGCAATCACACCTTTGCAGTACCAAGCCATGGGCGGGATCTGACGAGAGTTCGCCAGCATCAGCTCATCTAACTCATGGTCCCATAGGCGAATCGCGTCCTCATCGAGCGCATCTGCAGCGAGTCGAAGCAGGCCAGCGATCGCCTCCATCATGGTTCGAAGATCACCACCCCGTTTTGCGGTCTTGAGCGCCATCGCGTAGGCGATCTGAGCTTCTTTGAGCTCGCACTTCTCGTATCGCAGCTGGGCAAGCTGAAGCCAATTGCGGAGAGTGATCCGCAACGACGCTTTGCTTCTTTTTGTTGCCTTTTTGCTCATGAAGTTTGCTCTACTATACGACTGGGGCGCCCATGCTATTACAGGAACAGAAGGAGTCAAGACGACGATGAAACTTGCGTTTCGGACCTGGTCACCCGCTGCGAACTCAACAGAGCCGATCGGAAATGATCAAACCTTACAACGCCTCGTCTTGCTGCATGGCATGGGAGGTACCGGAACTTTGTGGCGGCCCATTGCAGCAACGCTCGAGACTGAGTTTGCAATCTTAGCTGTCGATCAACGGGGCCATGGAGGCAGTCGTCACGTTCCCGCATCGGGATCGCGCGAGGCGGCTACCTATACTCCGCTCGATTACGGCCGCGACGTCATTGAGACCATGGAGCAAGAGTCGTTTCACCCGGCTTGGCTCGTGGGGCACTGGATGGGTGTGAGAACGGCGTGTGCGGCCGCGCATTTCAAGCCCGAGTGGGTACGTGGGCTCGTATTGGTTGACCTTGGATTTTCTGGACCTGCGGGAGGCGGACTGGGTCAGGGACTCGCCACTTTTTTGCGTAAGCTGCCGCTGCACTTTGCCTCTCGCGAGGAGGCACGCCAATTCATGAGCGAGCAGTGCCCTGATCCGTCGATCGCGCAATATTTGATGGCAGTGTCTGTGCGAGCAGCGGATGGGACGATTGGTTTTCCGTTTGAGCACTCCGCGCTCATTCAAACGATCGAGGCGACTGCACAGATCTCGGTGAGGCCGTGGATTCGAGCTCAGGGCGAGCGGGGCATGCCGATTTTGGTGCTTCGAGGTGCGGAGAGCTTGGTGTGGAGCCGCGAGGATTTTGAAGGGGAGCGCAAGTATTTTGCGGATGTCCCGTCGATTCAGTTCATGGAAATCGAAGGCGCGGGGCACGGGTTGCCGTTTGAGCAACGGATGAGGTTTTGCGAGGTGGTGCGGGGGTTTGTGGCGAAGTCGGTTGCCGGCCCATGCTGAAAATTTACAGTCAATGACTTGACGGTGCGGGATCAATTGGCAAGCGCCGCAGACGGGATTGGCTTTTTTGACTCAGGTTGGCTTTTTTTAACTTAGCCCAATCGCGCGAATACCCGAAAAGAAAAAGAATGACCTCCACTGGGTACAAAGTCGCGTTCTTCGTCGTAGGGGTTGTGTTTGCGACACAAGCTCTGGCCGCAGATCATGCTACCCAAGCCAAACCTGCGAAGCAGTCTCGAGCCAAGCCTGCACCCCAAGCAAAACACTACGCTGTATTCAATGATGGCGCAGTTGGAATTGAAGAACGCACATTAGTGCGCATCAATGACTTGCCCTGTGGACGAAATGGAAAAGACCGTTTCTTATTTTGTCTTCCTAAGGTGACCATCGCTGAGGGCGGTGGCGTCTTTCAAGACACTCAGTATCTGATTCAAAACTTCTCTAAAGAGCTCAAGCGATGGAACTCGAATGCCAAGGACAAGGACTCCCAGTGGTCGGCGCTCTTGTATTCGAATCTCTCGGCCGTTGTGTTTGACCCGAACATCAAGAGTCCTGAGCTCAGGATCCAGAGGGGCACGGGCAACCCGCTACCGGAGTCGGAGATGTCTTTCTATCTCAAGCTCCCTCAGAACTTCTCGCTCGAGGCCTTGAGAAAATGGATCAAAAAGTTGGGCGAGGATAGCCGCGAGGATCCGATTGTTGCGAAGTTTCAAGAGCTGCCAACGAGAGAGTTCATGTCGATGGTTTTTCGATGCCCGAAGGATATTCAGATCGGAGGAATTCAGACTTATCAGCCGGGGTCGATTGTGATCGACAAGATCAAGCCCACGGATAGTCGATATGCCGATACTAAGGCAGAGCAGGACGCGGTTGAGCTGGCGATCGATCTTGGGAAGCAGGAGAGGATGAAGGCGACTCATGAGGAGTGCGGCAAGGAGCGAACGCAAGGATTATTTAACCATTGCTTAATGACTCGCCATTATTCGGGTCCAGTGGATCATAAGCCAGATGAGTTCAGGAAAGTAGGATACATGCTCGACGGAAAATGGGAAGGGCTCCTACAAAACTGCAGTGACTACTTTTGTATTGAACGTGACTATGTCCATGGCCAAATGCAGGCAAGTAGAGTCCATACTAGAGGAAAAGACGGACGTTTTTATCTCAATGAGGAGAGCAAATACCAAAATGAACATTATGTCGGACCGACTCGCAAATACCGACCGAACGGGGGACTGAGACAGGAAACTTTTTACAACGAGAAAGACCAGCCTGAAACTATCTACAGCTATTGCCCGGACGGTAAAACTGTAAGCAGGATGGAAACTAGTTACGATGGCGAAAGGATCGAAGTTAAAAGCTATCCCTGCCCTGGAGCAGTCAACTATTACTGCGGAGACGGCAAGACTATAATGAAAATCGAAACTCCGGGATACGAGGTAGAAACCTACCCCTGTCCCTGATCCGACCTGATAGCTGCCGATCTGTCTAAAAAAGCAGCAGACTGCACAGGGTCAGATGAGCCTAATCCCCACCTTCGAGCTAAACTTCTCAATCCCCTTGTCTCGCGTGAGCAGAGGAAAGTCATGTTCCAAGCAACTTTGCAAAACGAGACAATCGGCAAGCGAGGCATTCACACCCTGCCACCCTAGTCAAAGGAGGGTCATGAAGAGCGCTGATCTCCCTAAAAAAGCAGGCGACTTCGGAGCTCTTCCACCGGCAAACCATAAACACGGTGCCCACTTCGACCCGACAAAAAGCCTTCTTTAAGATCTGCGTTCGCAGTCAACGCATTCAACACGGCTTCCTCAACACACTCGACAGCCGCTTCATAAAACGGCGACAGAAACGAATCATGAAACACCGGCTCGCGGCTAACCGCACGCTCTGCCTGCCTGCGCTGGCCCGCGGAGGTCGAGAAGCCAAGAATCAACTCACCCGATCCATGACTCGCAAAAGATCCTGCGCGCCCTAGCCCGAGTCCTGCGCGAACACACAGGCGCCTGAGCTGATCGGGCCTCAGCGGCGCATCCGTTGCGAGCACGACGATCACGCTTCGTTCAGGATGCTGGTCTGGCATCAGTCGATCGGTCAACTGAGCGCCGATTCTCTGACCCGCCACCCGGAGTTGCCTGCGCACACCCAAATTGGCGTTGAGCAAGACACCGACGTGAAACGCTGGACCTCGCTGAGTCGTGACGGGGACCCTGCGCGAAGCAGTCCCGATGCCGCCTTTAAAATCAAACGCCATCATACCTGCGCCGGCTCCGACAGAGCCTTCAGCAACGACCCCACCTCGCCAAGCCTTCGCGTTGATTGCGCGCGCCGAGCGCCCTCCGGCAGACGAAAGGCCCTCGTCGAGGGCACGCCTCACTTCACGCGGACTCACCGCCCTCGCCCTTGCCCGATTGAGGTGACTATCATCACACTCGGCGACCACCGGGATTAACACGTCCTCTGTCAGCCCGGCTTTGGGATGACGATCGAGAAGATACTCCGTCGTCGCATCGAGCACACGCCCCACGTTGAGCGTACTTGTGAGCAAAATCGGCGTCTCGATCAGGCCCCATTCGAGCACCTGATGGAGCCCGGTCATCTCGCCCGCGCCATGCAGGACGTGCCCGGAAGCATACGGCCTGAAATCGTAAACGTCTGCGCGCGGCCAAATCGCGGTCACCCCAGTATGCAGCTGACGACGAGCCGAGTGCAGGGTCGCGTGTCCTACCCCGACGCCTGGGACATCGGTGATTGCGTTGAGACGGCCAGGCTGAAAAAAACCCAGCTCGGGCGCAGCTTCGGTGAAGAGAGATCTAAAACGAGTCGAGATGTGTTCCACGCCTCAGGATTACTGGACGCCATCGAAGCAGGCAACGATGAACTCTGAGTCCAAGCCACAGACTGGAAGCCTCAGATTCGATCACTGAATACCCTGAATCGGGCCTTTTGAGAGCACAGGTATTGCTCAAGGGCGACCATGCCCTACTACCATTTGACTGCACGCGCTCATCGACCCCTTCAACCCTTCTCAAATAGAGACATCTGCGCAATGGCGTGGGCACGCCTCAGAAAACGCTTTGACTCCGCTTTAGCATGCGTTCTCATGCCCAATCATTTGCACTTACTGCTAGAGCTAGCGGCTCAAGATCTGAACAAAACTCTGCGATCGCTCTCCACCGAGCTAGTCGTGCTCTCAAAGATTTCCTATCCAGGCCACTCCGTCTGGGAGCCGCTTCCACCTGCTGAACTCATCCCAGATAAACTCCAGCTCAAGCGACAAATTCGATACGTGCATCTCAACCCCTGTCGATCAGGCCTGGCAAGTGACCCACTTGAATGGGAATGGTCCACACACAGAGACGCGATCGGAGCCGTCGAACGTCCTTGGGTAAACTCCGTTGAATTGGCCAGAATTCTGGAGATACCATCTAAGAACTTCACAGAAGCTTTTCATGCCTACGTTTCAGGAGATCCTTCAGTCAGGGTAGAAGGAACACGTTTGCCAGCCACCCTAGTCAGCCAAAACTGGATCGGTAGCTTAGAGCAAGTGACCCAAGCCACCCTTCAAGTCACGCACGCAGCAAAGTCCGCGCTCAAATCTCGCAGCCCCACGCGTCGCCGGTGCATCCTCCTCGCAGACTACTTAGGTAACTATTCTCAGGATGAACTCGCCAATCAGCTTGGAGTCTCAGACCGCGCCATCCGCAAAGCCCTTGCTCAACCCCCAACTTCATCAGAGCGCGCATTCATTCAGACCGCAAGCTGGCTACTTTCAGATTTTGGACGTTTCCAACCCCGGCCGAAGTTCCAAAAAGCGGAATTTAACCCCCGGTCAATCGGAGCGACCCGGCCTCAAGTTCCGCTTTTTGGAACTTCTTAGGATTTTTCCGCAAAGACTCAATTATTGATGAATTGAGTCTTACATTCACATCATTCACTGCCACTGCAAATGACCTTCACTGCAAATGAGCTTAGCCCGCCTCATCTCCCACCACAGCTGGATTTGGATCCACCTTGGCGTTGGCTTGAACCTTCTTCAGCCATTGTTCATAGATCTCGCGCTGCTTGCGCGAAGCGATCTGCCTGAGAACATTGCCGCGCTCGGTCTCGAGCTTGGTGAGATCAGGCTTCGTAGAGTCTGCTACGATGGCGACCAAAATCCCATTTGCCAGGACGTACTTCTTAGCCTTGCCACCCAGGGTAGGATCAATGACTGACTTCACAGCAAAGGCATCGGCAATGAGCTCTTTGCCTTCTCCAATACCGGGTAGATGACCGGTCGATCGAGTCACGGGCCCCGTCTTCTTGACTTGGATATGATGGACTTTCAACATCGCATTGACCTTGGAATCAGAGGATTTATCGGCCGTCAAAACATTCACTACTTCATCCGCCAGTTTTTCATTGAGCTTGCGGATCTCGTCCTGTTTCTCGCTCGCCACTAAATCGCGCGCGATCTTTTCTTTGACGACGTCGAAGGCCTGTCCTTTATATTCCGTGTCCTTACGAGAATCATATTGGCTCTTGACCAAATTGGCCTTGGCAGTCTCAGCGAGGTATTTCTTCACTTCTTCTGGACTGACGGCAAGAGCCTGCTTGCCGCTTTCTGAGGTCAGCAAAACGTACTTGATGTCACGTTTGTCGTTGTCGATTTCATACTGCCGCTTGATTTCCCCTTCAGAAACATGGACTCGGCTCTGAAAATACCCTTGCCAAGCTTGTGAAGAAACGTCTTCGCGTACCATCCGCTCAAAGCCGGACGCCGTGTAATTATTGGCTTCGAGGGTCTGCTTGTAAGCCGCGACATCAAACTTGCCGTCCTTCTGAAAGGCAGGAATCTCACGAATTCGCTCTTTGACTTCCTCATCAGAAGCTTCGAGCCCCTGCCTCTTGGCCTCCTGAATCATCACCTTGCGCCGCACCAATTCCTGAAAAACACCTTCCTTGACACGAAACTGCTTGAGCTGCTCTTCAGAGAACTTTCCACCGCCAAAGTTCTTAAACATCTCCATGCGCTGGTTGAGAGACCGATTGAACTCAGAGATCGAGATCGGCTCCCCGTCTACGGTGCCTGCGACAGCCCCTTCGTGAAGGCCTCGCGTGGATTTCGGATTGAAAACCCCCGAAACGACAAATACGAAACCAATGAATCCAATGATCGCACCACTGATGAGAGTGCTGAACCTGCTTCGCGCCCATTGCATTTTATACAGTCTCCTCGGCCATGCAGCTTGCAAACAATTTCCGAGGCCGCTACCATGCATTGACGGCAGGCAAGCTCGGGTATGCTCAAATACATAAAGGAATATCGGTTTTATATCACTCTTTTTATGTTCGTGCTGATCCCGGTGATGCTAATCGACACCACCACCCGGGCGCCGCGAAACCATCGCTTTTATGATCGGGCCATCGTGGGTATCACCTCGATCGTACAGATCCCTATCAGCTGGTCCCTTGAGCACATCGTTTCGGCCTTTCAAAATTACATCTATTTGCTCAGAACTAGGCAAGATAACCTGAGTTTAATCGAAGAAAATCGGAAGCTCCTGAACGAAATCGCAAGTCTTCGTGAAACCCAGCAGGAGAACTTGCGACTGAGAAAGCTACTTCGATTCGAAGAAAAGTTTAATTCTCAATCGATCGTCGCCCGAGTGATCGCCAAGGACGTCTCCACCGAGTTTCGCGCAATCCGGATCAACCGCGGTGAGAACGCAGGGATTCGACGCAATATGGCAGTAGTGACTAACGAGGGGGTTGTAGGGCGAATTCTCAGAACCACCCCCACCACCTCGGACATCGTCACCATTATGGACTCCAACTCGGCAGTCGACGCCATCGACGAGCGCTCACGCGCACGCGGAGTGGTTGAAGGAATGACAGACGAGTCTTGTCAACTTAGATATGTTCTGCGCACCGACGACATCCAACCTGGCGACGTCTTAATCTCCAGCGGTCTGGGCGGCATCTTCCCCAAAGGCATCCCTGTTGGCATTGTCTCCAAGGTCAATCGAAAGCCTTTTGGGATCTCTCAAGACGTCGAGGTCAAGCCGAGTGTCGATTTTGTTAAATTGGAAGAAGTCCTCGTTTTGACTGCTTCCGGTATGGAGCCAGGAAATCCTGCGAACCCCGCGAACCTATGAACCGACTGGCTCTTCGCTTTCTCAATTTGCCGGGACTCATCCTCATCGCGCTAGTCGGGATCGCGATCCAGACTTCATTTTTTACTTTTTGGCCGATTCACTTTTTTCAGCCTGACATTCTCCTGCTGATCACCATCTGGGTCGCTCTCAAGCGAGGCTTTATTGAAGGCGGCTGCATTACCCTGATCATCGCCGATTTCGCTGAACTTCATAGCGCAGCACCTCAAGGCCTCCTCATGATCAGCTATATGTGCGTATTCTTAGCCGTGCGCGGACTTTCACGGCTTGTCGTGATCCCCAACCTCATCTCTTTGGTCACCGCCACTCTTTTTGTTTCCGTCTTCTGGAAACTGGTCAACCTAGGCGTGCTCCACCTCCTGGGTGCGAGCGCCAATCAATGGCGGCACACGCTGCTTTATCTGTTTCCGGGCGCCATCATAGAATCCATCGCAGGGCTCTGGGTCTTTCGGTGGCTCGAAAAGTACGATTGGGCGACATTCAAAACCGCACGCCAAGAAGCGGGACATGGGATCGAATCCAATGAACCCCTCGAGTACGGCGAAGGCTTGCGCCTAGAAAACGAGGGCATCTAATCGATGGCCTTTCTAGGACAAGAAGAACAGGTCCGAGAGTTTCAAGATCGATTTCGCTACATCTATGCGATCGTGTTCTTGGGATTGGGCCTTCTCCTCTCGCGCCTCATTTACCTGCAAGTCCTTAAAGGCGACCAGATGCGGCACTATTCAGAAGAAAACCGCATCAAACGCGTCCGAGTCGCCGCCCCTCGCGGAATGATATTTGACCGCAAGCACAAGCTTTTGATCGACAATCGCCCCGCCTTCGACCTCGAAATCATCCCGCAATACCTCAAGGAATCAAAGCAACAGTCTGCCGTGATTGCGATGCTCTCGCGCCTGGTCCATATGCCCGCTGAAGAGATCATGGACACACTCAAGAAGGCGAGCGGTCAACCCTCCTACATGGCGGTTAAGATCAAAACTGACCTGAACCGAGACGAGGTAGCTGCCATTGAGTCATGGAAGATCTCCATGCCTGGCGTCGAAGTAAAAGAAGAGATCAAGCGCACCAACGTCTACGGTGATATCGCGTCTCACCTTTTGGGCTACATCGGCGAAGTGAACACCGTTGAGCTCCCAGTGGTGAACAAAGGTAGCTCGACCAATAAGTACAAAGTAGGCGACAGCATCGGCAAGTTTGGACTCGAGCAAAAGCAAGAAGAAGTCCTGCGCGGAATCGACGGCGAGGAAATCAAGGAAGTCGACGCCCTCGGACGCGTCAAATTAGAAAAAGGCAAAGGCCGCGTCCTGGACTCCAATCCAGGTCGAGTCGCGGTGCCAGGAAAAAACCTCGTCCTTACGATCGACCAAGATCTACAAATCGCTGCCAACAAAGCTTTTGGCGAGCACATCGGCGCCATGGTGGCCGTTGACCCTCGCAATGGCGAGATTCTCGCCATGCTCTCGCGCCCGTCGTTTGACCCCACCGAGTTCTCTCGAGGCATCCCGACCGCTGTTTGGAATAAACTCCTCAACAACGACAATCATCCTCTACGCGACAAGACGATTCAAGACCACTACCCTCCCGGATCGACCTTCAAGATGATCACTGCGATTGCGGGCTTGCAAGAGGGAGTCATCGACGAATCCTCGACCTTTCATTGCGTAGGAGCCCTGCGCGTCGGCAACCGCGTTTACCACTGCCACAAGAAAGGTGGACATGGCTCGATGAACGTCGTGAGCGCCATTACTCAGAGCTGCGACGTGTTTTTCTATCGCGTCGCACAGAAGCTCAAGAGCGTAGACGATATCGCCAAATGGTCCTTTAAATTGGGGCTTGGAAAAAAGACAGGCGTTACCCTCGCGCGCGAAGTCCCAGGCTTGATCCCCACCGAAGAGTGGAAAGAAAAGCGATTTCACCAACCCTGGAACGGCGGCGAAACCGTTAACGTTGCCATCGGCCAAGGTTACGTGCTCACAACGGCGATCCAGCTTGCCAATGCCTATGCCTCACTCGGCAATGGAGGGACCCTATATCGCCCCTTCATCGTAAAAGAGATCGAGTCGTATGAAGGACAAGTGATCAAGGACTTTCAGCCCGAAGCGCTAGAGCACTCTCCATTGCTTCCCAAAACCGTTGAGCTCGTCAGGCAAGGACTGTGGGGCGTGGTGAATAGTCCGCATGGCACCGCCTATTCGCAGCGACTCCCAGGCATGGATATGGTCGGCAAGACCGGCACCGCACAGGTGATTCGATTCGCAGCCGACAAGGTCATGGGCCTCAAATGCGAGACCCTGAGGTTTCAAGATCGGCACCATGCCCTCTTCGTGGGCTTCGCTCCGATGAAGGATCCTCTCATATCGGTAGCCGTCATTGCCGAGCATGGGTGCCACGGCGGAATCAGCGCAGCACCTGTTGCACGAGCGGTGATCAAGACCTACCTCGAAAAATATTATCCTGATCTCTACGGAGAAAAAGCCATTGCCGATCGCCTAAAAGCCCAAGGCCAAACGATTCACATCAAGCGCACGCCTTCGCCTGTTGAAACCGAAGATCAGGATGTCACGAACGACAGCCCATTGCTTCCTGAGAGCAACACCCCGCGCCCCGCAGCCCCGATGAACCTCCCGGAAGCTCCTTTGAGGACCTTCCAAGGCGAGTCCCAGGGAGGAGAAATCGATGAGTAACCATAGCTGGACCGAGTCCCCGATGCCCATCGACGAATCCTCTACAAGCCGAGTCGGCATGTATGATGAGGAGTTTCGTAAATTCAATTACTGGATGCTTCTTCTCGAATTCGTGCTTTTCGGAATTGGCCTCTGGAACCTCTACAGCGCGACAGGGGTACAGGACAAATCCCTGGGTCTCTACAAGACTCAGCTGGGTTACTTCGGCATCGGCATTTTGATGACAGCAGGGTTGGTATTTTTCTTTCACTACTCGCTGCTCTCGCGCCTGGGCTACGCGATTTATTTTCTCAACCTTCTCCTGCTCGTCTTGGTCTTAGTCATGGGCCGATCCAGTCTCGGCGCCAAGCGTTGGATTGGTTTTGGTCGATTTCAGATGCAGCCCTCGGAGTTCATGAAGATCTCGATGGTCATCTGCTTGGCCAAGTATTTTGAGACGGATCGAACAGTGGGTGGCTACGGATTTAAGGATATCATCTTGCCCACGCTTCTCGTGATGCTCCCAGCCGGACTCATCATGATGCAACCCGACTTAGGCACAGCGCTCATCGTACTTGCTACTTTTGGCAGCATGATGCTCTTCATGCGCATTCAAACCAAGGTGATCGTGATCTTGGGAATTTGCTTCATGGCGGCTTTGCCTGGCATTTACAAATTTGGATTAAAACCTTACCAACAGCAGCGCATCGTGTCGTTTATCGACCCGATGTCTGACCCTAAAGGGCGCGGCTACAACTCGATTCAATCCATGATTGCTGTGGGCAGCGGCCAGATCGTTGGCAAAGGGTACCGCAAAGGCACGCAAAGTCAGCTCAACTTTTTGCCTGAACATCACACGGACTTTATTTTTTCCGTCTTTAGTGAAGAACATGGGTTCTTGGGGTGCATCCTACTTCTGGGCCTCTATATGATGTTCCTGCTCAACGGGATGTCGATCGCTTACCAATCCAATGACAAGTTCGGGATGCTACTGGCGTTTGGAATATTGAGTATCTTTTTCTGGCACATCTTCATCAATATGGGGATGGTGATGGGAATCTTACCCATCGTTGGAGTGCCGCTCCCATTCTTTAGCTATGGGGGATCTGCGCTGATCACTGCGATGGCTGGAGTCGCGATCCTGACTAACATCGCAAATAAGAAATTCATGTTCTAAAGCTCGCTCGCTTGGTTTAAATTTAATGCAGTCCAACCTGGGAGACCACGCATCATGAAAAACCGCCGATCATTGAAGCTCCTCGCACCCGTTCCCTTTCTCGCGCTGACAGCCCTAGGTATGGCTATGCCGAGCTGCCCTGGACAACAGGAAATGCAGCAGAAGATTGACAAGTTGGAAACTGATCATGCGACCCTCAATAAACAAGTTCTGAACCTGAACGAACGCCTCGCTACCGTCGAAAAAGACATGGGCATCGTCAAGCAAGCGCTCCAACCGGTGGTGAACGCATTCACCAATCAGCGCAAAGATCTGGATGGGCTCACTGCCCGAGTCGAGGCGCTTCAGACCCAGGTGACAGCCTTGTCGTCCAAAACGCGCCCAGCAGCCAAAGGTCGCCACTAGAATTATCCGTAGGTTTCCTATAGAAGGCCCATGGTGCTTACCCATGACGAACCCTTCTATTCCTACAACCGCTATTTAAGGGAAACCTTTGGCGGCAAGACCTACAAGGTCGTGGTCTCCTCGGGACTCACCTGCCCCACTCGTGACGGCACCCTCTCCAAAGCGGCTTGCGCCTTCTGCGACCTCCGCGGATCAAGCTCTTTTCACAGCAAGAAAGGACGAGGCGCAGAGGTCGGCGCGCAGCTCCGCGAACGGATTCCAAGAGTTCGCGAACGGTTCAATGCCGAGCATTTTTTGGCCTACTTTCAAAGCTACACCAATACCTACTCGGATGCTTCTTACCTGAGAGAGATCTATGAGGCGGCCCTCGCTGAGCCTGGTATCGCAGGGCTCTGCATCGGCACCCGCCCGGACTGCCTCCCGGATGAGGTCATTGAGCTGCTCGAGGAGCTCGCCGCTAAATCCTATGTTTCGCTTGAGCTGGGCGTTCAGTCCTTTGAGGATCCCACTCTGGATTGGCTCACTCGCGGACACGACGGCCAATGCTCTATCGACGCACTAGAAAAACTCGCCAAGCGGGCGCCCCATGTCCATACTTGCGCACATCTCATTTTGGGCTCACCTACTGATTCTGTCCATTCGGCCCGCGACGCAGCGCTCTTACTCAATCAGCTTGGCGTTCGTGGCGCCAAATTGCATCAGCTCATGGTGCTCGAGCATACGGAGCTTGCCAGACGTTATCGCGAACAGCCGTTTTCTACGCTGGATCTGGATACTTACTGCGAAAAAGTCGCCGAGTTCGTCGATTCTCTTTCGCCTTCAATCTACCTCGAGCGAACCTGCGCAACAGCAACTCACCCAGAGGAGTGCTTAGCACCCGAGTGGAGCCGGATGCGATGGGAGCCCCACAATCGAATCCGAGAGTATCTGGCTCAGCGAGGCATTAAACAAGGAGCGGCTCTCGAGAGAACCCAAGAAGTCATCTCAACGGTTCAAGCTGCTTCTTGGTCGAGCCGCTTGGCGTAGTTTTCTGTACCCGCTACCTCGATCAAAACGCAGGGATGGGAGCCAATCACCCATGCATCGTGTCCGGGAGAGATATCAAACGCATCCCCCGGCTTGATCGTGATCTCTTCGCCGCTATCCATGCGCACGACCATCGACCCCGAAATGCAATAGCCGCGATGAGGCGCCTCACAGCTCGCTGTCTCAGAAATCGGCTTCACATCGAGCGACCATTTCCACCCTGGCTCGAAGTGCCCCCGTCCGATCATAAAGCCATCGTCAAAGCGAAGGATGTCGAGATAGCCATGATTTTTGAAGGTACGACGCTCATCTGAACTTCTAAAATCTTTGCAGAAAAGACGCGGTTTTCTGTCCAACATAGAAGATTTCCTCTGGATGCGAGAAGAGCAATGGCCGTGCCCAAAGGGCATTCATGCACTATCACTCTAACTAACCAATAACGTACTTAATTAGTCATGTTTTAATGTCGCAATTTTTGCGCGTTTGCGAAACGATAGTGTTTAGTCTTGTAGATTTAACGCGCCGCATATATTTATCCCCAAATCAACTTAGACAAGGAATCCGTTCCAATGAAAGCGTTTCTCAAAAACCGCGCCCCTTTGATTTGCCTCACCTTATCGACACTTGTGACCACTGCATGCCCAGGTGGATCGGATCCAGTGACCCCTCCTGCAGTGACTCCTGAAAAAATCTCTCTCACTCTTCTTCGGAACGGCAAAGCCGTAGTCGGATCGCAGACGATCATCCAAAAAGAAGGTACCACCGCCGCAGAACAAGTAGAGATCGGCTCAGGTCTCTCGGACGCCCAAGGAAAAATTCAATCCAACGCATTCACTGGTTCAGCCATCGTGACTGTCGTGGACGCATACGACCCCTCTTTGAACTATCTCTTCACCCTTCGTGGCATCAAGGCAGGCGCTACACTCGATATCAACTTACCCCTGCTTAACGTAGTCAGTGTCGGCACAATCGAAATTATGCCTCCCGCTGATTTTCCCGGAGCGGAGTATTACCAAATTTATACATTAGGAAGCGCTCGAGCAGATCAGCAGTATGTTTCTGCTCCTTTTGCTGCCAGCCCGATCTCAATGAATATAAAAGAGGACGCCGTACTGCCAAACGGAAAGATTACGATCGTTGCCGTTGCGTACGCGACCGTCCCACTCCCAGGTACTGGCGCTCGACCTATTGCTTATGCTTTTCTCAAAGATATCGCTTTCGCTCCCACTGGTTTGACACC
>CAZGCK010000079.1:0-17169 GCA_964524175.1 uncultured Bacteriovoracaceae bacterium | reverse complement strand
TTTTGTTGGGAAAACACCGGATATTCTCGTCTTCATGGGCTGGGTACTACGCAAACCCAGCGCCAACGTTCAGCAATTGCCCTTTTCCCTCAATCCTAGCAACACGCTAGGGTGGCAGTTTCTGGCCAGTCACCGACTGACCCTCCAATAGCTGAGCAAGTTTTTCGTTTGATACGAGTCCACGTTCGCGCACGAGTTCGACGACCGAGACACCTCGGGCGAGAGATTCTTGCACGATCCTCGCTGTCGCCTCGTATCCGAGAGTAGGGCTTAGGGCTGTCGCGACTTGCGGAGTGCTCTCGAAGTAGGATCGCAGTTTAGGTTCGTTGGGCTGGATTCCATCGATGCACCTTTCGCGCAAGGTGCGTACCGTATTTGTGGCGACCATCGTAGCATCCAGTAAAGCATGTGCCATGATGGGCATCATCACGTTGAGCTCGAGCTGGCCGGCTTGAGATGCGTAAGCCGCAGTTTGGTCAAATCCCAAGATGCTGTAAAAAGCCTGGTTGGCCATTTCTAAGATCGAAGGATTGACTTTGCCAGGCATGATGCTGCTTCCCGGCTGTACTGCGGGCAATATTAGCTCAGCAAATCCCGTCATGGGGCCTGAAGCCATGAGTCGCAGGTCGTTGCAGATGCGAGTGAGCTCAAGCGCAGTGATCCTAAGCATGGATGAATAGTAGAGTACCGGTGCTTGAGACTGCATCGCTTCGCAAAGAGAAGGTGCGTTGCGTAACTTTTCGCCGGTCGATTCGGACAAGAGGTCAATCACCCGTTCCTTGAAGCCAGGAGGAACAGTAAGCCCTGTTCCTGCTGCGCTGCCCCCTATTCCGAGCTCAGAAAGTTCTACTCGTGCCTGTTCGATCCATCGTGCGCTGCGTATTGCAGTGACGGAGTATGCCAAGAATTCCTGGCCCAAACTAATAGGAACTGCATCTTGAAGATGAGTGCGTCCAGACTTTAGAATGTGGCACCACGCGCTGCCATGACGTTGTAGTGATTCTCCAAGTAGAACCAACTGATTATAAAGCTCTTGAGATGTTTCAAGAAGAGCTAGGCGCATCGCGGTAGGGAACGTGTCATTCGTCGATTGAGAACGATTGACGTGATCGTTTGGATGAATGGGGGAGTAGCTTCCCAAGGGTTTTTGGATGCTGCGGTTTGCAATATTAGCGATCACTTCGTTGATGTTCATGTGAAGCGAGGTTCCCGCTCCAGCTTGATAAGGATCTAACGGAAAAATTTCTGGCCATTTGTCAGCTGAAAGTCTAAAAATTTCTTCAGTAGCGCAAACAATAAGTTTTGTGTGGTCAGATTGTAGAGTTTGGCAAGATTCATTAGCGATGGCAGCCGCCGCTTTGATCCGAAGGTAAGCTCGGATGAGAGCGGTGTGGGGGGTTCTTCCGGAAATTTTAAAATTTTGAAGCGCTCGAGCGGTCTGTGCGCCGTAGAGAGCGTTCTGCGGAACTTCAATGTTGCCGAGGGAATCTTGTTCTTGTCGAGTATTTCGCATGTGGCTGTCCTCCGGTGTGCAGGTGGATCGAGTATGCGTAGAATGGCTTTGTACCCTGGCTTTAAAGATGCAAGATTTCCGCTTCAGTAGAAAGGGCCTAGGATCACACTATGAGAGTTTTGGTCATCGAAGATGATCTTTCGGTCAGGGAGACGCTTGGAATGGTGCTAGAAGCCTACCAGCATAAACCTGAGCTAGTCGAGAGCGGCGAGCAGGCGGTGGGGCATCTCAAATCCTCTTGGCCTGATGTGATGCTGTTGGATCTTACCCTTCAAGGAACGACCGGCGAGGAAGTCTACGAAAAGATCCGCAATGAATTTGGTCGCGTGCCCCCTACGGTCGTGCTTTCTGCCGCACAACAGGGTGAGTCTCGGGCCCGTCATTTGCCGGGCACCTATTTTTTGGCCAAGCCTTATACGATCGAACAGCTCGAGGACATTCTCTGTGAAGCCGTTGCTTCTCGAGGGGCCGCTTAAGTTAGCGCGCTTGCTCAGGCGCCCAGCTCGGCAACAAGAGCGAGATGATCGGATAACCCGCTCCACGGACGGCCTGGCATCGTGCGAGCTGACCGGATTTGTAAACCACGAACATAGATTCGATCGAGACGCAGCGCGGGCATCCAGCTTGGAAACGTTTTTGCGTAGCTGCCGTGAATGGTTAGAAACGCTTCGCGGACCTCGAGAGTTTTTTGAAGCCTGGGCGAGGCCTTGAGCAGCCAGTCATTAAAATCTCCTCCGATCACGAGGGGGTCATCGTGCGGGACGTGCGATTCGATCCGTTGACAAAGACTTTTGATCTGTGACTGGCGCTCTGCTTCAAAAAGTCCAAGGTGAACGCAGAGGGCGTGAAGGGGACGGGATTTGCCAGGAATTTTGACAATTGCGTGAAGCAGTCCCCGCTTCTCCAGACGATTGGTAGAGACATCGATGTTCTCGACGAACTCAAAGGGATACTTGCTTAGGATCGCATTGCCATGATGTCCGGCGCCGTAAATCGCGTTTTTGCCATACGCTACGTGGGGCCAGATTTTATGAGCAAGGTAGTCGAACTGGGGCTCTTTGGGCCAATATTTGACTCGTGCTCGATGGCCCTCGTGCTCGCCTAGGACTTCTTGTAGGAAAACGAGCTCAGCGTGCACGTCGCGGATCGCCTCTCGGATCTTGGCCAGCACGAAGCGACGGTTCGCAGTGCTCAACCCTTTGTGGATATTATAGGAGAGTACGGTCAAGCCGCGGTGAGGCTGAACGATATGAAGGTGTTTACGCTGCGACTTTTTCTGAGGATTCATGGAGATCAGGGGTCCTTTCTTGAGAGCGATGACGCAAAAGGCGCCAACTAGCGCGTGTCCACCCAGCAGTGAGTACGATGAGCAGTGAGGTTCTGGGGTAACTTTGGATTAGGGCTACGAGTGGGCTGATCTCGAGGATCAATCGACACAGAACGTAGAGAGCAGAAGGAAAGATGACCCAGGTTCCTAAAGCGAACCAAGGAAAGGGAATGCAGCAGAGGCCTTGATACGCGACTTTGGATCTGAGCTCGAGGCGTGGGTCTGCGAGTACCCACAGAGAGTTGGCAAAGTTTCGCTTTCCGAGCCGTTCAGGAAGCCATGCTGGGCCGATCCGAGCAAAATAGCGGCTTGTGGTGAGTGGAAATAGCCGGGCCACGGAGTAGCCCAAGAGCGACATGATCCAGATTGCCGGAAGGATCAAACGGATGCCTGGGACAAAACCCAAATGCATTGCCGCTAGAAGGGCTGTCGCAACAAACGGAACAGGTGCAAACCAAGCAGAGGCGAGCAGTAGGGCATAGGTCAGATTCCAGCCCGACACAGGAGCTCTTGCTGCCCACAGGACGAGCAACACGCTTGCAATCCAAATGTGGGCACCTACAACCCAGGTGATTCGTTTGCGATGTCGAAATCGAGAACTCCAGGGCAAAACAGGATCAAAATAGCGTTGAAACCGAATGGATGTGCGCCAAGGCCGCTCGAGCCACGCATCTGCCCGGCTCAACATGAGAGCGGGGCGAATCGCACGGAGTTTTCTGTTTGAACTGGGCTCGTCGATGCCCCAGTGGGCGAGGACATGTCGGCTCACGTTGTTGATGTGCTCGCGCTCATCGGGGGTTCTTGCCTCAAAAGTGAGGCAAACTTCGGTATCGATGCGCAACGCGCGTGCAGCGAAGTTCGCGCTTCCGATGCATAGGTAGCGATCGTCGACGACGATGAGTTTGGAGTGAATGTAGATCGGCTTGGGTGGCAGGCCAGGCTGAGGACTGAATACATAGGGAGCGCCCAGAACGAGGCGGATGCCCGAGCTCGAGGCTGCATGCTGAAGTTGATCAAGCAGGGAGGTTTCGTAGGGCGCCATAAGGCGAGTCAGGGAGTTCGTTCGCGAAAGCTCGGCAAGGACGATGACAATCTCAAAATCGCGGCCGCGCATCGAGTGGACCTTGGCAATGAGCAGGTCGTTGATCTTTCGCGACCAAAAATATTGCCCTTCCAGCATGATGCGATGTTGGGCTGAAGCGATCAGTTCTTGAAACAAGATCTCGATCTCCCGCACGACCGGAGCTAGATTCTTGCACCGTTCAATATTGGATTGAGTTCGGCTAAAATAAACTCGATGCGCAGACTCTCGGGTTTCGTGGAGAGGAGGGGCTGGAAACGGTATGCTAGAGATCGCTCTCCAGCGTTCAGCCACATGATGCTGGATCCGCGCGCAGACCAGGCCTCTCACCTGTACGGCCAGATCGTGGTAGGGGCCGTGCTTTTCTTTGCGCCGGCTGAGGGATCTTCTGGGATCAGCGTAAAGGTGCGAAGGGGTATCCCATCGGTCGCCACAGAGATCGACGCCTCCGCTGAGGGCTGTGAGGCCGTCAACAATGCATATTTTTTCGTGGTGGGATGCGCCAGGAGGATGGCGGTTATCAAATACGAAATGGACTCGAGGGTGGAGGTTCTCCCAGATTCTGCTTTGCCAGGGTTCGCGCTCCGGAACGAAGAAATAGGCGTGATCCCACATCAAGAAATAGAAATGAAATCCCGGCCTGTTCTCGCAGATCCGAATGACTTTTTCTTTGAGTGTTTCCTTTAGGGGCCGTTCAAATGGAAGGCGCGAGTCGATTTGCCACCCCACCAGGACCGCATAGTGCTGGGCGCCTTCGAGCAAGTCGGAGATGCGATCATAGTAGGGGCCGGCTTCCCAGATTTCCTCCCAATCATAGGCTTCAGAACAGGTTTGATAGGCGCGGGGGCTCAGCATAGTGATGATTTAGAGCAAGGACTCGGCCAAAAAAGCCCGGAATGTTCCTGGAAGAGTCCTCCTAAAACAGATATGATGACACGCAACTCATGACTGATTCAAAATCCCCAGCACCCAGACCCGTTCGTTCGCATACTTGTGGCGAGCTCAAAGCTTCCCATCTTGGCCAAGAGGTGACTCTCTGTGGTTGGATCGCGAAACGCCGTGACCACGGAGGTCTGGTATTCGCTGACTTGAGAGATCGTTACGGAATGACGCAGGTGGTATTTGACCCCGCTCTGACAGGGGGGGCGCAAGCTCATCAGCTGGCAGGTTCGTTGCGCTCAGAATATGTGATTTGGTGTAAGGGCAGGGTGCGTCATCGCCCTGAGGGCATGACTAACACCAAGATGCTCACGGGCGAGATCGAAGTCGCTTGTACGGAGCTTCACATCCTTTCTGAGGCGGAGACGCCTCCGTTCTCGCTTTCGGATGATGCAGAGGTGGCTGAGACGATTCGGCTTAAGTACCGTTACCTCGATTTGCGCAGGCCTGCTTTGCAGCGCAATCTTCTGATTCGTCATCGCATGCTCTCGATCGTTCGCAATCACCTGGATGCGCATCAGTTCGTTGAAGTCGAAACGCCGATCCTTTACAAGTCGACGCCGGAGGGCGCGCGCGACTTCGTGGTTCCGAGTCGTCTCAATCCTGGGACCTTCTACGCGCTTCCGCAGAGTCCGCAGATGCTCAAGCAGCTTCTCATGATCAGCGGAATGGACCGCTATTATCAAATCGCGCGCTGTTTCCGCGACGAGGACTTGCGCGCCGACCGTCAGCCTGAGTTTTCTCAGATCGATATCGAGACTTCTTTCTTGGATGAGGACGCGCTCTTCCCGATCTTTGAAGAGCTGATGGCCAAGCTTTGGAAGGAAGTTTTGGGTCAAGACGTACAGAGGCCTTTCCCTCGCATGCCTTACAAAGAAGCCATGTCTCGTTTTGGAAGCGATAAGCCCGACGTGCGTTTCGGACTCGAGCTCCAGGATCTCTCCAATGTTTTTGAGAAGTCCACGTTTCAGGTTTTTCAGAACGCGCTGGTCGCCGGTCCTCGCGGACGTCGTGGTTCTGTGCGGGCCATCCATGTCCCAGGCCAGGCCGAGAAGTTCTCGCGCAAGGATCTCGACGATTTGGTGGCTCTCACCGCAACCCACGGCGCCAAAGGATTGCTGTGGATCAAGGTGCAAGCGGGAGGGGAGCTTCAATCTCCTGCAGCCAAGTTTTTTTCGGACGAGGAGAAGGCGGCTCTCAAGGCTGCGCTCAAGCTCGATGCGGGTAGCCTCGTCCTCATCGTCGCCGATACCAAAGATAAAGTCGTCTTCGATGCTTTGGGTGCGGTGAGACTCAATCTGGGAGCGCGTTTGGGGCTGATGCCCAAGCTGGGTGAAGGCAAACCGGCCTTTTTGTGGGTCGTGAATTTTCCGCTCCTCGAGTACGACGACAAAGAGAACCGCTACTTCGCGTGCCATCATCCGTTCACGGCGCCGCGACCGCAGTACTTTGATGATTTCGTGAGCGGTCGCAATCTTGATCAGATCGAAGCTTCGGCCTACGACATGGTACTCAATGGCGTTGAAGTGGGAGGCGGCAGTCTGCGCATCTATCGCCCTGAGGTTCAAGCCGCTATGTTTAAAATGCTCGGTTTGGGGCCAGAAGAAGCTAAAGAAAAGTTTGGATTCTTCATCGAGGCGCTTCAGTACGGCACTCCTCCGCATGGGGGGATGGCCTTTGGCGTGGATCGCTTGGCTGCGCTTCTCTGCGGTGTAGGACCTATCCGGGATGTGATGGCGTTTCCGAAAACGCAAAAGGGAAGCTGCTTGATGTCGGATTGCCCGTCTCAGATCATGCCCGAGCAACTGGCCGAAGTCGGGATCAGCGTGACTCGCAAGGCACCTTCGGCCCCGAAGAACGATGGCTGAGCAAGAGCTTTCTCCTCAGTTTTCTTTTCGAAGTCGCGCAGAGTCGCTGGGGCGTTTTAAGAAAGAGGTCTTTGATCTGCTCGTCATTGGCGGGGGGATCACCGGCGCTGCGGTCGCGCGCGATGCCGCGACTCGCGGGCTGAAAGTCGCGCTGGTTGAGCGCAAAGACTTTGCTTACGGTACCTCTTCCCGTAGCTCGAAGTTGATTCATGGGGGTCTTAGGTATCTTGAGAATCTCGAGTTCGGCCTTGTTTTCGAGGCCCTGGCCGAGCGAGCGCTCTTGCTCAAGACCGTGCCTCACATGGTTCGGCCGCTCCCGTTTTACCTGCCCGTGTATGAGGGCGATTCGAATGGTAAGGCGATTTTGAGCATGGGGCTCTGGCTCTACGATCTGCTCGCGCTTTTTCGCACGCCTGGCTCTCATAAGATGCTTTCGGCAAAAGAGTTCACCCAGCTAGTGCCTTTTGTCCGGCAGTCCGGTCTAAAGGGTGGTTTTAGCTACTACGACGCGTCGATGTGGGATGACGTGTTGGCGGTGGAGACCTTGCGCTCGGCTCATACCGCCGGCGCTGCGATCGCCAATTATTGCGAGGCGGTTTCTCCGATTTGGAATGAGCAGAAGGACGCGGATGCCCGCATCATCGGATTCAGGGTCAAGGACCTGGAGTCTGATTCGGAGCTCATTGATCTCAAGGCTCATCGGGTGGTGGTCTGCGCGGGGCCTTGGACCGATCAAGTCGGTGGGCGCCTCTCTCCTCAGTGGCGCCATTGGCTGAATCCCAGCAAAGGCGTGCATCTGATATTTGATCTTAAGAGAATCCCGCTTCCGGGCGCCGTCGTGATGGTCCGACCTGAAGATGGACGAGTCTCTTTTGTTATCCCCCGTCCCGATTTAGGTACTGGTGTCGTGATCGTCGGGACGACCGATGGCCCGACTCCAAAAGAGCCTGACGAGGCGGCCGTGGATCCAGAGGACGTGGAGTACATCATGTCCCTTTTGAATCGATATTTTCCTGATCTAGCTCTCAAACATTCGGATATCCTAAGCGCCTATGTGGGTGTGCGCCCGCTCATGGGATCAGTCGTTCCGACAGTGAGCGAGGGCAAAGAGGCTCAAGGCTCTCAGCCTAGCGCGAGTGCCTCGCTTCAGAAAGTAAGCCGCGAGCATCATATTGGAATGGGGCCCGGTGGATCGGTTGTCGTTGCGGGTGGCAAGTACACCACTCATCGCAAGATGGCCGAAGAGATTGTTGATTACACTCTCAAGGCTTGGAAAAAAGATGCGCGCTCCGGAAAGAGTCCTGGATTGCCTCCAATTGGCCGTTCGGGCACTAAGGCGGCAGTGAATCCGCGGGCTACAGCCCGGGCAATCGAGTTTTGCCGCCAAGAAGCGGCAAGCAAGGGAGTGCCGATTCCTGAAGAGTTGCTTTCACGTTACGGCGCCGAAGCGCTGTCAGTTTTAAGTGCTGCTAAAGTTACCCAGTCCTCGGGCGATCCTGCGGGGTTTCCTCAACTCGTCGCTCAGCTTCGTCACTCCATTCGCTCCGAGATGGTGATGCATCTTGAGGACTTTTATCTCCGACGCATACCGCTCTATGCTTCGCGCGCCGACCATGGGCTTCCCTGGGCCGAAGCGCTGGCTCAAGCTTGGGCAGAGGAGCGCGGCATGAATGAGTCAGAGGCAAAGGCTGAGCTCGCGCGTTTGCAGGCTGAGCTGGATCGCAGATCCGCTTGGAAGAAGCGGGGCTAGTTCCGTCCGTTTGGAAACAGCTCGTCTGCATCGACGTTGACGAAGTTGCCGGCTGCGCAATTGTCGTGCAGAGCGGTAACGACTTTTACCGTGTATCTGCCTGAGTCCGGCACGCTTTGAGCGAGATGAACGAGGTCCCCTGACGAGAGGACGCAGTCGTAGCCTTCGTTGCCGTACTCGTCGACGTAGAATCCAGAAATGAGTTCAGAAACGACGACCAGGTCTCGCCAAGCAGGATGGTTGGACACGGGTCCGGGTGTAGCCGGGACCTGTGGCGCCGGAGTCGGTGTGCCAGGAGTCACCGGAGCTCCCTGCGTGGGAAGCGGGATTTGACCGGGAGGCGGAGGAGCGGGGACCGGGGGCTTTTTCGCGCAACCCGTGATGACAAAGCTTGAAAGAGCGACAAGCATGATTGCGATGCCAAAAGAGATTTTAGTTTTCATTGGAACCTCTGTGCTCCTGGAGCCGATTGAAGTTTAGTGGCAGCTTCTTCGGTGCGACCTTGAGCGTAGTCTTCCATTGCCTGAAGCTGCGGAATCGATACGAGAACCAATTGGCCTCGTGAGCAGTCGCCGCGCATGCTGGCTAGGACGCGCATGACTGCAAAGGGTTGTCCCTCAACGATCGGGTGATTTGCGTCTCGTTCGATCATATCGGTCTCAGTCAATGCGCAAACGCCTTGGTCATTGCCTTGCTCGTCGACAGATGTCGCGTCGAGCGCTTCGTTGACGACAAAGCGATGCCTTGCGCGCGACAGAGCTTCGTTAGCCAGAATGGGTTTTTCTTTTTGAAGATCCAAGAGCGCTTGCTCGCGTTGGAGACGGTACTCTTCTTTATAATTTGCGAACTCTTGCTGGAGTCGCGCGAGTTCGGCGGCAGGGGCGTTGTAGGACCACACTTGGTCCAGCGCATTGGCGTATTGCAAGCGACGATAGCGCGCTTCCATCAGCTCGGAGAAAAGAAAGTCGACCGAAAGGTAGGAGAACGAAGGGTAGGTCGTGTACCAGTTCCAATAGAAGCCGTAGTTCACGCGGTTTTCCCACCAGAGAGTCCGCCACTGATAGCCTCCCCACCATGTGTTGTGATGGATGATGGGTGCCCGATACCCAGACGCGGCCCAAGGATTGTAGAGGTAGCTGTAGTAAGGGGTTGGATAGTAGCGAGTGGGGTAATAAGCCCAAAACCCCAGCGTACCCCAGGACTGAAATCTAAAGTTGCGCTCGTAACGATAGCCATCGAAGTCACAGGAGCGTCTTGAAACGTAGTAGTTTCTGCTTCCTGAGCGATGAACGGAGCGGCGTTCTGTGTACTGAGTGCGATTGTAGCGAGTGTATCTCGAAGTTCCGTCGTCGCTGGAGGTGAACGTCACTCCGATGCGTCCGGCTGCGCGCGTGTGGCGTGGACCGACGGGGGTGAGCGTCGCCTTTACCGTGCTCGGAAGATAAGGCGGAGCGATTCGAGGAGTCGCATCACTTTGAGTTTCTGACTGAGCAGGTGAGGAGTGAGGATAGGTTCTTGGACTCACGGGGCTGAGCGTCGTCTTCACCGTGCTCGGAAGAAAAGGCGGAGCGATTCGAGGAGTCGCATCACTTTGAGTTTCTGACTGAGCAGGTGAGGAGTGAGGATAGGTTCTTGGACTCACAGGGGTGAGTGTCGTCTTCACCGTGCTCGGAAGATAAGGCGGAGCGATTCGAGACTTGAGGTGCGGGTTGGCAGATCTTCGTGAGTCGATCGGTCGCGAGGATTCCACCTGACGTGGATCCTTGGGGATCGGGGGCGTCTCATCGGGCGAAAAAGAGGCTGCCATCGCCACTGTGGACGACAGTCCTGCGATGAGAACCGCAAGTCGAAAACCTAATTGTACTCTTCCCAGAACTAACATTGGCTGCCTCCAGCCAAACCCGCCGAGGCAGTTTATATCACATAATGTTGACTAATTTAATCAAATTATTTGAATCATTCGGGCCCTTTAAATATCCAATGAATTTAAAGGGATACGGCTCAGTGAAAGGAGGGAACAGCGGGAGCTTCAGGCATCTTGGGTGCTGGAGGGATTGCGGGAGCGGTCGGAGAAACTGATTGCGCACCGCTCGTCGCCGAAGCCTTGAGCTTTGCTTCAGCCTGACGTGCGGCATCTTGTCCGGCGTCTGCGTGGGCTTGGGCTTTTTTCTTCCCTTCAAGGGCCTTCTGCCGAACTGCTTTGCCTTTCTTGGCGGTAGCGCGGGCCTCGGACTGAACCTTATCGAGCGTCGGATGACTAGTAGATGGTGTCGCATCATTGGCGAGAACGGCAAGAGCGCCTAGCGAACTAATCATGGCAAACAGGGCGAGGGAGGCGAGAAATGGACGAATCATATTTTGAGGCTCCTTAGAAAATTTGAACTTTGACGCCTTCTTTTTGCAAGAACGTGCGGATCGCTTTCGCATCCAAAGGCTCAAGTCTCATCAGTAGTTCGTGCAAGAGCTTAAGGGTTTTTTCGCCTTCTGGCGAGTGGGTCTTATCCGTAATAATGCGGATGTCGGTCGTGATCTGGATCAGGTTTTCGATGAGCTTCGAGAGATCAGTTTTGAAAACCTTGCTCTTATCCACCCATTCGAGCGTCTTATTGAGATTGCCACTGAGCTTATAGAGCAGGTCGATCGAGCGGGTGATGTCGCCCTTGTTCTCGTCGATGATCTCTTTGATTTTTCCGGCTAGATCGAAGCTTTGTGAGATCAGCTGGTCGATGCGGGGAGGATCCACGCCGGCAACGGTTTGACCCGCCTTGAGTGCGGGGGACTTGAGGCGTCCTGGGGTCACTTCGATGTAACGTTCGCCGATGATGCCTGCGAGGTTGATATAAAAACGACTGTCCTCGCGCACGCCCAGAGCGGCGTCTTTGCGAACCGAGATCTTCAGGCGAAGCGGCGCGATGGCTTTGCCGTTTTCGTCGTCGGAGCCGGGCTCTTTGAGAGCCACGGTCGAGGGATCCTGAGGCACGAAGAAGTCGATGCGCTCGACCTTGCCCACTTTGATGCCCGATACCCGCACCGGAGATCCGACTTCGATGCCTCCAGCGAAGTTGTAAGTCACGTAGTACGAGACTGACTGATTAAACGGATTTTGGATACCAATGACCCAGGCAAAGGCGACCGCGACGAGGGCCGTTGCGAGGATCAGTCCGCCGACTTTGGCTTCGTTGGATAGCTTAAAAGGCATGATAGTTTTTTCTTATGTCATAAGACGCAAAGCGTCAATTAAGTTGATGGGTTAGCTGCGTTTTGTGATGAAATATCATTCTATTCAACCGTACCCGGAGTTGAGAGAATCAGGCTAGGACATAGATCGAATGAGGCAAATTAGAAATGGCCTCTCTGAAACTGCCTCCCTGAAACTGCCTCCCTAGCCTGTTGCTAGTGACGAAGGCGTAGGTCAATTCCTGAGCGTTAGCGCTGATTTAGCGCAGTAACCTGTCTATGAGGTTAAAAATTTTAGGATTCTTCCCAACAAAGGTCCCTCCTCTGAATGGGGAGCCGTCGATATTGGATGTTATTAAAGGAGCTTTTCGCAGATTTTGTTCCACTCTTTGGATCAACTTCAACAGGGAGGGAGGCCAGTTTAAGGTAATTTAACCCGATGAAATAGAAGCCCTATTCAGGCCTTTCAGGAGTGAACTTTTGATATTGCTTCGTGACGCACTGCGCTGTAAATACTCGGCCGCTTCCACATTCCCCCCGGAAAGTGAAAGACATTCCCCGGGCCCTCCTGTTCCCCCGAGCGGGGGGGCCCATAGCGCGCGTATTGCTAGAGAACCATCGTAAAAAAATAAGTCAGCACGAAGTCCAGCGAGATCACCGCGATCGTCGAAGTCACCACGGAGTTGGTGGTTGCTGTGCCCACTCCCTCAGCGCCGCCTTTGCAGCGAAAGCCATAAACGCAGGAGATGATCGGGATAACGGCTCCGTATACGCAGCCTTTGACTATCGCGCAGAGGAAGTCTTTAAATCCCACAAAGTGCCTCAGCGCATTGAGGTACTCATCCACCCCAAATCCATAGTGGGTGGTGGCAATCAATAGCGCGCATCCCAACGTGATTGCGCTCGCGATCAGCACGAGACACATCGTCGACAGGATCGAGGCGATGAAGCGAGGCAGAACGAGGTAGTTGATCGTATCGATGCCCAGAAGCTTCAGGGCGTCCAGCTGTTCAGTCACCTTCATTGAGCCGACTTCGGCGGTGATCGAGGCGCCTACCTTTGCGACGAGCAGGAGAGCGGGGATTGCGATGCCGAGCTCCCGGAGGATGAACTGTCCGGTAAATCCTGGGATCATGCTCACGGTATGGAGCGCGTGATCCATGTGCCAGGCGATCTCGTTGGTGACGACGAGTCCTGCAAAACCCGTTGCAACCGTGATGATCGGCAGGCTGCCAATGCCGACTTTGACGATGCTCTCGATGATCTCGTGCGCACGCCATTGTGATGGGTTGAGAGCGCGGGCCGAGACCTTCAAGAAAAGCTCGGCGATTTCTTGAAAGGTGTGAAGCTGCTCAGTGATGATCGCCGTCATGCTCTGTGTTTTCATCTTTAGCCCCCCAGCCATGCGCGCCCAAATTCGGTGACGCGGTCCATGATCTGGCTCGTGATGAAGTTGGCAATGACGATGTAGAAGTTGGTGTAAACAGCTGCCAACGTCACCGCTTTGCCCACGCCTCGCGCGCCTCCGGAGGCTGTGAAGCCGCGGTGGCAGGCGACGCCTGCAACGATGTGGCCGTAGACCAGGGACTTGAACATCCCGCCGGCGATTGTCCAACCATCGGTAAAACGCGGGATGCTCACCGCATATTGAAGTGGGTTGATACCGCAAAGAACAGTGGCGACCAACATAGAGCCGGCCACAGAGATGAGCAGGCCGATGACGAGCAAGATGAGGCTCGAGATCACGATGCCTACGAAGCGGGGGACGATGAGGTATTGAATTGGATTGGTGCCCAAGCACTCGATGGCGTCGATTTGCTCGGTGACTCGCATCGTGCCGAGCTCAGCGGCAGTGTAGGCGCCGATCTTGCCGGCCAACAAAAAAGAGATGATCAGAGGCCCGACTTCGCGCACGACGCTTGAGGTGTTGAGGCCGCCCAAGAAGCTTTGAGCATCGTATTGAGCCAGGATCTGATTGAACTGAAGCACGAGAATCGCCCCGACGAAGACTCCGGCAAACGCAACAGTCGGCAGCGATCGGTAGCAGACGTAGGCGATCTGCTCCATGATGGGCTTGAAGTTGCCTCGGGTGCGCCAAAATGTGCCCCAGATCTTATTGTAGAAGATCGCGATGCCGCCGAGTTCATGCAGTAGGTTGATCGCAAAGCTCATGGGGCGTCCAATCCTCTTTCTTCGGGGGGCAAGAGCGCGAGGGTTTCAGACAAGAAGTCTCGGATGAGAGGCTCTCTCGAGCGCTTGATCTCGGGTACGGTTTGGAGGGCCAAAATTCCACCTTGATCCAGAACCAGGATGCGATCTGCGATCTTAAGGGCACATGCCATATCGTGCGAAACGACAACGCTTGTCACCTTAAGCCTGCGCGAGAGCTCAAAGATCAAGTCATTGACCGCGTTGGTGGTAATTGGGTCGAGGCCTGTCGTGGGCTCGTCAAAAAGCAAATAAGTCGGGGCGGGCGCTAAAGTGCGAGCCAGCGATACGCGTTTTTGCATCCCGTAGGAGATCTCGGTCGGCATCCGCTCGAGGAGGTCAGGGCCGAGGTTGACGAGCGCCAGCTTCTCGATCACGCGCGCGCGAATTTCGTCCTCCGTTAGAGGTCTTGGCAGCGAACGGGTGTACTGAGGCGTGCGCAAGCCAAACGATACGTTCTGATAGATCGTGAGCGAGTCGAGCAGGGCAGGATGCTGAAAAACCATCCCGCAAGTGCGTCTCACATCAGCGAGCTGGGTGTCGTTCATCACTGTCACGTCTTTGTTGTCAACGTAGACGCGGCCCGAGTCAGGTTTTAAAACCCCCACGATATGCTTGAGCGTGACGGACTTGCCCATGCCGCTTTTGCCCAGGATGAAGAGAATCTCTCCAGTGGCGACTTCAAAAGTTAGGTTGCGGAGTATGTGCTTGGGCCCGAAAGACTTGCTGACTCCTTCGAATCTGATCATGCGAGGCCCGAAGTGAGAGGCCCTTGCTTGAGACCGTAGATGAATTGCCTTATCGCTGGATCCTGCGTGTTTTGCACCTGCTCGGGCGTGCCGCCTTCGATGAGTTTGCCTTGAGCAAGCAGGCAGACGCGGTCGCCGATCTGATAGGCTCGCTGCATGTCGTTGGTCACGGTAAGGAGCGTGGTGCCCGACTGGGCTCGCAGCTCGCGGATCAGGTCCGCGATCGTGCGTGAAGTGATAGGGTCGAGCCCGGCCGTTGGCTCGTCGTAGAGCAAAATCTCGGGCTCGACGATCAGGGCGCGCGCGATGCCTAAGCGCTTTTGCATACCGCCCGAGATCTCGTCAGGAAAGAGGTTCTCGTTGCCCTTGAGCCCGACGGCTTTTAAGAACTGGGCAGCGCGGTCCTTGGCAGGCGCTCCAGTCAGGCCCTTTCTCTCTCGCAAAGGAAAAAGCAGGTTTTCTTCGCAAGTGAAAGAGTCAAAGAGGGCATTTTTTTGGAAGAGCATGCCGACGTTCTTGGAGTTTAGGACGACTTTTCCCTCGTCGGCCACGAGAAGGCCCGCGACGGTTTTGAGAAGGACGCTCTTACCGCCACCCGATGGCCCGACCAGCGCCACTGACTCTTTGGGAGCTATTTGGAGATTCACTCCCCGAAACACCCATTGGCCCGCGAACTGCTTGCCCAGGCTTTGGATGGAGATCACGGCTCAGGCCCTCAGCCAGGGGATCAAGAGATCCTGAACCAGGATTTTTCGGTTCAAAGGAGCAAGTGCCTCGCGTCGTGCACGAGCCAAGCGTTCGGCGCGCTCGGTCCAGAAGTGCCGCGCTGATTCGATACCTCCTGGCTTACGAGTCATGGCTTGTGCGTGTGCGGACAATGCTCCTGCGCCGTCACTGTTGATCCATGCGTAACAAGAAGGGTCCTCGGCGATACTGAAGCGAATCAACTCGCCAGCGACTTGCTCGAGCTGATCGATGAGCAGATCGAAGTTGGCGGGTGCGAGGGCCGCCCAATCCACTAGGGCATTGAGTTGAGACCCCGGATCCTGAACAAAGCCAAAAATCGTCTGCCTTTGGTCCCATGCCTCGTCACGAGCGAGACTTAGGGCGCGGCTCCAGCTGCCTTGTGCCAGGCGAGCGCAGACTTGGCGGCGCTTGGGATCTTTGGCGAGCGCAAGGTCGGCCTCGAGCAACTGCTCGATTGTCTCAGTCGAGAGAGGTTTGAGCCTGAGTTGCTGGCATCGCGAAAGAATCGTCGGAAGCACCAGCGTCGGATCGCTTGCCGTTAGAAAAAAGATCCATCCACGGGGCGGCTCTTCGAGGAGCTTCAGCATGGAGTTGGCGGCCTGAACCGTCATTCGGTCAGCGTTGGGGATCAAAATAATGCGATAGGCGCCCTGGTGAGCCCCAAATCCGAGCTTGGACTTGAGCTCGCGAAACTGATCGACTTTAAGAGTGCCGCCGCTTGTGGTGGCTTCACCATCGGAGTTCTCCGCAAGCACTTCGCTGAAGTCTACCCAAGTGCTGTGGGTAGCTCGCAGGCAGCTAGGGCATTCTCCGCAGGGAGTGAGTCGTTTCTCCGTGGGTGCGGGTTCGGAAGCGGTAGGCTCGATGCCTAAGCTTCCACCAAACATATCCATCTCAGAATGATCGGGTTCAGAATGATCGAGTGCAGGAGCGGTGGCGAAGGGCCCTCTTTCACATAAAATCCATTGTGCCAGCCAATAGCCCACGTTTCGCTTGCCGCAACCGGAGGTGCCGGTGAGCAAGAGCACGGGGGGGATCCGATTCTGCTTGGCCCACTCGCTGATCGGTCCGCTCAAAGTCGTTTTGTGATGCTCGAGCAATGCATCTGGAAGGGGCAAGATGCCCGGAGTCTCTAAGGCAGGAGCAGGAGACTTGCGGCTAGCCACGGGAGCGCCCTTTCTTTCTTTTTTCGATTTCTGCGATCACGTAATTGGCCAACTCTTCTGGCGTCCCAGACGAGGCTTGGAGGGTTACCCATCGCTTGGGCGATAGTCTTCGCGCCTTGATAAATCCTTGCCGCACCTTCTTCTGGAAGGCGACGCCTTCTTCTTCAAATCGGTTGCGGTCGCGAGCGCGCTTTAAGCCCTCAGCGGGATCGATATCGAGAAGAATGGTGAGGTCGGGCTCGATTCCCTGAGTGGCGATCTGGTTGAGGGACTCGACTTTTTTCCAAGGAAGTCCTCGCGCAAAGGACTGGTAAGCGAGCGTTGAATCCGTAAATCGATCGCAAAGGACGATTTTGCCCTGTTGCAAGGCAGGTCTCACGGTCTTGGCTAAATGTTCAGCGCGCGCCGCTTCGTAAAGGAAGAGCTCGGTCCAGGGGTCCATGGCCTCTTCCAGAATAACGAGTCGGATGCGCTCAGCGACTTCCGTCCCGCCCGGTTCGCGAGTTACCACTGTCTTAGTTCGAGGAAGCTGGTCGGCCACGGCTCGGATGAGGGTGGATTTTCCGGCGCCCTCGGTTCCTTCAAAAGTCACAAAAAGGCCAGGCATCTCAAACTGATGCCACTCGATGCGGCTTGGCGTCAAG
>CAZGCK010000078.1:3319-17824 GCA_964524175.1 uncultured Bacteriovoracaceae bacterium | reverse complement strand
TTCCGCTATGCGTTTGTCTATGCTGGATGCTCATCCGCGGTCAGCGCAAGATGTGTGGGCATGTGGGCATGACTTGCCGAGATAAGTTACTGTTTCGGCCCGCTTCCTCTTTCAAATCCCTCCCACTTTGACTAAGCTCGAGCCCTCCAGATGGTGCAAATCAACGAAGACCTAACGCGACGCGTAGCGCAGCTTGCGCGACTTGAACTTTCCGAGTTGGAAGTGAAGATTTTCACTCCGCAACTGGGAGAGATCATTCAGTACGTCGACCAGCTTCAAAGCGTGGACGTCACTCAGCTCGAACCGCTGACGCATCCCTTTGAATTGGATACACCGCTCAGGCCCGATGTGATCCGTCCGACGGAGTTGGATGCGGAGGGTAAGCCTAAGGTGCTCAGCTGCGGTCCAGACGTATTGCAAGACGGCTACAAGGTGCCGCAAATTCTCTAACGATGACGGCACCTCCTCGCTACCATACGATTCGCGAGATTCACGACGCCTTTGATCAGGGGCGAACCACACCCCTTGAACTCACGCGGACTTGGCTGGACCTCGCTCACAAGGATACGACAAACTCCGTGTTGAGATCGTGTGACGATCGAGCGCTCAAGCAAGCAGAGGCTGCCACTGCAGAGCTCAAAGCTGGCGGTAAAGTTCCGCGCGCGAAGAAACCTCTTTTTGGAATCCCTCTCGGTATCAAAGACAATCTCGTGATCGAGGGGGTTCGGACGACCTGCGCCTCCAGAGTTCTCGAAAACTACCTACCTCCTTACACGTCGACTGCAGTTGCGCGACTCGAGAGCGCGGGTGCGATCTCGCTTGCGAAGCTCAACCTCGACGAGTTCGCGATGGGTGGATCCAACGAGAACTCTGCGTTTGGGTCTGTAAAGCATCCCACTCATCCAGACCGTGTCCCGGGTGGATCGAGTGGGGGGTCAGCAGTATCCGTGCGCGCGGGGTTTTGCCAAGCATCGCTCGGTTCTGACACGGGTGGATCGATCCGGTTGCCTGCGGCCTATTGCGGCGTTGTAGGCGTGAAGCCGACCTATGGTCGTATTAGTCGCTACGGGCTCGTCGCATTTGCTTCGAGTCTCGATCAGATCGGCCCACTCGCGCAGTCAGTAGAGGATGCTGCGATTTTGCTGGATGTGATGACGGGGCATGATCCGCTGGACTCGACGAGCGTCGCAGGTCCAGGGCGTGGGCAGGCGACGAGGTGTGCCGCAACACTGGCAACGGCACCAGATTTTAAGAAATTTCGAATCGGAGTGCCGGATGAGTTTTTTGCCGGTGGCTTGTCTCCCGATGTGGACAAAGCCGTTCGTGGCGCGTTGAAGTGGTTTGAGTCTCAAGGCGCGACGCTTGTGCCAGTGAGTTTGCCCCACTCAAAGTATGCAATCGCTGTGTATTACGTCGTCGCGGTGAGTGAGGCATCGAGCAATCTCGCGAGGTTCGATGGTGTGAGATTCGGCGTGCGTCCACCCGAAGCGGCAGAAGCGGGCGATCTGCTTAGCTTCTACAAGAAGGTACGCGCAGGTTTTGGCCCTGAAGTGAAGCGCAGGATTATTCTCGGAACTTTCGCGCTCTCATCGGGCTATGCGGACGCCTATTACAAGCGGGCTTGTCAGGTCAGGCGATTGATTCAGCAAGATTTCACGCAAGCCTTTCAAAAGGTTGATCTCATCATGAGTCCCGTGTCGACCACGCCGGCATTTAAACTCGGCGAAAAAGCGAGCGACCCGCTTCAAATGTACCTCAACGACTTGTTCACGATCCCCGCTAACCTCGCAGGCATCCCCGCGATGAGCCTTCCGTGTGGTGTGGCGGAGTCAGGTGCGGACCAGGGACTCCCGATCGGCTTGCAAATCATGGCGCCTGCATTTGCTGAGGAGAAGATGCTCGCTGTCGCGCATGCCTTCGAGAAGGAGAGGGCCTAAATGGTTTACGGCGATTTTGAAGCCGTCATCGGCCTCGAGGTGCACTGCCAGCTTTCGACCGAAACCAAGATTTTTTGCTCCTGCCGCGCTCGTGTCGCTGAGGACGTCAATACTGGGGATCTTGCCCCTAACTCCAATACCTGCCCGATCTGCGTAGGACATCCAGGAACGTTGCCGGTGCTCAACGCCCAGGCCGTTGAGTTCGCCATTAAGGCAGGACTCGCAACTGGCTGTCGTATCAATCCGCGCAACGTGTTTGCTCGCAAGAACTACTTTTACCCGGATCTTCCCAAGGGCTATCAGATCAGCCAATACGACCAGCCGATCTGCAGCGATGGTGCTCTTGAGATCGAGGTCGAAGGCGCCGCCTCGAGAACCATCGGCATTGAACGCATCCACCTCGAAGAAGACGCTGGCAAGAACGTGCATCTCTCGGGTTGCTCGCTCGTGAACCTCAACCGCGCGGGCACGCCCCTGATCGAGATCGTGAGCCGGCCCGCGCTCAAGTCTGCTCAAGAGGCGGGCGCCTACCTGCGTAGTTTGCGCGCGATTGTGACTTCGCTCAGAATTTGCGACGGCAATATGCAGAACGGTAATTTTCGCTGCGACGCCAATGTGAGCGTCATGCCCCGCGGATCGCAGAAGCTTGGGACGCGAGCTGAGATCAAGAACGTCAATTCGTTTCGATTTGTCGAGAAAGCCATCGAGTACGAGATTGCTCGTCAGATTGAGATCGTCAAGGCAGGCGGCAAGGTCGTGCAAGAGACTCGCACTTACGATGCGGCTCGAAACGCAACTGCTTCGATGCGCTCCAAAGAGGAAGCGCAGGACTACCGCTATTTCCCGGATCCGGATCTCGTGACGATCAGGATCGCGGATAGCACCATCGAGAAACTGCGCCAATCTATGCCGGAGCTTCCTGCGCGCAAAAAGGTCCGCTACATGAGCGAGCTTGGATTGAGCGCGTACGACGCCGGGTTGATCGCGTACTCCGTTCAGCTCTCAGAGTTTTTCGAGAAGGCGCTTCAGATTTTGGATGCCGCGGCTCAGACGCTAGCGAAGCCAATCGCAAACTATCTCGGCGGCGAAGTGAATCGCCTCATCAACGAAGAGGGCGTGGACCTCGCCCAAAGCAAGCTCACACCGACGCATTTGGCAGAAGTTGCGAAGCTTGCTTCCGAGCAAACGATTTCGAGTGGTGGCGCGAAAGCTGCCATTTCTCAAGCGTGGAAGTCCGGCGATTCCGTGAGCGCAATCGTCGACAAGCTCGGACTCAAGCAAGTCAGCGATACTTCAGCGCTCGATCCGCTCATCGATAAAGTGATTCAAGACCATCCCTCGCAAGTTGCCGAGTTTAAATCCGGCAAGGAGAAGCTGATCGGCTTCTTCGTTGGTCAGGTTATGAAACAATCGGGTGGCAAAGCGAATCCCGCGTTGCTACAGGAACTCATCAAGAAAAGGCTGCTCTCATGAAAAAAACCATCAAGATCCTGTCACTAGTGTTGGGTGGGCTACTGCTTTTGATCGTCGCTGCGGCGATCATTGTTCCGCTCGTTGTCGACGTCGATAAGTTTCGACCCGATATCGTGAAGGCGGCCAACGAGAAGATCAACGGCAAGCTCGAGTTGGGCAAACTCAAGCTTTCTCTGTGGGGACAGATCCGCGTCGATGTGGGCGGGCTTTCTCTGGCGGATAACTCGGGACGCAAAGTCGTGTCTGTGAAGGATGCTTTTATTCACGTGCCGTTCGCTTCGATGTTTAGCGGTGCGCCCGAGCTGGTCTTCAAGATGGATCACCCGGAGGTTTTGGTGATCAAAAACAAGGCTGGCAAACTCAACGTGATGAGCCTCATGAAGCCTGCTGAAGTGCCGGCTGGGGGCACTCCAAGCGGTGCAACTCCTCCGTCTGGTAAGCCTTCTGGCAATGCGACTGCGGAGGCTCCGCAGATCCCGGGATTTGTTGCGCTCGCTCGAGTGGGCGTTGAGCTGAGGAACGCGCTCCTCACTTATAAAGACGAGGCCACCGGCCTTTCTTCAGTAGTCAAGGATTTCAATCTCGTCATGCGAGATATCTCGCTTTCTCGCACCTCTAAGATCGAGCTTTGGGCTGACTTGGATACAACCATGGGCAAGACTTTGAGCGTGAAAGGCCCTGCTCGCCTCACTGCGAATGCGAAACCGGAGCTCGTCAACAATGCGTTCGATCGCCTGATTTTGGATGCCAAGATTGATCTGGATGGACTTGAGATCTCTGCCGGCGGCGCGTTCGAGAAAAAGAAAGGTGTTGCCGCCAACGCTGACATCGCGGTTCAAGCCTCCGAGAAGGAAGCTAAGATCGACAAGATGAACTTTAAGTTCTTCAATGCTGAGATTAAATCGAGCGGCGCGATTACTCAATTGGGTGCTCAGCCTGCGACGCCAGGCGGCTATGTTCCTCCTCCTAACGTCAATTTCGTCATGAGCTCAAATGAGATTGATCTCAAGCCGTGGAACGAGCTCATCCCGATGCTCAAGGCCTATGAGTTGGGCGGTACCGCAAAGCTCGATGCTAAAGCAAAAGGTCCTTCAGACAAGTTGTTGTACGAAGCGAAGTTTGCCATCAAGGGCTTGACCGCAAAGGCTGGTGACCTCAAGGCACAGCCTCGCTTCGATGTGGCCATTAACATCCTGACCGATCAAATCGAAAGCCTGCTCGTGACGATGAAGGCTCCCGGCAACGAGATGCAGCTCAAAGGCAAGATGGCGTCTTTCACTAAGCCTCAGGTCAACCTCGAGCTCACCTCTTCGGGCATGGATCTCGACCAGCTGATCAACTGGCCTCCACCGCCTCCGGCGGGGGCAGCGACTGCCGCAGCCCCGGTGGCTAGTGGTGGGGATGCTCCAGCAGTCGGCGGCGCTGCGAAAAGTTCCGCAACGGCTGCAAAAGGCGGAGCCTCAGCTGCTGCCGAAGATACCGATGCGCTTCTTGAGCCTCTGCGCTCCAACCCAGCGGCAGCGGGTGCTGCTGCGGTGATGAACTTCAACATCAAAATGCTCAAAGCCAAGGGCATCGCCATGAACGATATGGTGGGTAAGCTCTATTTTCGTGATTTGACGGCTGGCCTCGATGGCTTTGCTTTCAAGATGTGGAATGGCGTGGTTAAGGCCAATTTCGCATCGAACCTCAAACCCAAGACGCCGACCTATACATTTAGCACCGCTGTTGAGCACATGGATCTGCGTGAGGCCGTCAAGGCGAACGTGGCCATGTTCAAAAACACCGTGGTCGGCGTAGCTCACTTTGAGCTGGGCGGTCAGGGTGCGAGCTTCAATTCGGAAGCTGCTAAGTCCAATCTCAAGGCCAAGGGCAAGATGGCCGTTAAGGACGCAACCTTTGGAACGATCGACGTTGGCAAGATGGCCTCTGAAGCTGTCAACAAGGGCATTGAGCGCGTCGCTGAGAAAGTCCCCCAAGCGAAAGGCAAGAGTGTAGGCATGCCTGGCGGCAAAGAATCCAAGTACGAGCTGATTTCTTCGACCTTTACGATTGAGAATGGTCATTTCAAGGCTCCGGATTTTGCCACCAAAGCTGCGCCAAACAATGGCATTGATCTCAAAGGTGATACCGATGTGGGCCTTAAGGACTTTGCACTCAAGACCAGGTGGGAAGTCATTGATACCTTCAACCTGCTTAAGGCGCGCGACATCTCTGTTGAGCAGGCAGGCGTGAAGGTCGATCACATATTGGCTGAGGGCAATGGCCCCGTGAAGTTCGTGGTGAGCGCAGGGTGCACGTGCCTGGCTCCTTGCTACTCTTACACGGAGGTGCCGGAGTACTTGGCGAAGGTCGCCCTGAACAACGTAGCGGCTGCTGTAGGTGCGAAAGCAAAGGCTGAAGTTCAAAACAAGATCCAGCAAGTGATTCCGAAATCAGCACCTCCAGCTGTTCAGAAGACGGTTGAGGATTTGGGGAAGAAATTTTTTCATTAATGCAGGTTTAAATTTTGAAAGGGGTTTCTCATGCGCATTTCTCTAATGAAGATCAGTGTAGTGGCTATCGCTGTTGTAGTGGGTGGCACAGGTTGCTCGTCTGAGAAGATTAAGAACAGAGCGAAAGAAAACGCAGCTCGTTATTGGCAGGATAAGGCCTATCCCGGAAAATCACATGACGTGCAAGTGATCGAAGCTGAGAAGACCGATGATGGCCAGTATCGTGTCAAGGGTATCGTTGATGGCGAAACTCGTGTCGGCACCTTTAGCCCAGAGTCTGAGACGTTTTCCGAGGGCTACTACTCGACTGCGCATGAGCGCGCCAAGAAGATCGCTGAGCTTGAACAGGAAGTGAAGTATTGGAAAGAGAAAGCTGATGCTCAGGATAAGGAGATCTACAAGCTCAAGGTGCAGCTCGGTGCCGCTACGGGCAAGAAAGTAGACTAACTTCTTGATGAACAAGGTCAGGGCGTCGATCGATCTTGGGACCAACACTTGCCTCATGCTGGTGGTGGATGAAGGGCGGCCCGGGCAGGGTGCGCCTTTCGCAGTGCTCTCGGATCACCAGACGATCGTAAGGCTCGGTCAGGGCGTTGATCGGGAACGAAAGCTGGCTCCGGAAGCAATGGAGCGGACGCTTGCTTGCCTCAAGGGCTATGCAGAAATATTGCGAGCAGCGGGGGGCAGCGCCGACCAAGCGGTCTGCGTGGCCACGAGCCAGGCTCGCGATGCTCGCAATGGAGCGGAGTTCTTCGAGCGCGTCTCGAGGGAGACGGGCTTTAGGTTTCGCATCATCTCTGGGGATGACGAAGCCCGCTGCACTTTTTTGGGCGCGCTATTGCCGGGGATGAGTGCTGACAGTGCGGCCGTTATCGACATTGGCGGCGGGAGTACAGAGCTTGTCTCCGTGGATGGAGGACAGAGTCTCGATCTTGGCTCCGTTCGCTTTACCGATCGATTTTTCAAAACTGATCCAGTCACGGATACTGAGTTCTGGGCCTGCCAAGATGCGATCGATACGATGCTTGCCTCGCTTAATCCGTGGAGAGAGAGGTTGCCGAACTCGTCTAAGTTGGTCGCTGTGGCAGGGACAGCGACTTCGCTCGCTGCTTGGCATTTGCAGCTCCCTCATTTTGATGCCCAAAAAATCGATGCGCTCACTCTCACTCGAGGAGATGTGCATCGCATGGTTGAGGAGCTCAAATGGCGCACGGTGCTCGAGCGCTGCGAATTGCCGGGCATGGAGCTTAAGCGCGCGGATGTGATTCTTGCGGGCGCTCTGATCTTGTGGCGCGCGATGGAAGTCTTGGGTTTTGCAGAGTGCCGCGTTTCGACGCGTGGCTTAAGGTATGGGATACTTAGGCCGGGCGCTTTGAGTTAGAGTTGCAAGCTCGCTGCGTACGGTTCCTGAGTATATTATTAAACAATAACAATATTTTACATGGCCCGAACAAAAAGCATCGATACGTATTGACGCAACCAGTCATCAATTGTTAAACGCCCCGCACATGAATGAGGGGGAGAGAAACATGCATGCGTTGCGGTGGTCGACGATTGCCTTTCTGATGCTGCAGTCGAGTCAAGTTGTTGCATTTGAGCTGACTTGCCCGAGTGAGATGACAGGGCCTAGTCTTCAAGTGCTTCAAGAGAACCTGGCAAACCTATTGGCCAGTGGAGGAGGTGATTTGCCTTCTTCCGCGGCGCCGCTTGAGCAGATTCGAGCATGCTTTCCCAAGAAGCAGGTTCCTGCATGCATGTCTCGCATTGAAGCCATGCTCGAGGCTAAAACGACTATTTTGTCATCGAGCGCGGATACTCACGCTAAGGACGACGAACGCAAGCAGCCTCCCGCCGAGCTGATTCAGGATCGGGGAGACGGCTCGTCGATTGTACTCAAGTCAAACGTCGAACAGATTGCACTGGCCAAGAACTGGCCTGTGGTTCGCTACAAAAGCCGGCACTCCGGAGGATTCGATTTTCATACTCCGTCGCTCATGATGGTTCGAGTGCCCGGAGATCAGCTGAGCCCTCCGGTGAACTACGATCGCTACATTAATTTTCCGATTCCAGCCGATGATGAAGCCGAGGCGATGAACCCGATTCCGCAGAAGACTCCTCTTCTTTCGGCCACGGAACTGAGTGGCTACGAATATACGCCGAGTACCCCCAGCACATTCTCGATCATCGCGGTTACGCGCGCGACCCCTGAGAAGAAGAGCGAAGTCTATTTTCAAAGGTATCAGCGCTCAGCGCAGCGATGGCGACCGGAGCCGCCCGAAGACTTGAGAGGTTGCTATACATGCCATCCAAACGGCCTGCGAGCGATCAGTCCTTTGGGTTACCATGTCCGAAAACTTGAGAATGGTAAGAATGAGCGGCAGATGCCACCCGAAGAGTGGCTCAAGGTCAGAGAAATGAATGAATCGATGGAAAGTGCTGCTGGCGGGCAGGTAGTCGATTGGAGGGGCGTCAAAGAGGCCGCTATGCAGCGTCCATTTCTCGTGCCCGAAGCGATTGGCCCGATTCTTGGGCTGACAGTTCCGCTCCTGCGTCTACCTATTAAGCGCGAGGGCGAGACCGAGCAGATTTTGCCGCTTACCCGCCAGAAAGAGTTCATCATGGGTGGTGTCCTGAACGGCGTCACTTATCCCGGTTGTTATAAGAACCGCGAAGAGGTGAGTGTTCGCGACATGTTTGGTCGCGCTCCCGGACTCAACAACGTCTACAGACTCACGCAGGAGCCTGCGGTCCGGTGGCAAGTTGTTCGCGATGCGATGAACTGCGCGAGCTGCCACGGAAACACGGGTCGCGGTGCACTGAACACGAGAACTGAATCTTCCCTGATCGACTTCAAGATCCTAGTCGACCAGTCCATGCCGCATGGCTATCACCTCAATCCCATGGATCGCGGAAGTCCCAATGCACCCGTTATGGATCGGCTAAATCCTAACGAGCGAATCGCCTTGGCCAATTGTTTGAAGGTCGAGTTCCGAGATTACGAACAGTTCAAGCAGAAGGAGTGGCTCCTTGAGACGCCTTGCGATCCACTCGCTTCACAGGAGCCTAAAAAACCATGAAACTCATATCCTCCGTTTATGTAAAATGTCTTTTTTCCGTTTTGACTATCGCTGCTCCAGCGCTCGCTTTGGCAGCCACTCCCAATTTGACAGGCAAGTTCAACAGCGTGAACGTAGTTCAGTCGGAGCAGGGGCAGAAGCGAATCCAGTTTGAGATAGAAGTGATGAACGTGGGCAGCGCTCCGGCCGTAGGAGACCTTCGCATCAAGCCTTTCCTTGTTGCCGAAGATCAGTCACACGAGGCTGTTGTCCTCCCCAATCTCAATTCTGCGATTCAGATCGAACCTGGCGCAAAAGCCGTGCTGAAGTACGACCAACTGCTTTTGAACCTGCCCAAACGGAATTGGTGGCTCGGTGGGGTGATCAATCCAAACTGGGCGATCCATGAAGTTGGCCCCAGGTATCGCTATGACAATACGCCAAATCTGATTCGAGTTGGCCGTTTCGAAGTGGTCCATTCCTCGCCGCTCTTGGAAACCGTGAAAACGACTACTACAGCGACTACTGCGGCACCATCTGCTGCCGCAGCTCCAAGTGAGTATGATCTTTACTCGCGAGTCGTCGATGCGAACGAGCTGAGTTGGGGCAATCTAAGCCACTCACTGAGGGCAATTGCGCGTGGATCGAACGGCTCTGATATTGTGTTTGCCAGCAATCAGCTTCGAGCACTTTTTGGCGTGATCAATTTTAAGACTGCTCAAGTTACGTTGCTGGATTACAACCGCAACTCGGACCCAGAAAATCCTGAGAAAGAATGGTTTGCGGTCTCCTGGAGCTCAGAAAAGGAAGCCAGCCACTCCGACATTCAGGTGGACTACTACTCCAATAATATTGGCTTCGCGCATGTTGCTCCGGGAGAATACAGCTTCTTCACGTTGCTGAACTCTCAGGATCTTGTTCCCGAAAAGAATATTTATGACAACATGGATCTGGTGGATCTCGATCTGTCGCTATTGAGATTCCCTAAGGACGCTGCGATCTTTGCAGTATCCTCAGAGGGAAAGGCCGTCGACCGCAGTATTCGTGTGAAGTTGCCTTATCCTGGACTCATAGAGTACGAAGCTACTCTCTCTTTTCAGAATCAAAATCTCGTATCGACGACGGGACTGGGCAACCTCAATGACGAAGATGATCTGCGGATCACATTTCCGGGATTGGCTGCAGGAGTATATGAAGGTAGTTTGAAAATTAAGGCCAAGCTGATTGCCGAAGGTCCCTTGGCCGTCGCGCACCAAGAAGAGATCTCGATGCCAGTCAAGTACTGGGTATCCGAAAGGTCCTGGTTTTTTGATGGGCCGGCTCCCAAGCTAGAGAAGTCTGCGGACCTCTTGGAGTTCAAGGCTCACCAGGGTCGCGACTCGGAGCCACAGCAGATAACGCTTAAGAACAAAGGCGATTCTGTACTCGAGTTTCAACTCAAACCCTCCAAGAAGTGGATTAAGGTTTCGCAAGCAGCTGGAAGGGTCGCGCCAGGTGGAGAAATAGCGATTCAAGTGACAGCTACCGCGAGTGCAAATCTTGGTTCTCAACATACTTCTTATGCAGAGGGCTCGATTATTATCACGACTAATACCTCGGATAGCGACCAACAAGGGCAAGTCCGAGTGACACTCCAGACTAGGAATCAATGAGCGATGTCCTGGCTATTGGCTTGTGTTTTTTCTCTTTTGATCTCAGGCGCCTCCGAAGCGAGGGCGGACGCGCTCCATGCTGATTCTCGATTCGAGAAGACGCTATTGATTCGCGATTTGAGTGTCGTCGAGGATGCGCGCGCCAAAGGGACAGGTCCATGGGGTCTGGGTGGAGTCATGCAGGAGCTAGCTCCTCAGGGGAAGCCGGCGGGTGTAAGCGAGTTCTTTCGGCGCTGGATGAATCTCTGGGGCGAGGTAACAGAGGTCAATGGGTTCCCGGTAACGCCTAGGCGCGTGGAGCGGTATCTATCGCTTTGGCCCAAAGAACTGCGTTCGCGCCTAGATATGTCAGAGGCACCGTATCGCCTCCTGGCCATCGTTTACAGACCAGACATAGCGAACAAAGAGGCTCCGTTCGGTGAGGTTCGACTCGTTTATTGTGGAGTCCGTCCGGATGATCGCGCCGGAGTCGAGTTTCTCGTGATCTTTGAGTTCAAGATCCCCAGCGATCCGGGGTCATGGGCCAGGGCTTTTCATCGCTTGGAGGATTTGAGTTTTGGACCCGAGTACAACGCGGAGCTCGAGAGTCTTACGAGGCACCTTTTTGTGCGGGACAATTTTCTCAGATTAAGGACGAACGATTTTTTTGGTGCCGATGTTTGGGAGTTTCGTCAATTCGAATTGGGTCATGAGGGATGGCTCATTCAGCGGCCGCTCACTGACACGCCTGATCTTAGCTATCAAGAGGACGAAAGGCGCTCGCAACGGTTGATCGAGCTGATCCGAGCCCAAGAACGAGAGATTCTTGAAGGTAGGTTTCATTTACCTGCAGACACTTTGGCTGGATCCTCTCTTGCCAAAGAAGACAGCTTTCGTTGGCTCTATTCGAGGAGAGAAGAACTTTCTGAAGAGGCTCGACGTCTTTTCTCGGAGGGTACTTGCAATGGTTGCCATACGGGCGAGACGAGAACGGTTTTTTCTCATATCTGGCCAAGAGCCGAGAAGCATGCTTCACGGATCTCTCGATTTCTCGAAGCTCAATTAGTAGTCCGTGCGCGGAAAATGATCGAGCTGCTTGCCCATCCTTGAGGCAAGCTATCAAAGCCGGTGACCATCTTGATCTCCAAAGCTGGCAACTTTTGGCGGGCCGAGGACTATCACCAAAAATATCTAGCCAAGAACCCCAATGGCTATAGCTGCCATTTTTTCAGAAAAATCTCGTTCGATTAGGCTGCAACGAACGAACTTCGCGCTGATGCGCAGTCACACAAGATTCTTGTCTACTCCGACAAGACCTTGGCTCATCTTTGTCCTTGGCTGAAATTCGGCTAGCGACAATTAGAAATCTTGCTGCACGAGCGAGCTAGCGCTCCAGATCAAAGCCGTCATTAGAGCACCGTAAATGAGTTCGTGAGTAGCTGACGAGTTAGTAAAGCGAAGTGTTTTTGTCAATAAAAGAGCCTCAAATTTGTTATGAAATTTCCGGCATAAAATCAAAATAGCATAAAAAATACCCATAGTTTGACATGATGCAATATTGCGCATAGATCACCGCATCATGATTCGAAACTTAGCCAAAACTCCGGTTCTCCGAGCTTCTGCGGTGATAGTCGTTTTGGTCGCTTTTGCAGCGGTTGCTCGTGCTGTGACCGCGCCGGACCCGGCGCTTCTCGCGGCGTCCAAGCACCTGGGCGAGATCGAGTCTCTTATCGCGAAGAAGAAGCTCGATGAAGCTGTGCTCGCCTCGATCAAGCTCTTTCAGCTCGATGCCTCTGCATGCCGCGAAGTTCGCGTGCACTCGATCGGTGGCAAGACCGAAACGGGCGAAGATATCTCGGCGCGTACTCTCCTGAATCAGATCGTGTTGCTAGATCCCAAGCAGACAGCGTTCAAGAGCGCGCGCTATTTGGTGGCGATTCTCGCGCATGAGCTCGTGCACTGCCGTCAGCATGAGGAGTTTTATGCGTTGGCTGTCGCTACCGATCCGCGACTCAAAGCGCTTGCTCCGCAGATTCCTACGCTCCGCGCGTTGGCCGACCTTCAGGAGTTGGCTCGTCGCGCAGTGGCTCCAAAGAATCCTCAGCTTGCCGCTTACAAAGAAAAGACGATCCTGCTAGGCATTCGCGCTCTGCCTCAAGAGATGCTCGCGTACGCTGATGCTGTCGCATCGGACTTTCAGGCGGTGGATCGCACTTTAGGAGAGCTAACTGAGATGGAAGCCGCGCTTGCCGCGTTCTCGATTCCAGGCGTGCTAGTGGCTCCTAGTGGAATGGGCCCGTTCGACCGAGTGTCGCCCGAATTCGCTTCTCAGTATCGATTTTTGATGTTGGCTACGACTGCTTTTTTGAGGCAGCGCAAGCTTCTAGGAGGAACCGATTCTAGTTTCTGTCAGCTTGATAACTTCGCACCCGTGCCGCTCGCGGCTCGTTATGAAAAGAAGTGCGAGGAAGCGAAAGAGTTTTTGAAGGAGCATCTGGCCGCTGTGCCAGAGTGAGGCGCAAGGGACTGCGGGCTGGGAGGCCTGTGGTTGCTTGAGTTTCTTTAGCTTCCGCAGTGGGACGCCTAAAGCCTCGAAGGGATGTTGGGGTTGTAATAGGGAGAAATGGGAAGGTTTTAGGCGTCCCAATCTGATTGAAGGCCTCTTTGAGGCTCTAGAGTCCGAGATCAGCGCGCAGGTTGCGAGCTAGCTCTCGATCGCGAAGCGCAAGTCTTCTGAGTAAGGACTCGCGAAAAGCGGGGTCTGCGATTCGCAGCATCTCGAGTACTTGCTCGAACCCGTCGACAGCCACAGGCGCAGCATGCAGCTCTTGAGGTTGGGGAGCCGATTTCTTATCGTAGTCCTTAGTGTAAGCACTCATGACTGAGCTCCTTCTTTTTCTCTTTCCTTGCGGGCTAGTTTTCTTTCGCGATCATGAATCAGTTCGGCGTTGGCTTGCGCGGTTTTTCTAAGTCTGAGCAGCTCTTCTTCTGCGTTTTTCTTGTAATCCTCGATGCGTTGCTGGTGGACTGCCTTGAGCTTGGAGAGTTGTGATTCGGCGGCCTTCTTTTCGGCCTCGACTCGTTGCTCGGTGGTGAGACGAGCTTGATGTAGCTTCTCTTCGAGATGCTCCGCTTCTTGAGAGATCTGGACTTCGTATGCTCGCTTAAGGTCGCCCATCTGCTGCGCCTGGGTGTCGGTGACGCGCTGAATGTCGTCATCGTGTCGATTCTGGATCTCGCGCAGTTCGATATCGTTTTTTTGTTGAATAGACGCGCGGTAGTTCCGGAGCCTGAGGTCCTCGGTAGTGGACGCGCCTAATGAGCTGGATGTCTCGGACGGCATTCCATTGCCCCTTCTTCCTAGTTTGGATTATGCGCTTTTGCGGTCGAGTAGCCAAGGGGCAGAATCTGCCCTATGATCAATACATGTTTAAGGGCATGACCGAGGTCGCTCGCCACACACTACCCAATGGTCTCCCTCTCACTCAAGGTCTGTTGCCAAATGGTTTGGGCTTTATCATTATCGAAAATCACTCAGCGCCCGTCTTTCATATTCAAACATGGTTTAAGGTAGGGTCTCGAGACGAGAAGCTCGACCCAAGACTTGGGCGTACTGGGTTAGCGCATCTTTTTGAACATATGATGTTTAGGGGGACGGCTACTCGTCCAGACGGTCAATTCGACAAGATTTTGACGCGAAACGGGGTTCGCGGAGAGAACGCGACCACCTGGTTTGATCGCACTAATTACTATCAAAGCATGCCTTCGTCCAAGTTGGATCTGGTTCTCGAGCTCGAGGCGGATCGCATGGAGCACTTAGCTCTTGATGCGAAGCTGCTTGATACGGAACGAGAGGCCGTACTAGGCGAGTACCGCATGGGACTCGATGATCCTCAAGCAGTGGCTTACGACA
>CAZGCK010000078.1:423-3309 GCA_964524175.1 uncultured Bacteriovoracaceae bacterium | reverse complement strand
CTCTACTCCAACGCCTTCAAAGTGCATCCCTACCGTTGTCCGGTTATCGGGACGGAGGACGAGATTCAAGGATTCACGGTCGCGGATGCCGAGTATTTTTACCGCAAGTATTATTCACCTAGCCATGCGACGGTCCTTATCGTGGGCGACGTGGATCCTCGCGAGGTCGAGCGGTTGCTCCTTAAGCACTATAAAAACTATACAGCTCAAGATGTTCAGCTCGTCGCTTCGCCCACCGAGCCTATGCAAACCTCTGAGCGTCGGGTCGAGTTCGAGCATGCTCAGCTGAGCGCCCCTAAGCTGATCGCGGGTTGGAAGGTGCCAGGTATCCGGCACTCCGATCAAGCCGCGCTTCATGTTCTCGTTGCTCTTCTGACTTTGGGGCGCGGTTCGCGTTTAGAGCGAGCTTGGGTGGATGCGAGATTGATGGTTGATGCCAACGGGAGCGTGGACCAGTTTCGCGACCCCGGGCTTCTCACTCTGGGTGGTGATGTTCAGGAGGGTCGGACTGCTCAGGAGGCGCTGATCGCTCTCGATCACGAGATCGCGGCAATTTTGTCTACCGATGAGGCTGCACTTGAGGTCGAGGTTGAGCGCGCGCGCAATCAATGGCTCTTGTCAGTCTATCAGTCTTGGTCCGACAATGAGGGGCTTGCCGCTTACCTGGGTGAGTATCTGGCCTCTGCGGATGATCTGATGCTGGGATTTGAACGCGCAAGTCAGATTGAGCGCATCCGTGCGGCTCAGGTGCGCGATGTCGCTCAGCGGTATTTGTTGCCAGCCAATCGGACAGTCGTTGTTGGTAGGCCCGCTCCTGAGGAAAGCCCATGAGCCAGGGTATTCAAGCGATACTGGATTCAGGCAGGCTTTTGGTTGAGCAGGATCCCCAGTCCCGGGTGGCGTGTTTTCAGTTTCTTTTCAAATCCGGCAGTCTGGCGGAGCGGTCTGATTTGCCGGGTTCTGCGCTCTTTACGGCACGGGCTCTTTTGAGGGGGACGCGGCTGCGATCCCATCGGGCGTTGACCCAAGAGATCGAGCGACTTGGGGGTAGTCTCTCTGCGCACGTTGACCAAGAGGTCACGGTTTTGCGAGGCGCAGTGTTGGTACAGAATATTGTCCCATTTCTAAAGCTTATGCGCGAGATCCTGTCTGAGCCTGCATTTGAGGCCAGTGAGGTGGAGATCCTGCGAGCCACGCTGATTGGCGAGCTCCGATCATCGATGCAAGATCCTCAAGAGTTGGCTGCTCGCGCGCTCCTCGCAACCGCCTATCGCGGAACCCACGCGGAGAATCCTCCCAATGGAACCCGGGTCGGTCTCTCCAAGGTAGACTCACAAGATCTTCGTGATCACTTCAGTGCAAGTTATCATCTGTCTCATCTTTGGATTTCTTGCGTCTCGCCTTTTAGCGGCCAACAGATGAGGGACTTGCTTCTCGAGAGTCTTGTCAACCTGCCTGATGGCATTGCTCGAGCCACTCAGCTTCCTTCACTTACAACTAGGGAGTTCGAGGTGGTTATTGTCGATCGCAAGGGATTGGCCACGACACCGGTTTTTGCCGCAGTCCCTGGAGTAGGGGATGCGCACCCCGACCTACCGGCGCTTGAGGTCGGCAACTTTGCTTTTGGAGAGGACTTTACTTCTCGGCTGATGCAGGTGCTTCGCGCTCAGAACGGATGGACTTACGGCGTTTCGAGCGGCTATTCGCAGCTGATTGCATCTAAAGCCACGCCTAGCTTTTTTTCGATCTATCTTTACCCTTCGAGCGAGCATGCGGCCGTGGCAATCAAAAAAACCATAGAGATGCTGCGCGACTATGCTGCGTCTGGTCTCAGTTCGGAGGAGTTCGCTCAGTCGTGCGAGTCTTTGATAAACGCTTATCCCTTTCAACTGGCGACGGCAGAGCAACGTCTCGCTCTGCGCGTCAGAGAGGGGATCACGGGTCGAAAACAGGAGGGGTTTGAGGAGTTTTCGAAACGCATGAGAGAGTTGACCGTTCAGGGTTTGAATGCACTTATAAAAAGGCACACCTTACTGAGTTGCTTAACTGTTGTGGCCGTGGGGGACGCAGAAACTCTCAGTCCGGTGCTTAAGGCACTTCCTGGAAACCCCTGCGTGAGCGTTCTGGATCCTGAAGTGTTCTTGCAATCCTCCGACTGATTGGGGACAAATCTCTTATGACAACTTCAATTGGCGAAACCTTGGTATTCATCTCTGGCAAGCGCACTCCCTTTGGTTCGAACGGAGGGTCACTAAAAGATGTGAGCCCTGAGGACTTGGGTGTGGCTGCCTCGAAAGCTGCGATAGCTCAAGCAGGGATTGAGCCTAAAGACATCGATCACGTGATTTTTGGAAATGTAGTCCACTCGGCCGCTGACAGCGCCTACACGCCTCGGCATATTGGATTGAAGCTTGGGATACCTCTTGAGGTGCCAGCGTACGCCGTGAATCGGCTTTGCGGATCGGGATTTCAGGCCGTGATCGAGGCCTATCAGCAGATGCTCGCGGGCGATACAAAGGTCGCGCTCGTTGGCGGGGTCGAGAATCTCAGCATGTGTCCCTTTGTTTTAAGGGGAGCTCGCTGGGGCACGAAAATGGGGCACACGCCGATTGCTGACGTGCTCGTTGAGTCGCTCTACGACACCTACACTGGCACTCCGATGGCCATCACAGCAGAGAATCTGGCTGAGCAGTATCAAATCTCGCGTCAGAGAGTGGATGAGTTTGCGCTGAGGAGTCAGAAGTTCTGCCGTGAGGCTACTCTGGCTGGACGATTCAAAGAAGAAATCGCGCCTTACACGATCGTTGATCGCAAGGGCAACTCAACGTCATTGGACCGAGATGAGCATCCTAAGCCTGATACGACGATCGAGACGTTATCGAGGCT
>CAZGCK010000078.1:0-413 GCA_964524175.1 uncultured Bacteriovoracaceae bacterium | reverse complement strand
AAAAAGACGGTACGGTGACTGCAGGTAACGCGAGCGGAATCGTTGATGGCGCGGCCTCGATGATCGTAACCACTGCTAAGGAAGCGCAAAGGCGCGGTCTAAAGCCCATGGGTCGAATGGTTGCTTACGGGATCCAAGGTTGCGACCCTAAGATCATGGGGATTGGTCCTGTTCCCGCGTCTCGGCAAGCGCTGGAGCGCGCGGGCATGAAGCTCGATCAGATGGATCTCGTAGAGGTTAATGAAGCATTCGCTCCGCAAGCTCTTGCTGTGCAAAAAGAGCTAGGGATCCGGGATGAAGTATTTAATGTGAACGGAGGCGCGATTGCGATTGGTCATCCGCTTGCAGCGAGTGGCACGCGAATTCTCATGACGTTGCTTTATGAGCTCAAGCGTCGGGGCAAGCGCTTTGGA
>CAZGCK010000077.1:3072-18271 GCA_964524175.1 uncultured Bacteriovoracaceae bacterium | reverse complement strand
CCGGAGCATCATGCTCGCTTGTTTGAGAGATTTTATCGCGTCGATAAGGCTCGCTCACGCGAACAGGGCGGCACGGGGCTTGGGTTGTCAATCGTCAAACACATCATGCAACGCCATGACGGTACAGTTTGGATAGAAAGTCAGCCAGGTCAAGGCTCGTCGTTTGTGTGCCGGTTTCCGGCTTAGACCCGGATCTCTTTGGGAGTGCAAAGCAGCTTAAGGGCCGAGACCGTATTTTTGATCTTTCAAAAGTCGTGGCGCATGGGACGCTACCCAGTTGATCGCAAGGTACTTGATCGATCGGCCAAGCCAGACGGCTAAAAATATCTGTGTCATTGGCATGTGCGTGATGCCGGCAAATGCCACCCCGGCCTGCTGTGGAAGGGGGCCCACCGAAAATCCGAATAGGGCCCATGCTCCGTAACTCTCGATAAAATCCGTCGCTCTGATCCAGCCTTGAGAGTGAAGCAAGGAGGGAAGGTAAGCGTTAAGGAAGGCAAATCCGTAAACGGAGGTCGCTGCGGCAAGACCCACGGAACCAAGTGCGCTCCCGGTGGCAACCCAAAGCGCCGTAGAAAACCACCTGCGTGGGCGAACCAGCACGCTGGGGACCATCAGCCATTCGATAGGAAGGAAAATAATGAATTGGTCAAGAGCAGCGAGAGCACCGACGATTGGGGCATACCAGCTCCGATCGGCGAAGTGCTTGATGCGCTCAAGTATGTCCTTCCATTTCACTCTATTGTGCAAAACCATACTGAATGCGATGATGCCTTTGTAAATCCCTTTCGCATAGGAGTAGTCGCGTGTTGGATAGTTATATTGCCAAAGTTATTCTCATGTTCGTCTGCGCAGGTGCGGCGTTCGTTTCGATAGTGGGTGGGTATTACACCCTTTATCGTGTGGTCACTTTGATCGGCGCCTGATCCGCTGACAGATTTTTGACGGACCCTGCCTAACTCTTCCGATTTCGGGGGGGGCGAATCAAGGATCCATTGAGCTTTTAAGCTATCGGCCCCAGCTTATGCTGCGCCGACGTGGGTTCTTCTATCTGAGCGGGTGGCAAGTCGCGTTTATCGATGCCCTCGCTGGAGTGAGTGGATGCTCTGCCGTCCGGGCCGCTAACCTCGAACTATCGACTTTAGATTGCGAGTGGTATTCTTAGTTCACGATGAAAAATAGATCCTCATGGACTCGAGTGATCTTGGGAATGTTTTGCGTGCTGGCCGCGATCGGACTGCTGGGCTTTGGTCCAGGCGACCTCGCTCCGGATTTTAGCGCTAAGAACCAAGATGAGAAGCTGATACGACTCTCCGATCTCAAGGGAAGCCCCGTTCTCCTTTATTTTTATCCAGCCGACGAAACCCCTGGCTGTGTCAAAGAAGCATGCGCCATCCGGGATCGCTTTGAGCGATTTAAGAAGTTGGGAATCGTGGTGCTTGGAGTGTCGCGGCAAGGAGCAAAAAGCCATCAGGCTTTTAAGAAAAACCATAAGCTGCCGTTCGACCTTCTGGTCGATGCGGACGGTAAGTTGGGAAAAGCCTACGGAGTGGATACGATGCCCATCGTGGGTTATCTCAAAAGAGTGAGTTTCTTGATTGGGGCTGACGGTAAGATTATCAAATCTTATGAAGCCGTGGATCCAGGCACTCATGCAGACCAGGTTCTGAAAGACTTCGAAGCGGCGAACAAAAAATAAGCCTCTATAGCCTAACTCGACAACGGGGTTGCTTGTAGTCTCGCCCAGTTATACCGTTTCTAGATATGACGACAACCCCCACAACTCAGGCTGCGAAACGCTCTTTTGACTATTTTCGCAACGCTACTTTCGTCTCCCTATTGCTGGGGTATGCCGGCTATTACCTCTACAGACAGAACCTGAGCGCGGCCTACGCTCCGCTCAATATAGAGCTGGGCATCGACAAGGTTCAGTTTGGATGGATCACGAGTCTGGGCACTTTGATGTACGCGCTTGGCAAGGTGATGACAGGATCGATCGCGGATTCGAAGCTGGGTGGGCGCCGAATTTTTTTCGTAGGCCTTTTTGGATCGGTCATAGCGTCTTTTATTTTTGGGATCGGCTCTGGTTTTCTCTTTTTTGTCATCGCTTGGGGCACCAATCGGTTTTTTCAATCGATGGGTTGGGGTGGTCTCGTCAATGTGATGGCGCGCTGGTTTCCGCAGAAGAGTTACGGGACGGCCATGGGGCTCATGTCGATCAGTTACCAGTTCGGTGGAGTGTTGGCCTCCTTGTATGCTGGCTTCATTCTGTCAGTCACCTCAGGTGGATGGCAGCCTCTATTTATCATTCCCGCAATTACGTTAGCGGTTATTGGCGTAGTGAGCTCTCGGTTTTTGGTGAACAGCCCTGAGGATGTCGGTTTTTCTTCGCCTGCTAACGAAAGCTCAACATCACAGACAGCTGCCGATGAAGACCTTACTTATTGGCAGCGATTTGCAATTCTTCTCAAGGATCGCGCGTTTCTTCTGATGCTTGGTCTTTCGTTTTTGCTGACATTCTTGCGCGAGTGCTTCAACGTCTGGATGCCAGCTTACTTTTCCGAGCTTGGCGCCACGGCAAGCGCTGCTGCGTTCAAATCGGCGATTTTCCCGCTGCTCGGCTGCGCTGGAACTCTGTTTGCCGGATGGTTCTCTGATCGATATCTTTCGGGACGTCGAGGACCTGTCATGGCGGTGCTCATGATCGGCTTGGTGCTGTCGCTCCTCTGTCTGGGGCGATTAGATGCAATAGTGGCCGCTGCCAGTTCGATGGGCGGCGCGTGGTTTGATCGTTCTAATGTCGCTCTCATTCTAGTTGGCATGATTGGGTTCTTCTTGTTGGGACCCTACTCGCTTGTAGGAGGGGTGGTTGCAATGGACTTTGGCGGTCGTCGAACATCTGGCACGGCCGCGGGTCTTCTGGACGGCGCGGGATATTTGGCAGCGACTCTTTCGGGCGTGGGATTGGCCAATGTTTTGGTGCAGTCTGGATGGGAAGCGGCCTATCGCTGGATGGCCATCGTGACTGTGTTTGCCATCATACTTTGTGGGCTACTCTGGCAGGTTAAGCCGCGCGTCCATGCTTAGCGTGCTCCCATATCCCTGCTGTTGCTGCCTGGTCCGCTAACTCGGGCAGCGATCTTCGCAAAACCAAAAGGTAATGGTCTTGGCTCTTCAGCGTCAGCATTTCGACGATGGTATCTCGGCTATAACCTGTCCAAAAGCGCTACCTACCTCTCGAAACCTCACGTAAGATTTAGTATACGGAGAATATTACCCCTATGAAGGCTTGCAGCACTCGTTTTGGATCGCTCATGGCGATCTCGTTCGTACTCACGGCTTCCATTCTTTTGCCCACGCCGGCGATGGCTCGCCCGCTTCAGTGTACGGATGTTCCGGTGTTGCTTGAGCAGTTTTTGCGCAACCACTATGCTTTTCACAAGCTTTCGGATCAGATCAAAACGCATACGATTGAGCAGTTCATCAAGATTCTAGATTCCATGAAAGTGAACTTTCTGGAGGCGGATGTCGCATTGATCCGGCAGCAATTGGGAAGCATCTTCTCCGAGGTTCAGCGAGGCAATTGTTCTTCGCTGGAAACGGCCCACGCGCTGCTCGTCAAGCGAACTCAGGAGGCGAAGGAGTACATCGAGAAGTACCTTGGGCCTAACTACAAACTCGACGAAAGTACTGAGATCATCACCAATCCAGATCTGCGTGCGTATCCTAAGACGGCTGATGAGCGTAACGTCAATCTTTCTAAGTTTGCGCACTTTCAGGTTTCGAACTACTTGATTGCAGATACGAAGCTCGATGAAGCAAAGCGCCTGATCAAGAAGCGCAATGAGTTGGGCTTGAAGCGAGCGACGGAGCGAAAGAAAAACGAGATCTATGACTTCTTCATGGAGGCGTTCGCGCGCGCCTTAGATCCTCATTCGAGCTACATGTCTCAGGACGTGCTCGAAGACTTTCAGATCTCGATGCAGCTTTCTCTAGAAGGCATCGGCGCTTCTCTTACCTCTGAAGACGGCTACACCGTTATCGAAGAGCTGATCCCGGGCGGGGCAGCCGCAAAGTCGAAACAGCTTAAACCTAAGGACAAGATCATCGCTGTGGCTCAGGATGGCCAAGATCCAGTTGCGGTCCTGGACATGGATCTTCGCGATGTCGTGAAGATGATCCGAGGCAAGAAGGGAACCAAAGTCAGACTCACGATTCTGCGGCAAGGTGAGAAGAGCGAGAACTTTCAACTCACCTTGGTTAGAGACAAAGTAGACCTCAAGGAGCAAGCAGCTAAACTTACCTTTGAGAAGCGCAAGGTCGACGGAAAAAACTATAAGATCGGCGTGATCGACCTGCCCTCTTTTTATGGTGGCGGCAAGGGTGATGGACGCACCTGCTATCATGACATGCTCAAGCTGGTGAAAGAAGTGAACGAGGCGAAGGTTGACGGACTGGTCCTCGATCTCTCAAAAAATGGAGGTGGGTTGCTCGATCAGGCTGTTCAGATCGCTGGACTCTTCATTCGAAAAGGCGGCGTCGTCGCCACGCGCAGCACAGAGGGGCGAGTTGAGACTTTAGAAGACCAGGATCCCGAGACTTATTATTCAGGACCTTTGGTTGTGCTCACGAGCCGTCTCAGCGCTTCAGCTTCTGAGATTTTGGCGGGTGCCTTAAAGGACTATCGTCGCGCTTTGATCATCGGTGGCGACCATAGCTTCGGTAAAGGGACTGTCCAGGTTCTCGCTCCTCTCCCTGATGGATTAGGGGCGATGAAGGTCACGACAGGCATGTTCTTTGTGCCGAGCGGGATTTCCACTCAGCACCTAGGCGTGAGCTCTGACATTGTCCTCCCTTCAGTGCTCAACAGCGATGAGATCGGAGAAAAGAAGCTGGATTACTCGCTTGATCAACAGAAGATCGATCCCTTTGTTTCTGCTGAGGCCAACGCAACTGAGCCTGGCCGTCGGTGGATCCCGATCGATGCGACTTTTGTTAGCAAGCTTTCTGAGAAGGCGAAAGAGCGTGTGGCAAAGAATGAGAAGTTCGCCAAAATCCGCAAGGAGCTCGACGAAAGCATCCGTAACAAGGGTTTAGTTAAGTTGGCTGACCTCAGGGCTAAAGCCACTGAGGACAAGAAAAACGGCAAGAAGGTTGGCCACAACGCTAAGAAGTCTAAAAAGAAGAGCGACAAGGATGAAGACAGCGTCTTTGTTCAGGAGAGCACGAATATCCTCGTTGATCTCATCAAGCTAGAGAACCCGAGCTGAAAAAGCTCCGGTTTCTAGTTCTCTTGAGGGTGCTGCTGCCACTCTGTTGGGTGTCTGCTCCCGCCCATGCGATCGATATCAGCCAGAAAGAGCTGGGAGGTCAATCTTACCAGGATGGGTTGATTTCTAGAGCTATGGCTCACCATGGGCTAAGGCCAGAGACCTCTCCTCAGGGCAAAGTCATCGAGCGGATTGTCGTCGTTTCTAACGATGTTATTTTGGACTCAGATCCGTGGCCTCAGCTGCTCAATGTCTTTCACATCACGACTAAGCCGGATGTCGTGGAGAGAGAGCTCTTGTTCAAGGCAGGCGACTCATGGTCGGATGATATCGTTGCCGAGAGCGCACGTAATATTCGCAGCTACTTATTCTTGAGCATGGGCAGGGTGATGCCCTGTCGCGGCAGTTCTGCAGATCGTGTCGTGGCTCTTGTTGTAACCAAGGATCTTTGGAGCATTAGACTAAATTCGAATTTTGTCTTTGTGGGGTCGACGCTTGAGCGCTTGGATCTTCAGTTCACCGAAGAGAACGTAGCGGGTCGGATGAAGCGGGCGACCGTGGACTACGGTTTTGACCTCGCTAGCCAGTATCTTGGGCAGCAATACCGGGACCGGCGTCTCGTGGGCTCACGACTTACTGTGACTGAAAAGGCGGATGCCATCTGGAACCGAGACACGGGCGCGTTCGAGGGAGGGGTGGTGGATCTTACTCTCCAGCAGCCTCTCTATACTTTGGATACGGAGTGGGCTTGGATCGCTTCTTTTAATTACCGCAGAGATATTTATCGTCTTTTTTCTGGTGGCCAAATCGGGCTTTTTTCTTCGGCTGTGACGGGGCAGGCGATCCCCTTCTCTTTCAAACGCAATCGCTTTGACCTCAATTTGGGAGTGACTCGGTCATTTGGGCGAGCGGTGAAGAACAACTTTACTGCTGGCTACCGAGCCTTTGATCGACGCTACAGCTTGCCGGATCTCACGACCCCGGTGTTGGCTGCGACACTGACGGACTTCTCGTCGTCGGTGCTTCCGCTGAGCGAGAAGGCGGGCATGGTTTACTTTGCGTATCAAGGTTATCGGAGCGACTTTCATCAGCTCTTAGACATCGATACCTACGCTCTCACCGAAGATTATAGGCTTGGCCCCGAACTGGTTGCGGAGGTTCGCTGGGCTAGTCGTGCGCTTGGCTTTGACTCTGCGTTCTTGCAAGCGTTTTCGACATTGAGTTGGACGCAGTTGAACAGTGACGATTTGTTCACAGCAAGCGTGAGCGGCAACATTCGATATCAACCTGAGATCAGCTCGGTAAGCAACTGGGTCAATGGCTCAGTGTCGGCTGCCATACGCAATGTCTCGCCTAAGCTCGCATGGTTTAGGTTGCATACGGCTCTGCAGGGTACGCATCGGTACAATGATCTCAACCGCAGCTTCGACACGCTCGGTGGGGATACGAGCCTAAGGGGATACCCTTCAAGCTACCTGAGAGGTGCGAACTTGTGGGTCGGCAATGTCGAGGCGCGCACGCTGCCCCTTCCGTTGCTGTCGACGTTTGTAGGGTTGGCGTCGTTTTTTGACATAGGCGGAGCGGCAGATCGAGTGTCCGCACTAGGCGCGCACCCATCAGTAGGAGTGGGCGCTCGAATCTTGTTTCCGCAGTTCAACTCGGCGGTGCTGAGGGTGGACTTTGGATTACCCCTTGAAAAAATCAAGGGAGATACGCCTTCTTATCTTACCGTGCAGTATGGGCAGGCGTTTTAATCCGCCGAGCTGGGCTGAGTCGTCAAGCGTTTGTAAATCGGTCTCATCCCATAGTAGGCCCAGTTGATCCCGAATGAAGTGGCGACTTGCGTCCCCAGGACAATGCGAGCTCCTTTTCCGCCTGGAAAAGCGCAACGCAGTCGGGAGAACAGGTCGTACAGCTTGACCTGAACTGGAGCATAAGCTTGGTTCCACAGCATGTCGTAACCGAATCGCGGCACTGTAGCCTCGTAGGCCGAAGCTCCCTCGGTATCCTTAATTGGCATAAAATAATACAGAACCGCGCCACCCGTAGCCTGGGGACCGCCTGCTGCCGAGAGCAGGAACCAAGTCAACTTGAAGCGTTGTCCTTCTGGGATTTTTTGTCCTAGGGTCAGGATGGCAGAGTTGATGCCTTCGTTGGCGGCGCCCTCAATCAGGTCGGCAGGAAGGTTTTTCCACAGAACGTCTTGTGAGCCGGCTGCAACAACTGTCGCAGCAACGGACACTAGGGAGTCCACCCCCGTATGTACTGCCCAATTCACGAAACCGTTCTTTATTGATTGCTCCGCGGTCAAGGAGAGCTGGCAGTTTTGCACCTTGTTCATGAGTTCCCAGAAAGACTTGCTGCCAATCTCGCGTTCGGCGAGCGGGAGTGCGGCAGTCTCGGGCACTAGGTCTGGAAGTTTGCCGCGCGAGCCCGCGGCCTTGAGATTTGGGCGAGCGAATTGAGCCTCTTGAAGGGCTAAAGTTTCAGCGGCAGCATCTACTTCAAAGAATTTGATCTCATGGTTTCCAGTTGCGCCAGCTTCTAGCTCCAGAGGCTTATCTATAAAGTTGCGTGCGAGAATTTCATTTAATTTTGCCTTCTCTCCAGCACTCCAGCCCATGCGCTGTTCTGGAATTTTGGTGCCCCGAGAAGCATTAAATTCTTCGAGCTCCGTTGCGGCTCGGCGAAGGCGTGTTTCTATAGCTAAGCGCTCGCCAACCAAGCGAGGATCTTCTAAGCGCTTTTGAAGAAGGTTGAGTCGTTCTGATGCAGAGAGAACCTCAATAGCTTCTGTGCTGCCAAAGAGGCGGCGAAAGATAGGTAACGCTTCGGGGCGTTCAACAAAATACAAGGTCAGCGCATTCTCTAGTATGGCGGCCATCGGCACTTCGCCTGCTTGGGCTTGGCGATACTCTGAGGGGAAACAAATAAATAAGAGCCCTGCGATAGCCCCGGTGAGCGTGAGTTTGCGGGTTTTTCCTAATTTTCTAGAAATTGGATTCCACACAGCGGGCCCCCCTGGCTCAAATCCGAGCAAAATTGACGATGGGTAGGAGCGGCTGTCTATCAAAGTAAGAAATTAACGCAAGACTGAATAGATGAGAGAAAAAGGCTTTCTATTCAATAGGACAGGAATGAAGGGAGTGGAAATTCAGAGTAATAGAGGACTATATTAATCTGGTTTATGAATCACTTTTTGATCAAAAAGAGCCCCAAAGATTGTGCTCCGGGGCTCTTAAAGATCAAGTATTTCCTCAAGGATAGAGCAGGCTTAAAGCCTAAACGTCCTTAGTTCTTGAGGTATCGAGTGCACTCGAGATCGCGGCTGATGGTGCTGCCATCGCGTTTGATCAATTCAAGGGTGCCAGGAAGAACAGCGCCTGTACGAACAGGCTGGTTGTACGAGTACTCAAGATCTAACACGATGGTCTTGAGTTGGCCGAGCTTGGTGCCTGCGACGAGCTCGCCTTTGCGGCCGCTGTCGTTGAAGCGGAGGTCTACGTTAGCTTCGTAGGTTGCGCCCAAGCTGGTGAGAGTTTCATTGATGTCCAAAAAGCGGGCGATGGTCTTGCGACCTAGTCCAATGGCCGGGTCGGAGAGTACCATCACGGCTACGTTGCGGGTGCCGTCTTCGGGTTGAGTATGGTTGTAAACCTTGATTTTGAGGTCGCCTTCGACTGTTTTACAGGTGAAGCCATCAGCGCGAGCCGAGCCGGTGATGGCGAGGGTTGCGGCTAGAGTGATAAGAGAGAGGTTCAGCTTTTTCATGACGGACTCCTTAAAATACGGGTGCAGGGTTATGGTCCCCGTTGGGGCTGTCCTGCGAGTTTCAAGCTGCTTGGTTGCTTGGTGAATGATTTGTAGCTTTGGGAGCAGGCTTTAAAAAATACATAATAGACAAATTAATATTCAAATAATACATGATGATTCATGCCTGTGCCGTATTGGGAACTCTCCGTCCTTTGTCGGGCGGTTGCCTATCGCAACCTATCGAGTGCCGCTGATAATGTGGGTTTGAGCCAGCCGCAGCTTTCGCGAATCGTAGCAAAGCTCGAGAATGAGCTGAGCGTCACGCTTCTAGATCGCACTTCGCGAAGAAAGTCGGGATGGACACCGGTTGCGTTCAAAGTTGCAGAACAATTTACGCGGTCCTCTAGCAAGCTCGAACAAGAGATCCATCAGTCTGCTGGCGAGTCGATGCCTTCAGTAGTCAAGGTCGGTTCACTCGAAGGGCTGGCTCCTGTGGCGGCCACATTTTGTAACGAGCTTTTTGATCTGGTTCGCATCGAAGCTATCGAATTGGATGTGCATGATCTGAACAGGCTAGAGGAGCTCTATCTTCAAGGTAGCTTTGATCTCATTTTTGCGTCCCGAGAACCCGGACGATCCAAGCCCAAGTACTCGCGTGTGTTGGGTCATCAGTCCGTGGATCATGTGGGGCGCCCAGGCGTGCAGGTCGTGAGTGCGTTCGAGCATCAGACCGGACGGGATACGACCGGTAGAGAAATTGAGGCTCATGCTGGCAAACGGTTGATTAGCAATTCGCTCGCGGTGAGAAAGCATTGGCTAGAGCGTTTCGGGGGTACAGGGTTTTTGCCGTCCGGATTGAAGCGCTCCGGTAAAGGGTTGCCGGTTTTTGTAATTGGGTCGCAGACCCTGTCTCCAGCAGTGTGGGAAAAAATTGCCGTTTTTCCGTTGTCGCTCGCTGACACTGTTTGAAATTACTTACACGCAATTTTTACGGTGTGTATTGTAATTGGTACGAAATAGGTCTTTTGGCCTGTTTTTTTGCTCGTTTTTGATGGCGCAGGTCTTGCGATGACTTCTCCGCTCAATAGCCCAAGTATTACATAAGTAATATTTAATCGCCTTCAAGGAGGAACGGCGTGAGAGAGAAGAAAAAGGGAGCGCCCGCTCTTGTGGGGTCGCTTTTTTGTCTGTTAGCCCTGTCTGCCTGTCGTCCGTCAGGGGTGGATCCAGGAGATGTGGGAGGGGGGTCTACTGATCCAGGCCCTGCTCCTACATCGACTCCGAGGCCCACTCCGACAGCAACGCCCACGTCTACACCCATACCCACACCGACGCCTACGAGCACCCCTCCGGTCGACGCCAGGAGCTGTATCTCTTCAGATCCTGATCACCAATGTTTGGGACTCAAACTGGTTTCCTATCAAGATCAGTTTGGGACGCCTACCCTCTCGCGAGGGGATACAGATATCATGGTGGGTCAGATGAATACGATCTGGAGCACGTGCAATATTGGCTTTCAACTCGAGGAGTACGAGTCAGTGGATCCAACGGTGGTTGGGTTGAGTTACGGAGCGGCTTCAGAGAATGAGCTGACGTCGATTCGAAAGGAGTTTTCGGATCGGTCGACGTTCTTGGTTGCCGTCACAGGCCCTTGGACGGGGCGAACGATTGCGTGGACGGTGATGCCAGGATCGGGGCCATTCGGAACTGTTGTTGAGAAGGACTACGGGCGCAATGCGATGACCGTAGGGCATGAGCTGGGTCACTATATGGGGCTCTACCATCTCAGCAGCTCATCCAACTTGATGAATGCGTATATCGGATCCAACACGAGTGGTCTGACCGACAGCCAGTGCGAAATCGCGCGCCAAACGAACTTCAGCAATTGGCGGTCCATGCTTCGTCAGTGATGGCCGCAATTGGCAAAAAAAACCCGGATCGGGATCGAGTCCTGATCCGGGTTCTCAATTTTGCATTCGGTCAGCAATCAGTAGCGACGGCACCCTAAATCCGAGCAAGGGCCATTGGAATGCGCGACACAGCGGTTATGTGCGCCTTCCTGTGCCCAGCGAGGCGACACATCCACATAGCTATACCGATATCCACTGAGGTCCTGGGAGTAGCAGATGTACTGCATAGGCCGAGGCGGCGGTGGAGGTCGGCGAGGGGGCGGAGGCCTGCGGGGAGGCGGAGGTCTGCGGTGAGGAGGAGGCGGCGAACGACGAGGAGGCGGACGGTGCGGCGGTCTGAATTCGTCGAACTCTTCTAACTCGTTCATGATCGCAAGGTCGGACTCAGATTCGAATTCATCGAGCTGAGTAGAAAGCTCTTCGGCAGGGACTAGTTCTTCGTCCAAGTCGTCTAGTGCACGAGCTTGGATTGGAATAGCCGCTAGAGCAAGAAACGCGAAAAGGAAGAACTTCATGAGAAATCTCCTTGATGTGAGTGGGTTAGTTGGCTCACCCACTAGCGGTGTTGAGGTTTATGGTTCGCGACTACGCTCAAGTTGTACCAGCCCGCTTCCAGGCGCGCAAACAACTCCCATAGATGGGTTGCGTCAATTCGTTGAAGTCAGAACGCTCTAAGAATGAGCGCGTTTCCAGAGAGCTTTCATCCATCGCTCAATATCTTTTGCTTCGACCGGAATCGACGCAGACAGATTGCGCATTCCCTTTTCGGTGACAACCACGTCATCTTCGATGCGCACGCCGATGCCTCGGTACTTGGCAGGGACAGTCATGTCATCGAGTTGAAAGTAAAGCCCGGGCTCTACCGTGAGAACCATGCCAGGCTGCAGCTTGCCAAACTTATAAGTCTCGGCGCGTGCTTGTGCGCAATCATGCACGTCCAAGCCCAGCATGTGGCTGACGTTGTGAAGTGAATAGCGTTTGTAGAATTGATTTTCTTCGCGCAAGGCCTCTTCAGCGGAGACGCCGAGAATGCCCAGGCGTTCGAGACCGTGAGCCAAAACCTTCATCGCCTCGTGGTTGGGGTCCATAAAGTCGTTGCCAGGCTTGACTGCTTTGAACGCGGCTCGTTGCGCTGATAAGACAAGTTCGTAGATTTCGCGTTGCTCTTTGTTGAAGCGTCCACCCATAGGCAAGGTGCGGGTGATATCTGCCGTATAGAGCGTCTGACCTTCGATGCCGGCATCGAGCAGCAACATGTCGCTTTTTTTGAGAACGCCATCGTTGCGGCCCCAGTGCAGCGTACAAGCGTGCGCCCCGGAGGCGACGATCGAGTGGTAACCGACGTCATTGCCTTCCATGCGCGCGCGAGTGAAGAAAACGCCTTCGAGCTCACGTTCGCTTTTAGCGGTTTTAAGGCGTTTGATCACATCCTCAAAGCCTAGCTTGGTAGCCGCGATCGCGCGCGATAGCTCGCGAACCTCCTGCTTGTCCTTGAGAAGACGCATTTCTGAGAGCGCGGTAGCTAGTTCTTGATCAAGAGAGGCCTGTTGACCGCTGGTGGGCAGGCCGCGCTCAAGTGACTCTGAGAACCCCCGTAAAATCCTAAAGCCCTTAGGGGCTGATTGAACCACATGCTTCGTGACTGCGTTCAGCTCCGTAAGAGGGCGGCAGTCTTCGATTCCATAGAGAACGCGGCTTTCAGGCACTCCTAGGCGTGCTCCTGCCCAGAGCTCGCCCTTTACGCGATCTGTAAAGAATGTCGGATCAGTTTTTCCTGGATTAGGTTCCACAAAAAGAACAGTACGATGACCGCCTGTTTCCGGGATCATCAGGAGCACGCAATCCGGCTCAAGATTACCAGTTAGGTAATAAAAATCAGTGCCGGCGCGAAATGGATAAAACGTGTCGTTTGCGCGAACCTTGAGATGTCCCGTGGGGATAAGCAACGCTTGTCCCGGAAACTTGGACGAGAGACGCTCGCGTCTTTGTTTAAAACTAGCAGCATCTCGCACAGGAGCAGGCATCTTGCCGGATGGCTTTTTCCAGTCCTTGAGCATAAACGCCAAGAGATTAGGTGGCGTTGCCGTATCGTGGCTTGCTCGAGGAGTGGGAGATTCGATTTTCTTACGAGTACTAGCATCAAACGTCATGTTTCGCCTCCTGGCTGCATATGGCTGTAAGGTACACGCGCATTCGTAGCGTGTCTCTATTCAGTTCGCACAATTGAGCTTGAGCGCTTTTCATGGCTGCCAAGATAGCTAAGAAAGGCTTAGAAGAAAATAGGTGCTCCGGACGATCAATCGCCGCGGAGCGCCGACATTTTATTACTTTTCTCTCGAACGAGCGATCAGCATGTCGACGATGCTGGAGACTGGCATTGGAGCCAGCATGTCTTTGCGTTGATTCTCAAAGACTTCGTTCTTAGCCGAAATGATAGATGCATTTAGCTGAGCTTCCAGCCAATCTTTCGGTGGATGACCTTTGCCATCCCACTTAGGCTGATTGGCCGTTCTGGCCAAAAACGCAGCGTCAGGAGCACCGTCGCCGAGCCAGTATTCGATTGGGTCAGCTTTAGAGAATGCCTTGAGTTTCTTGCTAGGCATCCAAACCATATCAGGGTGTTGGTAAGCGACTTGGTCCCAGAGAGTCTTACTGCTGGTGTCGTCAAACTCGCGCCACTCACCGCCGACGATGTTGTTTTGGGCATCCAGCTCAAGGTCGTAACGCATGGTGTATGACTCGATCTTGTCATCGCTTGGTCCATCGGTACGCTTGTGGTCTGGGCTGGTTTCTTGAGCATACCAAACCGTGGTTTCGACGCCGATGAGGCTTGCGATTTTTGGAGAGCGGAAGGGGCGGAACGGATCAGTAATTTTGCGTGAGTAGGGGACGCGAGCTTCGTCGATGGTGATTCCCGTCGGACCAAACTTCTTGGTCACGTTGTAAAACTTGTACTCATACTTAAAGACGGGCTGGTTGAAGACGTCTCCGCGATATTTGCGATCCATCACAAAACCACGGTCGTCGATCCCGATGAGATTGACCATAGTGAGGTGGAAAAACGACGGATTGACGTCGAAGCAACGGGGGTCGGTCAAGCGGCCATGCTTGTTGGTCTTAGCACCCGTCTGGCACTGCCAGCCTTCAGCCTTGGTAGATGCCTGTGCATTGGATTTGCCCCAAAGGAACGAGGCAAGCGCCTTGACGTCTGATGGGTAAAAGGTCAGCTTGCGTCCGTTCGCAGCTGTGATTTCGAAAGCGTTCTCTGGTCGTGGCAGGGTGAGCGATGCCGGGCCCCAGCCGTGGCAGACGCCGGTCCAAGACGCGGTCAAATCCATTTTCGCACGCTGATCGACCATCTTGATGACTTGATTGGTGAGGGTGAGGTTTTTATCGCCAAGAAGGTAGTCGTATTTTTCGGACGGAGACAATTGATCGAGCTGTTCGTCAGAGAGAGTGTCGAAGTCTTTCTGATGCTCTTCGACGCGGCTCACGACGGCGGGGCGGCTGAACAGGGACCAGCCAAGCGGATTGATGAAGGCGCCACTCGCATAGGGGGTTGCGATTGAGCCTCTGACGTCATTCCAAGCGGTGTCAGACCAAGGCTGAAAGCTCAGTTTAGCTTTTTTCAAGCCCATTGAGTCCATGACCAAGAGATTGGTGACTGGACTTTCGATCCTGTGGCGATTTGTCAGTGGAGCATTGAGCTGGAAGAACTCCTGCAGCTTGGGGAGGTCGCCCCAGTCTTGAGCCTGAGCTCCTTGAGAGATGATCAAGGCGGCAGCGGTAAAAATGAGCTTCTTATTTTTGAGCATTTATTAAATCCTCTTTTTTTAAATCTGAAGTCTTTATTCTCTTGAGCGCGCGATGAGCATGTCGACGATGCTGGCAACTGGCATCGGAGCAAGCATGTCTTTGCGTTGGTTTTCGAAGACCTGGAACTTAGCTGACTTGATCGATGCCTTGAGTTGAGCTTCGAGCCATTCCTGAGGCGCGGCGCCTTTGCCGTCCCACTTAGGCTGATTGGCGGTTCTAGATAAGAACTCGGCAGTAGGCTCACCCTCTCCGGTCCAGACTTCGATAGGATCGGCAACGGAGAAAGCCTTGAGGTTCTTGCTGGGCAGCCAAATCATGTCGGGGTGGTTGTACATGAGCTGCTCGACCAGAGTCTTTGAAGTGGTGCTGTCGAATTCGCGCCATTCGCCGCCGACGATGTTGTCGTTCTCATCGAGCTCGAGATCGTAGCGGGTTTTGAATTCAGTGTAT
>CAZGCK010000077.1:0-3062 GCA_964524175.1 uncultured Bacteriovoracaceae bacterium | reverse complement strand
ATTTGTCGTTGCTAGGGCCATCGGTCGCGAGGTGGTTAGGTCCGTTTTCCTTCATGTACCAAAGTTTCAGTTCGACGCCGACGAGCCCTTTGATCTTGGGTGAGCGGAAAGGACGGAATGGATCGGCGAATCTTCTGCTGTAAACAACCTTCGCTTCGCTAAAGGACTTGGTAGAGCTTGGGCGACGTCGAGTTGGGTCGAAGTAGGATACGGAGTATTTGAACACAGGCTGATTCTGCACTTCGCCGCGGTAGTTGCGGTCCATGATGAAGCCGCGGTTTTCGAGGCCAATCAGATTGATCATCGCAAGATGAAGGAACGATGGATTCACGTCAAAGCACCGCGGGTCGATGAGGCGACCGTGTTTATTGGTGCTCGCGCCTGTCTGGCACTGCCAACCTTCAACCTTAGTCGAAGCTTGTGCGTTGGTCTTGCCCCAGAGAAAGCTTGCAAGTGCTTTGACGTCTGCAGGGTAAAAGGTGATTTTTCTGCCGTTAGCGGCAGTGATCTCAAAGGAGTGTTGAGGCCGTGGCAGTTTGAGAGCAGCGGGCGACCAACCGTGACAAACACCGGTCCAATAAGTCGTGAGATCCATGTCCGAGCGCTGATCGACCATCTTGATGACTTGATTGGTGAGGGTAAAGTTTTTGTCGCCTAACAAGTAGTCGTACTTCTCAGAAGGGGCCATGTTGTTTAGCTGGGTATCGCTAAAAGTATCGGTGATCGCTTGTTCAAGGTAAGCCGCCGAGCGGCCGTGAAGCTTGCTGCGATTGGGGCTGAGAGACTGCCAACCAAGTGGACTTAAAAAACCACCATCAATGTATGGAACTGCGATCGAACCCTTGACGTCGGGCCAGAAGCTGTCGGACCAAGGCCTTTCAGATAATTCGTGTGTACCCAGACCCATCGATTCGATCAGGCGAAGGTTGACTATCGGTTGCTTGCGTTCAGTGAAGTCCACAAGCCTTTCGAGATTGCCCCAATCTTGCGCAAATGCACTTTCGTGAGCGCTGAAAAGCGCGACCGCCGCAAGGATCCATTGCTTTCTCCCGAGCATAGAACACCTCAAAGTTTGGGGGATTGAGACCATTGCGGCGCGTTATAGTGTATGCTTTGACTATTGTGAACAACAATTTCGGCAGGAATTTTAACGCTAATAATCTAAGTCTAACCGACTGTAATGATATCGATTCAAATAGTGGACTAAATTATATATGTAATGAAGTGACTGCGGCTCCTGTTGTTTAGATCTGACTAAAACAGTTACCGCTCTTATTGAGAAGCGCCTCTTGATGTGAGTTCATTTCTCGAGCATTTCGGTTTTTCTACTGGTCCTATAGAATGAACTCTATGGATTCTACTTCGAATATTTGGCGCCGCTGCAATAGCTGCAAGAAAGAAGTCCGCTTTAGAGAAAAGTACTGGGTTTGCAACGTCTCCACTTGCAATCGCAAGCGCACGGGCCTGATCTTCTGCGGAGTCTCATGTTGGGATGCGCATGTGCCCATGATGAATCATCGTGAGAGTTGGGCAGAGGAGCGCACGGCGCCGACTCGCGAAGAGTGGGCGAAGATTCTTGCAGGTGAAGACAAACCGGAGCGTAAGCGAACCCCCAAAGAGGCCGCCCCATCTGCCGAAAAAATAACTCCCCATCCCCCCAAGGTGATCCTCAGGAGATCAAGCGGACAGTAGTTTGTTGGCTAGGTTAGAGTTTTACCGGAGAGGCGTAGGCGCTTTCCCAAATCAGCTCAAAAACCTGATTGAGCGTGGCAGTGACTTCAGGTGAACGCGTGGTGACTCCCACGTTTCTTGTATTCGTAAAATATTCCTGACTCCAATTTGCTGATCCTAACCACGATGCTTGGGCGTCGATTGTCATGTATTTGCTGTGAATCAAGCGCGCGAAATCGATGGGGCCACCTGACCACGTCGGGATCTTCACGATACGAACTTCGATCCCAGGTGCTTTCGCTAGAGCCACGAGGTCGGCTTTCGATTTTTTTAATGCCACTGCGTCTACTAGGAGTTGTACCCTTGCACCTCGGCTCGCGGCTTTGCGGAGAGCCGAGTCAATGACGGTCCATTTGCCGTTCTTTCCTTTGAGGCTGTAGTTATAAATCTGGATTCTCACCGACTTGCGCGCCGACGCGATGAGGTCGACTAGCACCTTCTGCGAGAAAGCCATGCCAGCGGGGTTTGCTGATTCTGGGGTTGCATCGACGACAATATCTGTAAGTGCCGGTATAGAAGTGGGCTCGGGTTTTGGGGCCGCCGCAGCTTCTATTTTTTGCTCCCCTTGCATAGTGCGCTGATTCCAGTCGCGCTCGAAAACCGACATTAGCTGACTCGCCACGCGTGCGTCGTCGATTTTTAGGCCGATTTCATGAATATGGTTCAACGCACGCCAATCAAAGTTAGCGCTGCCTATGAAGCTGCGTTTGCGATCCACGACAAAAAATTTAGCATGCTGAATCCCACCCAGTCGGGAGAAGTCAATCGTGGCAGATTGGATGTTGGGGAGCCGACCTAGTTCTTGGACCGTTTCGGGATAGGTCGCAAAAAACTTGGAGTCAGCCAAGAGCCTGACTTTGACTCCGCGTTTGGCGGCACCTTTGATCGCGTCTAGGATGGCAGTCAAGGGCTCGCCGGTCTTCTCCGTGACATACATTTGGTCGATATCGACGTCCAGTGTGCCGGTGGCCACTTCATGCAGTAACGGCTTCCAGATGTGTGTTGGATTGCGGTCCACCAGCGTGATCAAGGCCCGGCCTGATTTGCCGAGTTTATTGCCCAGACTGGTTGCCAGTTCAAGCCCACCAGCGCCACCGCCAATAATAAGAATACGGGGATTTGCCATGTTTCCTAACCTTTGTTTGTCATCGAGATACAAGAGCTGACTCTTGTACGCCAACAGCTCCGGGCCCAACTCCCGGGACTGTCAGCGGCGCAGACACCACCAGGTCTCCACGGCTTGACCAAAGCGCAGCTGATCTGCCGAAGCAGCCCAACATCAACTGCAGTCAGGTCCTTTATCGTAATAAAAAACCGGCACACGGGCCGGT
>CAZGCK010000076.1:1663-18608 GCA_964524175.1 uncultured Bacteriovoracaceae bacterium | reverse complement strand
GAAATCTAAAGCCTTTTTTATTCCTGACGACCTACTGATTCAGGAAAGAACCCACTCCAAAAAGGGGGCCTAGCACCTTTTTGGAGTGAGCAACGTCATGCGTATGAAATTCTTGCGGACAGATACCTTTGCTAACCATTCAAGCTATCAAAAGGATACTGCCCAAGTTCATACGCCTTGTTGGCGATCATCTTCATCGCGTCATCGTCATTGCGGTCGATCGCCTTGAAGTTGCCGCGAACTCGGCGGTTGGCTCTCATAAAGAAAGCCTCGGCAATCGAGAGCTCCAGCTCACATTTGTCGACGCCTTTCTCATTTAGCGCGCGAGTTACCCGAGAGAGGACACAAGACATCGCGTAAAAATCGATCGCGATATCGGCGACACGCTTTTGCGCAAACTGCTTGAGAAAAATGTCCTTGCCATGACGGCGCAAGAGCACCTCAATCTGAGTCGCAAACTCGACGGCGTACTCTTCTAGGACTCCGGCCATTTTCTTAAGCGAAGGATGAGCCTGGGTGATGCTCTCACCCACCACGTTCTGCTTAATCTTGCGAATCGCAAAATCACTCACTGGCCCCATCCCCTTGGACTTGAACTTAATCATCTCGGACAAGCCCGAAGCGACGTCCTTGAGCTCCTGCCCAGGACCTTGCATGCCCGACAAACCAATAAAGGCGCGAAGGATCTCGTTGGTTCCCTCAAAAATGCGATTGATGCGAGCATCACGCAGCCACCGCTCGTAAGGATACTCTTTCATGTAGCCGGAGCCCGCCCAAATCTGAAGGTTCTCGTCAACGGACTCCCAGAGCATTTCTGAAGCAAAAATCTTTGCCGCCGCCGACTCGAGCGAATAATCAACGTCTTTGCGATCGATCAGCGCGGTCGTCATGAAGACCATGCTCTCAGCCACATAGAGATTCATCATCATGCGGCCGATCTTTTCCTGAACCATCCCGAATTCGCCGATCTTCTTTCCAAACTGCACGCGTTCGTTCGCGTGCTCGATCGACGCCTTCAGGGCGTTTCGAGCGCCGCCAACGCAGCCAGCCCCAAGACCCAAACGGCCATGATTCAGCACGCCCATCGCGACTTTAAAGCCCTGCCCCATGCCACCAATGATGTTTTCGACCGGCACCTTCACGCGATCGAAGTGCACCGCATTAGTCCAGGAAGCGCGGATTCCCAGCTTATGCTCCGCGGGACCCGTCGTTACGCCTTGTGCAGGAAGCTCCAACGCAAAACAACTCACCTTCTCTTTGCCGTCAATCTCGGTTTTAGCAAAAATCGTCATAAAGCCCGCGATTCCGCCATTGGTGATCCACAGCTTGTTGCCCGTGATCTCGAAATGCCTTCCGTCCTCTGACAATACGGCGCGCGTCTTGATCGAAGCCGCATCCGAACCACTTCCTGGCTCAGTCAAGCAGTAACAAGCAACGAGTTGACCACTCGCCAAGCGAGGCAGCCACTTGATCTTCTGTTCCTCGGTGCCGAACAACAGTAGGGCCTTGTATCCAATGCTCTGGTGAGCACCCAAAGTGACAGCAAGCGATCCGTCGTGACTCGAAACTTCTTGCATCACTCGCGCGTACGCGGATTGCGGAAGGCCCAATCCTCCAAACTCCTCAGGCACTGCCAGGCCCATGATCCCAAGCTCCGCTAAGTAGGAGAGAATCTCGCGAGGCATCTCGCCCTTCTCGTCCCACTCCGACGACTTGACCTGATCCTGCGCAAACTTGCCGACTGATTCGAGAATCAAGCGGACCGTCTCAGCGGTTTCTTCTTGAACTCGAGGAAATGGAAAAATGATGTCTTCACGAATCTGACCGAAGAAAAGTGACTTCATGAAGCTACTTTGGGGAACGGATGAACTCGCGTGTGCCATGATGCTTACCTCTTTTTGCAAATGATTGCTTAAGCGCCTATCCAAAAACCCTCGTGACTGCGAAGCCCACTGGCGGCATTTTCTGAGCTCAAGCTCCTGCAGCCTAGTCCCTTGACCATGCGGTGCATGATCGAGAAGCTTTGGTGGTTTTCACGTCCGCGACGCTGACAGCAGGCTTTCGCTCGGGCTCGCTTCTCATGGGATTTTGGAAAGGCACTCACTGACAAAATGTCAGAGCCACCTCAACGAAAAAGAAGGGGCGTGACATTTTGTCAAAGTCGCTTCTCCTTGCAGAGCGAAGAAAATCAAACGTAAGAATTTTGACTCTCTCCACTCAAACGACTTTATTCGGAAATATTCATATCACCGGTCTAGTGTCGCCGGGAAATATTTCCAAGCCCTCTGGCACCGCTCTTGCGTTATCGGCATCTTGTCATGACAGACGATCCGTCAAATAACGGCACTGACGAAAGTCAGAAGCCACAGACCTCAGATCTCCCGCATCCGCAAGAAACGACGGCGGGCAGTGACACATCTCTTGAATCCACACAAACCGCGACTCCTGAGCCAACCTCCGGCACAGTCGAACTCACACCAACGACTGAGGCCACTCAGCTCGCAGAAGCACCTACGAGCGAGACCGCCGCGACGGATTCGCTGATCGAGCCCGCGACGGATTGGAAGCAAGAATGGAAACAGAAGCTCAAGCAGCGTTTCGAAACGGCGCGCCAAAGCCCTTGGGCACGACAGATGGCTGCCCGAATCGAGACCTTCGAACCCGCTCAGGCGGTTGAGTGGGCAAGCGGAGCTGTTCAGAAGCAGGGTGCCGAGCTTTACGGAATGGCCGCAACCATTGCCATCTGCGCTTGGTTTCTAGCGGATTTGAGCGCGCTGATGCTGGGCCGGTTTGTCCCAGACCCTCCTGTCGCCAGATTGAGCCATGTGACCAGCTCAACAAAAAGACCCAAGATACAAGATGACTACAACATCATTTTTACACGAAACTTATTTAGCAGTCAGGGCATCATCCCGGGCGAGGAAAGCCCCACCAATGCGACACCTGCAGACTTGGGTGGAGCCCCCGTCCGCACTTCGCTTCCCCTCAACTTGATAGGCACCCTCATTCTTCGCAACGAACTGAGATCCATCGCGACGATCGAGGATAAGTCGGCCACGATGGTCTACCCGGTTCGCATTGACGACGAAATCCCTTCCAAGGCAAAGATCATCAAAATTGAATCGCGCAAAGTGACCTTTATCAACACCTCGACAGGCCGACGCGAGTTCGTGGACCTGCCTGAAGATGCTGTTCTGCCAAATTCGCCCAGAATCCAGGTGGGGCCTCCTTCGGCGAGAACCGGCGGCGCTGGCATCGAGAAGGTCACGCCTAACCAGTTCAACGTGAGCCGCGCTGAGGTGGACAAGACTCTCGCTGACCTCAACAACGTGCTGACGCAAGCGCGCGCAGTTCCTAATTTCGAAAACGGCGTGCCTTCCGGGTACAAGCTTTTTCAGATCGTTCCCGGAAGCATTTACGACAAGCTGGGCCTGCAGAACGGCGACGTCATCGCTGGCCTCAATGGCCAAGTCATCAACGATCCCGGCAAGGCGTTCGAGCTGCTCTCGGAGCTGAAGACCTCGAATCACCTCGAACTGCAAGTCAAGAAAGATGGAAAGGTGCAAACCAATGTCTATGACATCCGCTAGGCCTAAAGCGCAGGCCCCTGACACCGGCACTAGCCCCCTGGCAAGCCCGATCCTACCCGTTCTGCTAGAGGAGAGAGAACTGAAGTGGCTGCAAATATCGGCCAGCATGGTGAGCCTCATTGGGATTGCAGGACTCATGGCCCTTCTTGCTCAAAGCGCATTTGCACAGGATCGCGCGGGCGGGTTTCAGAGTGGCAAGCCATTTTCGAATCCATTTGCGAATTCGAACCCAGGCGGCGCTGGCGCCCCACCTCCCCCGCCCCCGGGCGGCAACAATAACTTCTTTGACGACGAAGATGGCGACGAGCTCGACTACCCAGAAGGCGGGATGACGTCCGGGAACCCCCCACCACCGCCCCCTGGCCGCGGAGGGAGCGGCGCACCCGGGGGTGGAGCGGATCCCATGGCCAACCAAGGCACTGTCCAAGTGGGCGGAGGCACCCCTGGCGGTGTGATCTCCCACAGCAACGTTCGCTCATTGCGCATCGACGATGAGACGGGCGAAGGCTCGCGCGATGTAGTGACCGACTTTAACTATCCCGATGCCGACATCATGGATATTGCCAAAACACTCGGTAAGCTGACTGGCAAGAACTTCATCATCGACAAAGACGTCAAGGGCCGCATCACGATCATCTCAAACTCACCCATTACCGTTGGTGATGCATGGAAAGCATTCTTGACTGCTCTTGATATCAACGGATTCGCGCTCATTCCTTCAGGCAAATACATCCGCATCGCCCGCCAACGAGATGCCCGTGACAAGCAACTCAAGACCTACACAGGCGATTTCTCTCCTGACACCGACGCGCTCATCACGCGCGTATTCCCTCTCAAATACATCAACTCCGAAGAAGTCGCGCGCACCTTCCGCAGCTTCATGCCTGCGAACTCTCGCATTATTCCGTATGAACAAACCAACACGGTGATCGTGACCGATACTGGCTCCAACATCGCCAAGCTCAACAAGATGCTCGAGATCCTCGACGTCGAAGGCTACGACGCAGGGATCGAAGTCATCCCGGTCAAGTACGCCTCGGCTGCCGAGCTCTCCAAGCTCATCGACACGCTCATTCCTGGCACGGGCTCTCCTGGCGGGCCCCCAGGCGCTCCTCGCTTTGGCGGAGGTGGAGGCGGCCGCTTCAGCGCTCGCCGCACCAAAGAAGGCGGCATCATCAACACGATCATCTCGGATGAGCGCACCAACAACCTCATCGTCCACGCCAATACGCGCGGCGCTGACCAGGTTCGCGAGCTCGTCACGAAGCTCGACAAGTTTCAGCCCGCGCAAACGGGTGGCGGCAAAGTGCACGTCGTCTATCTCCAGTTCGCTGAAGCTGAGGCGATGGCCACGACCCTCAATAATCTCTCCAGTCAGGCAGCTGCAGGAGGCTTCAAAGTCACCACCCCGGGGGCGGGCACAGGCACAGGCGTCAACCCTGTCGCGGCTTCGCTCTTCGAAGGATCGATCAAGATCGCGCCCGACAAGGCCACCAACTCCTTGGTCGTCACCGCGTCTCCCAACGACTTTGCCACGGTTCAGCGCGTGATCAACCGGCTGGACATCCCGCGTGACGAAGTATTTGTCGAAGTCATCGTGATGGAAGTTAAAATCGGCCGCGACTCATCCTGGTCCTCGAACGTGATCAGCCCGGTTTCTGGGATCGGTGCCATCACCAACGGAGACTTGTTTAGTTTTATTCAAAATCCAATTTCTCAGCAAGGAGCGGTGCTGGGCTTTGTGGGCGGGGCTAAACAAAAGATCAACATAGGCACAACAAGTGTCGAGGTGAGCAGCGTTCAGGGATTGATTAAGGCGATCCAAACTCACTCCAAGACCAACATCCTAGCTACCCCACAAATTATCGCTCTCGACAACGAGGAAGCCACTTTTGTGTCCGCTGAGAAGATTCCAGTTCCTACTGCGACCGCTGTCCAAGGTGCGGGTGTATCCACGTCGGTCACCAAGGAAAGCGTAGAGCTCTCGATCAAGATCAAGCCCCAAATCAACAAGATGTCTAACTTCGTCAAGCTGGCTACCGAGATCAAGCTGGGCGACATTGCCAGCCAAGCGGTGGCTAACGTGGGTGGCGTCCCAGTCTTCTCTACCCTCGACCGCTCAGCGAAAACCACGGTGGTTGTAGGCGACTCCGACACGATCGTGATCGGTGGATTGATCCGCGACAAAACCAGCGAGACAGTCAACAAGATCCCTATCCTAGGTGATATCCCTCTTCTAGGATGGTTGTTTAAATCTAAGGAGAGCAAGATTGAAAAAAACAACCTCTTGGTCTTCCTCACGCCCCACATCGTCAGGCAGTATGACAGAGTCCGAAAAATCCTCGACAAAAAGCTCAAAGAACGTGATGACTTCATCGAAGCTCACGCCGGGGGCGACGATCCGATGCGAGCTAGCCGCGACGACATTATACGTAGCCTGCCCGACATCAAGGCGCTCATGTCCAAGAAACCTGAAACCACATTTACGATCGACGAAGCCCCCATGGGCGGAGATCCAGGAGCGGGGTCTACTTCTCCATCCGATGAGCCCGTTCCTGGCGGCCCGGCTGCCGTACCGGTCACCCCAGACGGAAACTCAGCGAGCGTAGCTCCGGGAGTTCCTCCTCCGATGCCGCCCTCGTCTGGCAACACTGCCGAGCTTCCATCCGGCGGAGCAGTCTTGCCCCCACCCCCCCCTCCAGCACCCAATGGGACATAGACGATGACCGACCCTCGCTCGTCAGCCATTTTGCACTCAGCTCCGCGTATCGGCGACTTGCTCCTCAAACACACTTCGTTGCAAGAGGATCAGCTTCAAGAAGCCCTTAAGATCCAGAAGAAAGAAGGCGGGCTGCTGGGTGAGATTCTTGTCCGCAAGAATTTTATCATGCAACACGAGATCATGAAGGCGCTCTGCCTTCAGCTCGAGATCCCCTACATGGACGATCTCAAGTCCAATGATATCGATCCCAAGCTCGTTACGGACATACCGATCAACTACGCCAAGAACAAAGAGGTTCTGCCCATATTGCTCGACACGAGCGATACGGGACAGTCCCTCTTGGTCGCCGTCTCTGATCCCTTTAATGAAGCCGTCATGGATGACCTCCGGGTGCTCACGGGTCTACCGATTCGCTGCGTGGTCAGCACCCCGATGCGTATCCAGGACGCGATCAACCGAGTCTATGAGCGAAACACTTCTAACTTGGTCGAGAAAATCGAAGGAGACTTCGAGGAACAATACGACCTCGAAGGTCCCATCGATATCCTCGAAGCCACCGAGGACGATGCGCCCGTCATCAAGTTCGTCAACTCACTGATTTTTCGCGCCGTAAAAGAAAAAGCCTCTGATATTCACATCGAGCCGTTCGAAAAAGAGTTCGTCGTGCGCTTCCGCATCGACGGCGTCCTCTATGACATCATCCGCCAGCCCAAGAAAGCCCATGCAGCAATCTCTTCGCGCATCAAAGTCATGGGCACCCTCGATATCGCCGAAAAACGCCTTCCCCAAGATGGTCGTATCAAGATCAAGATCGCAGGCAAGGATATCGATATCCGTCTTTCGACCGTGCCGACTAATTTTGGCGAGCGCCTGGTCATGCGTATTCTCGAACAGACGGGCACCGTGCTCGAGCTCGAGCAGCTCGGCTTTAACTCTAAGAGTCGCGCTGCAGTCGAGAAGCTCATTTTCCGCAAGTACGGGATTATTCTAGTCACGGGTCCTACCGGCTCCGGTAAATCCACGACTCTGTCGGCTTGCTTGGTGAAGCTCAACAGCCCGACCCGCAACATCATGACGGTCGAAGATCCGATCGAATACCAGCTGCCCGGGGTGAACCAAGTCCAAGTCAACGCCAAGATCGAACTCACCTTTGCCAGAGCTCTTCGCGCCTTTCTTCGCCAAAACCCAGACATCATCATGGTCGGCGAAATTCGCGACAAAGAAACCGCAGAGATCGCGATCAACGCCTCTCTCACGGGTCACTTAGTGCTATCCACCTTGCACACCAACGACGCCGCCGGCGCCGCCACTCGCTTGATCGACATGGGTGTTGAGCCCTTCTTGGTCGCCTCTTCGGTGCTCGGGATCATCGCTCAGCGCCTGATCCGCAAAGTCTGCATGAAGTGCCGCGAGCCGCACACTCCTTCCGATTTCGAGATGCAGGAGCTTGGCCTCACAAAGCTTCCTCCCGACACGATCATCTACAAAGCGGTAGGTTGCCCCAGTTGCGCGCAAAGCGGCTACTCGGGCCGGACCGTCGGTCACGAGCTCATGATCGTCGATGATAAAGTCCGCTCCCTCATCGTGCGCAACTCGGACGCCGGCACGATCAAGAAAGCCGCCATAGAAGCAGGAATGGTCACCCTGCGCGAAGACTGCGTAAACAAGGTACTTATGGGTATCACAAGCGTGGACGAGCTCATGCGCGCTACACATTCCGAGGTTTAAAAGAATGCCGATTTACGATTACAAAGCATTCTCATTGGACGGCAAAGCGCAGAAGGGCGTCGTCGAAGCCGACAGCCAAAAGACCGCTCGTCAAAAGCTCAAGAAGCAAGGCCTCATGGTCTCTGAAATCAAAGAGAAGGTCGCTGCTAAAGCGAACGCATCATCGTCCACCATGCCATTTCTGGGTGGCAAAGTCGGAGCGCGCGAGATCGCGCTCATGACTCGCCAGCTCGCGAGTCTTGTCAAAGCCAACATCCCGCTCGTCGAAGCCCTTAATGCCATGGTGGATCAGACCGAGACCGAACGCCTCAAGGTTATTCTCTCGCAGGTTCGCCAAGACGTGAACGAAGGCCTGTCGCTTGCCAAAGCTACCGCCAAGCACCCAAAAGCGTTTGATACGATATTCATCAACATGATCGAGGCAGGAGAAAGCTCCGGTACCTTGGGCCTTGTCCTTGTCCGCCTCGCCGACCTCAAGGAAGCGCAGATGCGCCTGAGATCCAAGATTATCAGCGGCATGACCTACCCAGGGCTGATGATGGGCGTCTCCTCAGCGCTGATGCTGGCGATCTTCACATTCGTCATCCCCAAGATCACCAAGATCTTCGAGTCCATGAACAAGCCCATGCCGACGATGACCAAAATCCTCATTACAGTCAGCGAAATCGTCGTCAATTGGTGGTTCATCATCTTTGGGCTAGGGTTTTTTGCTTTCTTTATGTTCAACCGCTACATCAATACGACAGTGGGCCGAGCCTGGTGGGACAGAACTAAGCTTAAGCTCCCCGTCTTTGGCCCCCTCACCCGCATGATCGCAATCACGCGCTTTGCTAATACTATGTCCACTCTTTTAGGCAGCGGCGTGCCCATCCTCACGGCCATGAACATCGCCAAGAACCTGGTTGACAGCGTACCCATCGCCAACGCAATCTCAGATGCTCGGGAGAACATTACCGAGGGTCAATCGATCGCCGAGCCTTTGCGCAAGAGCGGCCAGTTCCCCCCGATGATGATCCACATGATCTCGATCGGAGAAAAGACGGGGGAGCTTCCTGACATGCTCGAAAACGTCGCAGAGACCTACGAAGAACAGGTCAACACCCAAATCGATGCTATGACTTCACTGCTCGAACCGATCATGATTGTCGGCATGGGCGGAGCGATTGGATTCATCGTCCTCTCGGTTTTTATGCCGCTCATGGATATGAGCAACATCAGCAAACGCTAATTGATTTAAATTAAATAGGAGGTCCCCAAACCATGAGCAACCAGAAAAACAAAATTCAGAGAATTCTAGGACAAGAAGGCTTCACCCTCGTCGAAATGATGATCGTCGTGGCGATCATCGGCATGATCATGGGTCTCGTCGGCTTGAACGTCGTCAAGAAACTCGACGAAGCTCGCGTAAGCACCACCAAGAACCAAATCCGCTCTCTGGGCCTGATGCTCGACGACTTCAAGCGCGTCTGCGGCAACTACCCAAGCACCGAACAAGGCCTCGATGCCCTCGTCAAACGCGAGAACGCACCGAACTGCAAAAACTACGAGCCAGATGGGTTCATCAAAGGCGGCAAGCTCCCTAGAGACGCATGGGACGCCAACTTTGGCTACGTTGCCACGGGCAGCGATTATGTCATCTCCTCCCTCGGCTCCGACAACAAGGAAGGTGGCGATGGCACAGCTAAGGACATTACCTCTAAGGATCTGGACTGAGAAGCGAGCCTGCAAGCTCCTCAGCCAGGGACCTGCGAAGGATGAAGCAGTCACCCGGATTTACCCTCATCGAGATGATGGTCGTCATGGCCATCATCGCTTTGGTGGCTGCCATGGCCGTTCCCAGCATCACGAGCTACTTTCAGGTCTCCCTCACTTCGGCGTCGCGAGAGATGTCCAGCACCATCAAAGAGGCATACAACTCCACGATGATCACGGGTTTGCCTCATCGCATGGCCTACGATATCAAGACGAGCGAGTACTGGGTCGAAGTCAGTCAGACGATGATCCTTCTCGACACCAAGGAAAGCCTCGAGCGTATCGAACGCCGCAAGCGGCTCTCCAAATCCGACGAACCTCCGCCATCGTCCTTCGCGATGGACAAGACTGTGACTCGAAAGAAACTCAAGCTTCCCACCGGGGTGAGCTTCGAGGACCTCGTGACTCAACAAAGCCCCGAACCGATCACCGAAGGAACGGCTTACACGCACTTTTTTCCGCACGGGCTGATCGAGCAAACCATCATCCACCTCAAGGACCAGTCCAGCCACAAGGTATCTCTCGTCATCTCTCCTGTCGTAGGAAAAACCGATATGTACGAGCGGTATCTGACAGCCAAGGAGGCGTTTGAACCCAAATGATGCTTCCTCGAGACAATCAATCGGGCTTTACCCTTCTCGAAGTGATCATCGCCCTAGCCATCATGGTAATGGCATTCGCTTCTATTTTGGCTGTGGAGAGCAACAGCATCGAGGCCACGGTTCGCACCAAGCAAATGAATATCGTGGCGATGCTCGCGCGCAATCAAATGACTGAGATGGAGTATAAGTTCGAAGGCAAGACATTTGAGGAGGTCAAAAAGGAAGACGGAGGCACTTTCGCTGCGCCTTACGAAAACTTTCGGTGGACTTCGATCATCAAAGAAATCGAGTTTCCTCTGCTCAATATCTCTGGCCCAGGAGGCGACGAGAGCAAGGGAGGAGAAGCCAAATCAGGCTCCGACATCGCCCAGATGATTGTCAAATTGATCACCAAGTTTCTCTCCAAATCGATACGAGAAGTCACGGTGACTATTTTTTGGAAGCGCGGCTCGGGTGAATCGAACTTCACGGTCGCTACCTATTGGGTGGATCTCAATCATGAGTTTGAAACCACTGAATAGTCAGAGCCTCTATGAGAAGTGGAGCTCTGTTGCGCGCTGCCGCGCCTCGGCCTCGCTTGCAGGCACTAAGACAGCCGGCTTCACGCTGATCGAAGTGATGATCGCTATGATCATCCTCGTATTCATAAGCTTAGGCATCTACCAAGCAACGACGGAAACCTATCATCTCCGAGAAGTCCTCTCGGCTGAAGGTGAGTTCTATAACAGCATTCGCATGGCGATGGACATCATGCAACGGGACGTGGCTGCGATGTACAGCCCGCACATGCTCAAGCCAAAACCCGCGCCCAGTAGCACTCCCGACCCACAGGCCGCCACTCCCCAGGAGCTTCAAGACCTCGCCAATAGCGATCAAGGACGCACCAACGACTTTTGGCTCGGAGCGACCGAGCGCACCGGCGTACGTCCTTCTCGATTTGTAGGCACGGACAGCAAAATCAGCTTTATTTCGGTGTCACATGTGAGGCTCTACCGAGACTCGCTCGAAAGCGATTTTGCAAAGATCACCTACGAGCTCATCAAGGATGAAGAGGCGCCCGCCGGGAGCTCAGCGATGGCTCTCCTTAAAACCGAGAGCACCAACGCTTTTGACGACGACGAACGGCGAGATCGCAAGTTTCAGAACAAGTACATTCTCTTGCATGGAATCAAAAAACTCAGTTACCGCTACTATCGCAAGGACAAGGACCGCCTCGAAACTTCCTGGGACACTGATAAAGAAGACTTCAAAGAAAAATATCCCGACTACATTGAAGTCACTTTCGAAGTAGGCGGCCCGTCGAATCTTTCGTTCGACGGGATCTACAAGCTGAGACCTGAGGTGCCACTCCGTGGACTCGAACCGAGCTCCTAAACCGGGCATCCCCGAATCAACTCGCGATACCAGTGGGATCGCACTGTTCATGGTGATTGGCGCCATCAGCGTGCTCTCCATTCTGGTCACCGAATTCACTTACGTCGCGCAGGTGAATCAGAAGATCGCCTTCGACGGCCTTGATCAGGTCAAAGCGCATTACATGGCGAAAAGCGCGCTCAAGCTCTCGCTGCTGCGACTCAAAGCCTACCAAAACGTCAAAACCATGGCAAACAACCTCATGGGCGGCAGTGGCGCTGGCGGCGGCCAAACCGCAATGATCAAGGGGCTTCTCGACAAGATCTGGAGCGAGCCGTTTTTTTTCCCAATCATCACTAAGACAACACCCCCTATCCCCGGACTCCTGCCCAGCGAGCGAGACAAGATCATCAAATTTCAAGAGGAGTCAGCATTCGAGGGTAAGTTCATCTCCAACATCGAGTCAGAATCTTCTAAATTCAACCTCAACATGATTCTCGCTGGCTTTCAGCCCAAGCCTGCGCCCAACCCTAGCGCAAGCCCTAGCGGCGCTCCCAGTGCGACGCCAAACACCCCTCCAGCCGGGCCGTCCAGCAATCCTTCAGCCACTCCTACCTTCGATCCCGAGGCCGCTCGCCAGCAGCTCCGTGAATTTTTGGACTCACTCATGAAACCCAAGATGGAAGACGACGCTGATTTCGCAGCTGAATACCGGGACCCGCACCTCATCGAGGACCTTGTAGACAACATTGCCGGATGGGCCGATCGAGCCTATGAGCGCAGAAGCTCTGCAGGCGATATCCCCATGAAGAAAGCGCCATTCTACAGCGTCTCAGAATTGCACATGATCCCTGGAATGGACGAGGACTTGTATAACCTCTTTGCACCTAACCTCACGGTAACCCGTACGCCCGGCATCAACGTCAACTCGATCGCTGGCCCCACGCTTCAAGCGCTCTTTCCTGGAGTGACAAAAGAGGAGCTCGTGGATTTCTTCAAGTTCCGTGACGATAATGACCAGGACAACTCCTTCAAATCCTCAGACGAGTTCATCAAATACGTCAAAGAGCACTTTGTCTTCTATCAACGAGGCAACACACTGGAGAAGCTTCAAGAGTCGTTCACCAAGAATCATATCCAGTTTGTAACTGAAGAGTCTGAGTTCAAAATTACCGTGAGAGCCCAGGTCAACCAATCCACGCGCCTCATCGAAGCCTGGGTCACATTAGGCTCGGAGAACTCAACCTCAAGCCCAAATCCTAACGCAAGCCCCTCACCCAAGCCCTCTGGCGCGCCACCTGCTGCCCCTCCTGGCGCCAATCCAGTGACTGCCAACGGGCAACCCCCAGCGCCGGATCCTGGCCTGAAGATCCATTTCATGAGAATATTATGAGAAAAGGTGGACTTAAGTCATGCGCATCCTAGGCATAGACCTCGGCACAGCGAGCATCAAAGCAGTCGAGATGGACAGCGCCTTTGGGCGATACGAGATCCACGACTATCATGAGATCAAGCGAGCCCCCGGCACTCCTCCCGGCGAGGTAATCACTCAGTTCATTGCGGGATTGAGCAAGAAACCCGACAAGATCGCCGTCGCCATGAAGACAGGCAACCTCACTTTCCGTAACATCACCCTTCCGACGCGAGACAAAAAGGCGATTTTAGCAGGAGTGGGTTTTGAGCTCGAGGACGAACTCCCCTTTCAGATGGAAAACTCCGTCTACGAATACTGCATTCTTTCTCAGACTAAGCAGTCAACCTTTCTTCATGTGGCCGCCACTCTCAAAAAACACGTAGGTGCTGCACTCGCAGGCTGGCTCGATGCAGGCATTGATCCGGACATGATCACGACCGAGGCCTGGGCCTATCGGGCACTCATGAATCGAGTTCTCGACGAGCAAGTCCAACAAAAACCGGTTCTGCTCGTGCACATTGGGCATGAGCGCACAACCATGTACTTGCACTGGCAGGGCTCCCCGATTCTTTCGCGCGAGCTCGCCTGGGGCGGACGAGACCTCACAACAGCCATCTGCCAAAAGTATCAGATCCCAATTGATCAAGCAGAGGCCGCGAAGTTGGATCACGGCTTCGTCGTCCCTGAGTCTCAACGCGCAGATGCGACACCTGAGCAACTCGAATTCTCCGAGACCCTCAACACGCCTCTGCGAGCCCTTGCCAGCGCCCTCAAACAAACGGAGCTCAGCTGCAAGAACCTCACGCATCACCAAGTCAGCCAGATCTACATCGCAGGTGGAGCTGCTCTTTTGCCAGGTCTTGCTCGAGTCCTTGAAGAAAATCTCCACACCCCGGTGCGCCCACTTCAAGCCCTGAGCACGATCGCTACTTCAGGGGTTGCATACTCCGAACACACGGATGCTGTCTTTGGCCTTGCCGTTGCTCTCGCCCTCTGCCAAGTGGGATCGGATCGCCAATCCACTATCAACTTCCGAAAAGGCGAGTTTGCTAAGCAAGGGCAAACCCGTGATATCAACATCGCCTCGCTCCGCAAGCCACTCATGGCTTTGGGTGCGATCTTGGTTTGCTTTCTCATCAGCACCACAGTTCAGACTCGAGTATACAAAGCGAGACTTGCCGAAACCGATGCGCAACTCGAAAAGAGCATCCGATCTTTTTTTGGAGCAGTCTCTACGAGCGCCGTACAGAACTACATGACTCGGACGTCAACCCTTCGCACGTCGGTTGACAAAGAGCTTACCAAGCAGCGAGATACCAATAAGCTGCTGGGTCCCAACCCTCATTCACCGGTCGACTTTTTGCGCGAACTATCGATCGCGATCCCAAAAGACGTTGTCGTCGACATGACCGAGTACCAGGTAGGTGCCGCTCCTGCAGCGGCTTATTCGCTTACGGACGAGACGACTGCCTCGCTTTCGTTCCTGGTCTCAAGCCCTCAGATGGCCGAGAAGCTCAACAATCTACTTTCATCCAAGCTCAATGGCCTGCAAAAGGGCAAAATGGAAGAGAGCAAGGCCGAGGACGGATCCCAAAAATGGAAAGTCACCTTCACTGGCAAGCCCACGGAGGACTCGTATGGTAAGTGAGAAATTGAACGAGGCATTCTCGAAAGCTCGCGATTGGCTCAATGAGCAAGAGTGGTACCGCGAAGCCAAGGGCAAGTGGGATGAGCTCGACTCAACCAGCAAACAATACGTCCGAGTGGGAATGTACAGCGGCAGCGTGCTCGTAGTGATCCTGATCTTCTTCAGCATGCTCTGGAGCGTTCACAGCCTCAAATCCGAGTATGCCGAGAAACAGGATCTACTCGCCTGGATCCAAACAGCCAACGAAGAGATCCGGAGACTGCGCGATGCCTCGAACGGGATGACAGCGGGCGCCGCCACCGGGCCATGGAACTCCTATTTCGAATCTGTCGGGCAGACCGCCGGCATAGAAAAGTCGAGTCTCACCATCTCGCCAGAAAAACCAGGGTCCAGCAGCGAGATTGCTAAAGAGTCGCTTTTTGAGGTCAGCGTTAAGCATGTCGGCATCAAGCAAGTGATCCGAATGGCTTTTGGCCTTGAGTCCGGTGGACGCCCGGTCAAGCTACGCAATCTCTCGATCGACACCAAAGCGGATCCGGCGGGCTATATGGACGCCACGCTGTCGATTTCTGCATACGCGATGGTCACTAAGTGAAGAGGGCCCATCCATGACGGAACTTTCGCAATCCCTACCCGACGGCCCGCTTTCTACCGAAGGAATCCAGGATTCAGCGCCGGGCGCCGCTTTGGAAGCCCCCCCCGCTAAGCCCCTCACACGTGCTCAAAGAGCGTTGAAGATCGCAGGCTGGGTGAGCTTCGCCCTCGGATGTCTACTGCTTTTCACGCTGGTCAAGCTTCCCGAAGATCGAATCAAAGGATACGTGCAAGGATTGATCGCCGCACAGCTCGCGCACAAAGGCATTACATTCACCGCCGAGCGTGGCTATGTATCATTTGGCCTCGGAATCTCTTACGTCATGAAGAACGTCACTCTCAACTTTCCCCCCCCAGAGCCTCAAACCAAGATCGAGAAAGTTACGGTAACACCTTCGATCTTGCCTGCGCTTTTTGGCTACCAGGGCGCTTCGATCCGGATCGTGAACGGAGACGGCACGCTCAATGCCTCTTTTTCAACCAAAGGTACTCAAGTGTCAGGCTCATTCACGGCCAAGCTCTTGGACCTGGGCAAACTCGCCGTGTTTCCATTAGCAGCAAATATTCGTGGCGGAGCGCTTCTTTCCGGCAGCGGATCTCTGTCCGGAGACATGGCCCTGCCATCGACCTTCAGCGGATCTCTCGACCTTACCCTTGCCAAAGTCGTCATTGATCAACAACCCATCATGGGCTTCAGCGTCCCAAGGCTTGTCGTCTCTGACGGAAAAATCGAGATCAACGCCGACAAGGGCAAAGCGACGATCAAGACATTTCGCATTGGCAAGGCGGGCAATGCCGCCGACGATATCCAAGCGACGATAACAGGAGACGTGGTGATGGGACGGAGCTGGGACTCGAGCACCTTGAGCGCCAAAGCCAACTTCAAGCTATCGGACAACATTCTCAAATCCTTCATCCTGATCGACGCGCTTCTTGGCGCAGGCAAACAAGGTGATGGCAGCTACTCGTTCGCGCTGAACGGCCCTGTGTTTTCGCCGGCTTCGACCCCGATTCCGGCTGGGTCAAAATAGGCTCATCATTCTTGAATAAAATGGACGATCACAATTACGCTTCTCCTGCCTTGCTTCGCGCCCTTCATCCCACTAGGATGCTCACACCATGCAAGCCGAGGATTTCGAAACCGAGCTAAAAAGAGCGCTAGAACAAGCACTGACACGCCCAGACGGGCAATCCCCAATCAATCTCGCCGACTCGATCCGATACAGCCTGCTTGCCCCAGGCAAGCGCATCCGACCTCGCCTGGCCCTAGCCACCGGCAAGATGGCAGGGCTTGATCCAAAAGCGGCACTTGCCGCAGGGATAGCCATTGAGATGGTTCACTGCTTTACACTCATCCATGACGACTTGCCTTGCATGGACAACGATGATTTTCGCCGCGGCCGCCCATCCAACCACAAGGCTTTTGGCGAAGCGATTGCCCTTTTGGCGGGAGATGCACTCATCCCGCTTGCAATCGACGCACTTGCGGCTGCCTCGACTCTCGTGCAACCCGCTCACTTTTTGAGGGCGCTCAAGCGCTTT
>CAZGCK010000076.1:0-1653 GCA_964524175.1 uncultured Bacteriovoracaceae bacterium | reverse complement strand
AAGCCGCAGAGCCTTTGCTGACTGAGCGGTCATCGCTCGAAGAACTTCAAAAAATGCACGCAATGAAAACAGGTGCTCTTTTCTCAGCCGCGATCCTCATGCCGATGGACTTGGCAGGGATCCCTGAGCTTAGCCAAGCAGGAGCCCCCAAGCGCGGAGAAGCGCTTGCAGACTACGCGGCAAAACTAGGCCTCGCGTTTCAAACGGCCGATGACCTCGAAGACGATGCCCCGACTGCGGCGAACCTTGCAAGCACGACCAGCATCTTGCGGCATCTCTCGCCCGAACAAGCCAAGAACCAGGCGCGCGCAAGCTTAGATCGCGCGAAGACTCAGCTCATCGCGGTCTGGGGGGCATCATCATCCGCTCCTCTCACTCAGATTGGCGATGAGGTTTTGAAGTGAACAAGAGGCAAATAAAGAAGAAACCTTTCCGCTTTCTCTGGATTACTGACCCTTGGGATACTTTGGATCACCTGCGCGACACGACTCTGCGACTAGCAGAAGAGGCGCTCACCCAAGGCGCTGAGTCCTATTGGTGCGATTTTCATTCGATTCGCTTCGAGAATGGCCGGGCGCTATTAGACGCAGCTCAGATTCAGCAGATGGGTCCGAGTCGAGCAAGCGACTCCATCAAACTTGGCTCCCTTGCGAGCCTTGAACCTTCCTACTTCGATAGCATTCACTACCGCACTGATCCTCCAGTAGACCTAGCCTACCTGCATCCACTTCAGATCTTGGCACTTGGTCTAAGCGCGCCTCGTGCACGCGCTAAGCTCGTCAACCCTGCATCCGTGCTTTGCCTCGACAACGAGAAGCTTGGAGCAATCAAAGGACTCATGCCCCCTTCTTTGGCATCCAGTCAGTGGTCCAAACTCGATGCGTTTGGTCGTGCTGAGGGACGAGCAGTCCTCAAGCCCCTGCATCAAGCGCAAAGCAAAGGAATTGAACTTCTCGATTGGCGCACTCCTAAATCAGCCAAGCTGATTAAAGCCAAAATTCGGCAAGCAACCCATGATTTCTCGCAACCCGTTCTATTGCAGCGTTACCTTCCGGGTATCTCTCAAGGCGAGCAACGACTATGGTTCATCGATGGCCGCCTTCTTGCCTGCGTACGCAAACTTCCGCTTAAAGGCGACTTTAGAGTCAATCTCGACCAAGGCAGCCGTGTCGTACGCACCGAACTGAATCAAACCGAGCGAAAGGCCGCGATGCGAATGGGGCGCGATCTAGCCCTCCGAGGCATCCGACTCGCAGCCGTCGACCTCATTGATGGTTTTGTCACCGATTTTAATTTTACAAGCCCAGGCCTTATTACTCAGATGGAAGACGTGCTGGATAAAAACCTAGCTCAGAAGATCATCACGACTCTTATGAAAAGGGCCTAAGCGCCCGAGGCTTTACCTGTCGGCCCATTCAGAACAGACCAACCTCCAACCTATTGCTAGGAACGTGAAAGCAGAGCAACGACTGAGCGTTGGCACTGACCTGTCGAAGTACCCAGTCCACGAGAGTGATCATTTCTCAGGGTTCTTCCCAAAAAAATGCACTCACTCTGAAAGTGTAGCTACCTGCTCCAGGCGCCTCTAACAAACCTTCCAGTTGGCTTTCACACCGGTCTCGCGTTCAACATCAACATCAACATCAACATCAA
>CAZGCK010000075.1:16339-18807 GCA_964524175.1 uncultured Bacteriovoracaceae bacterium | reverse complement strand
CTGAGCAGGGATCTGATCCGTCGAGGCAGCTCATCTTCATCGAAGCTATTTCTAGAGCGCTGAGTGCAGGGATATCTCAGCCGTCTATCCGAAATTCGTTGATTCGAGCTGCCTTGGTGAGAACTGTCAAGAGTAGGGTCCTAGTCTAGGGCTTCGATTGATTTGGGTTGATAGTAGTAAATACCTTCATCGTTTTTACGTCGTGAAGGCGATCCAGCTCGTATCAACTAGCGTTCGCTAGTTGACGGAATGAATACATAGGCAAGATAGATTTGTACATGCTCTTAACAGTGAGCAAACGCGCTGCATTTGCTGCTATTTATTAATAGCCGTGACGGACTTACTGCTCAGGGTTGCGCGGGCGAGTTCTATGGCTTTGGATTCACTAACGGCTTCGAGATCCCCGAAATCGCTCCCTGGAATGCCCTGTTTATAGGAGGCACTTCTGACGATCGAAACGATCTCCATGACGCTCAGGTCTGGGTTGATCGCGAGTATCTTTTGAGTGATGCCACCGACCGATGGGGTGCGATGAATGAGAGTGTCCATGTCGAAGTAGCTTATAGTGCGGTTTGCGCGCCGTGTATACGTTCTTCTATCTTGAATAGATAAAATCTAGGCCACCTACAACCGCTGCCAGCTGTGCTTCGATGGCGATAGCGGGGGTGACTCGCGGACTGTCTGGGTAGACTTCGGTAGTTGTGGTGTACTTGGCGTTTGAGAAACCCGCGCACAGAGAGAGCTTTTTGAGTGGGTAGTTGACGACGCCTTCTTGTTCGATGGGTTCACCAATGAGTTTGCCATTGGCGTCGGCTTCGGCGATGTGGGTGATCTTGCGGACTGATTGGATGATGGCTTTCTGAAATTCTGGGCGTGGATTTTCGGTGTCGCCGACGGTATAGAATCCGTCGGGAATCTCGGAGTACTCTTGAATCTTCCCATCTCTTGCTTGGAGTGCTGGGCGAAAGACGGTGTTGTCCGTGTCGGTGGTCTCGTGAAGGTCAAAGTGTGCAAGGAGGTTTTCTTTAAATGCTTCGGTGGCTTTCAAAAAGAGTTCGCACTCCTGCGCTGGACTGTTGGGCATGAATGAACGATTCGGATCGATGGCTTTTGGATTCCAACGGTTGATGGTCTCATAGCTCCAGGGGCTAATGCAGGGGGCGCAGACAATATCGAACTGCTCGGCGTACTGGAACGCTTTGTGTTTCATAAAGGCAAGAGCACCCTGCACACCGCTGGTTTCGTAGCCATGGACTCCGCCGGTAATCAGGACCGTTTTTAAACCAGGCCTCCTCATTTTGGATTGAATGAGAAAGACGGGGTAATCGCTCGAACCCGCTTTTACGGTCCCGTACTGAACAATATTGAAGCTCGGGCTCAGCTCGCGGATCTTGCCAACGACCTCGCTTGCGTAAGAGCGCTGAATGGTTTGCGCCTTGAGCCATTGATCTTTGTCTGCTTGTGTCCAGGGTGTGAGTGTATTCATGGGTTTGCTCTCATCGGAGATTGCTCGACCTGACGAACGACTGAGCGACAGATGGCATAGCCCTGAATGATAGAAACGTTGTCAGAGATCTTTTGGATAGTGAGTGAGGCGGAAGAGTGTGAGCCATCTGCGGATAAGTGAGCACTCGAAGTTGCGAGAAAGACCAACGACAAAGTAACTAAAAATTTCATAGAACGTTCCCTATCTCTATCCCTATGCTTGCGGCAATCTATTCTTTTGCGATTGGGCTCAGTCTCATTGCTACCACTGGCGCGTGCACCAAGAGATAGCGTTTAATCAAACTTAGCATTCACTCCGACTTCAATTTTAGCGATGGAGTGTCCGCCAGTTTCGTCATTTTTATTGTATGTATTGTACCCAGCTCGTCCAAATATCTCTAGATCACGACCTTCGCCGAATAAGCTGTCGAGGACTGCAGTGAGCTTGGTAAAGAGTTCACCTTCGCTCAGTCCGCCTCCGTGTAATCGACCTGGGCCGAGCCCCATTATTAAATGGCTGCAGGTCTTCGCGGCGATCCAGCCGACAGCCCGCTTGTGGTCATAGTAAGAGTTCGAAAGAACAGTGGCCACTCAAACGGGGTCTGATCGATGACCGGTTTATTCAAGGCCATGCGCCCCTTGGAAAAAACGGGCCTTAAGCATCCAGATCGTTCCAGCCTTTGCCTGCCGTTGTCTATCTGGCTGGGCATTACCGCCCGTGGCAACCAGGTAAGTTCACGGGGAATATGCTCAAGTGAGGACTTTTGCTCTCGCTTTGGACTTGCGGCTTGAGAGTCCAGATCGATTGGGTTTTGGTGCAGATAGATGGACTGTGTATTCTCAGTAAATTAGAATGAAGACAATATGCGCAAGTATCTCTTTTCTGGATCTTATACGCCGAAGGGACTTCAAGGACTGATTGAGGAAGGAGGCTCAAGTAGGATAGAGGCTGCCAAAAAGGCGTTGAGGAGCGCTTCGACCTG
>CAZGCK010000075.1:10960-16329 GCA_964524175.1 uncultured Bacteriovoracaceae bacterium | reverse complement strand
GAAGCGTTCTATTTCGCTCTTGGTGAAAAAGATTTCTACATCATTGTCAATTTACCCGATGACGTAACTGCGGCAGCAGTAACCCTTGCTGGCAATATCAGCGAAGCTTTCACTATCAGTTCAGTCGTGCTCTTAACACCAGAGCAGATGGATGCGTCGCTAAAGAAGCACGTCGACTTCCGCCCTCCTGGAAAGTGACAGTATTTAAACCACTTGTTTGGCAGAGCACCGACAAACTTTATGACGCTGACAACGCGCTCGCGCGAAATACGCACCACACACTGAGATCATCTCAAATCGCGATGTTTTTCGGTCGGCCCCAAACGTCGTCTGAACATTTCCATCCAGTCGACGTTTCGCCTGCGGGCGTTACCGCAGGGGTTTTATGTGCGCCCCCGTCAGTCACACAGCGGCCACATATAGCTGTTAGTCGCTGATGCCAAACTCCCATCTATATAGAATCGAGCAGTCTGACACTTTTTAGCCGATAAAAAGTCTTTTACGAGAATCTCCACGAGTTCTGGATTGCCATTGTCATACCAGATAACGAACGAACCCATATGGCGTGCCCACACGCCTGGGGCCACTTGAGTATCAGTTTTCAAAAGCTGTACGTATGCTATCTGGCCATTGCGGTGCCAGCTCACGTAGGCTTCGGGTAGAACCACAACACCGGGTGCAACTTGCGAATCCCTGCCTATCGCTGAAATACGCTGAAGTTGGCCATTTGAAAACCACACAAGGGTAGCACCCGCTTTGGGCCAAACGCCTGGGGATATTTCACACGTGTTTAAAACTTCGGCGACCTTGTAAGCGTCGTCACTGCCAATCCAAGTCCGTTGATTTTGAAATTGGCAGGAGGCAAAGGCCGATGATGTCAGTTGAACAGCAAAGTAAAATAGTGTGGTCATCGCGAAATTCCGTAACATTGAGGTTCTCCTCTGTTTTTCCAAAAGTAGAGCGGGTTGGTCTAATTGCCAATCGTATTTTTATTTTTAGATTCAATAAGTTAATGACGCCTTTGATTTATGCATTTATTTGATGTATAAAATAAGTATGGGGACCATCTTTATATTTCGAAGTGCACAGTTTGTGATTCGAACGAAAGACCATAGTCCTCCCCATGTTCACGTTATCCGCGGAGATTGCGAGGCGAAGCTTGAAATCGAGGGCGGAAAAATTATTTTGTCTGAGGGCTTTAGTCGAAGCGACTTAAGACGAATAGTTGAGGTTGTACTTGAACGAAGCGTTCTCTTATTGGAGGCATGGAATGAAATCCACAAAGAAGAAGATTAAATACGGAAAAGTGGATGTCTTAGGCGAAGATGAGTTCAACCCAAAACATGCAAAATTCCGCATGACGATGTACGTCGACTTGGATGTGCTTGACGAAATTCGAAAGCGCGCCTCGCTCCGTAGCCTGCCTTATCAGACTTATATCAACCAACTGCTTCGTGATACAGTTCTAGGCTCCGCTGACGAGGATCGGATTCGAAGCATTGTGCGCGAGGAGCTGGCTAAAACGGGAACTTGAAGCGTAGCCTACAGCGTTCATTTGACCAAACTCTGTCGGACGGGGTTTCCCGCAGCGTCGGGCATTTCTGCGAGGTCCTCGATCGCATCGAATCACCAAGGCGAGGATTCGTAGAGAAGGGCTCTGACAACGAACTCGCTGGCCTTTCCCAAGATAGCAGATGAATTTCGCCCACCTATTTTCAGCAAGGCGATGGTTTCCTTTCAAAAAATCCAACTGATCGTCGCGAAGTCAAGTCGTACAACTGAAATTATTAGCTTATTTTCCGGGGGTTTAACCTCGAAAATAGCGATTCGGATGGCCGAATGACACTTGAATCTCGCGAGCCCCGCTCCCTCGATCGCTCAATCTGAATGGACGCGTATCGAGGGGACCGTAGAATGAGCTGATTCAAGTATTGAGCGGGAATGCTGATATTGACGACCCTAGCCTCGGGTGGGCTTCGGGCTCTCAATCAAATCAGGGGGATCATCTTCTCGCTGATGCGTGGCAGGACAAATTCAGGGTCGAAGTAATTGCATACATGCCATCTTCCGACCCTTCCTTCGGCAAACAACCGAGCAATGAGTTGTGTCGGCATAGTGTTGGACGAGAACAGGGGGAAGATTACTCCAGTTTTAACGCAGTGCAATAAAACTGGTTGCCTTCTGTTTTATATGAAGTATAGAACTCAGCCAATAGACCCGCAGGCTGTTTATGAGGAGGACCAACTCCTACGGCTAGGGGACATTATTTGTTTTGGAGACTTATCAATGAAGCTTCTATCTGCTGTTACTTTCGCATCCCTCTTCGCGTTTTCGACGCTCGCAAATGCTGGGCAACTCGACGGCCATACCTTCTGCCGTAAAGTTCAGGTTCAGAATGACGAGCGCACGCATTGTGTTTCGTTCAACAATGATGTGGCGACCGATAACTTCAATACTTTTACTGGTAAGACCATCGAATCGTTTAAATATGCTTTAGATGGGATGCAAATTATCTATGCCGATACCGGCGCGAACACTGCCTACCAGATTCAACAAAGAAATATTGTAATTGCTGAAACGAGCGAAGTTTTGGTCCGTCAACCAGTGCAGACCGGCATAGAAAACCCCACTTTTAGGTGCGAATGCACAGGTGGCCAGGGCCATTATCGATACTATACGGCCCCGGTCAGAGGGAATTCCTACGGTGGGCCTGGTAACTATCGTTTTGAAACGTGGGTTTGTCCTGAAGACTGCAAACAAGTTAACTTCTGATTCATGCAGTTTAAGTCCCTTCTTTCTTGATCGAGTTAGCATCGATTTCGCAATAGAATTTAGGAAGGCAAGGGCGAGAAAATGCGATCGAGTATGCACTAGAAAGTTCTCATCGGCGAATAGTTCAAAGCCGGTGATGCTTCTTACTGCACTGTATTTTGAGAGCGTGGATCCGAGTTCTCAATCCGTTCTGTGCTGATCAGCTGTGCTCAGTGAAGACGGCGATCAGCGCAGAAGGTGCTTCGGATTTACGAGTTATGGGTTCTTGAGAAGTCGCAGCTGGCTGCGGCGGCGGTTTGTCAGATAAGTCTGCTCGTGAAGAGTTAGCCGATGATTGTAGCAAGCTTTGAGGCTGGGGTGAGCTTACCTCTGATTTTCTTCCGTCAGCGCAAACTCCCCTAAGAACGAACAGAAGATCTCGCGCCAGTTGAGCGCGGGGCCGATCGCGGTCATGAGCATACCCCAGCCAAAATAGAGTCTAAATATCAGCGCAAAGTCGGCATCAAAATCGGTGTTCTTTCTATCTGGGTTAGAGATTCCCAGCCACAGCTTGACCTCGTTATTAAGGCGTTGTTGGTTATACCGGTGAGCCTGGTTTTCAAAAACAGGGGACATGAGCCCTCTTCGATAGAGATCAAAGTAGTGCTCGTAGTTGAATTTGGAGGGATCGGCTGCGAAGCCTACTCCATCGACCGCTCGTCTAAAGCTGCAGATGTCGTCATTTATCGCGGCTTGAACCAGATCGAACCAGACCTTTGTTTTATTTTTTGGCAAAAGCTTGAAGGAGCCAAAATCCAACAGGCAGATTTGATCTTCTAAGAACAAAAAATTGCCTGGATTTGGATCCGAATTGACCCGGCCGCTGGTAAAGGAGCGAGCGATGTATCTGCTCAGGACCTGGCATGCCCACTTCTTTTTCTCTTCGGAGGCTGCTGCTAGGAAAGCGGAGAACCTCATGCCCTCAACATATTCTAGACTTAGTATTCGTCTAGAGCTCAGCTCAAGATAAACCTGAGGCACCTTCAGTCCCGGTTCGTCTGCAAACAACTGAGCAAACTCCTGGCAGCGCTTTGCCTCTCCCACGTAATCGACCTCTTCATGGAGCCTGGCGGCAAGCTCTTCGAGGAGGGGCTTGACCTTGAGTTTAGGCATGACGAACTTGAATAACGGAGCCAGCAGGCCCAGGTTTTTGAGATCAGTCTGGATCATCTCGCGCGCGCCAAGATATTGGACTTTTACGGCGATCGGCTCGCCGTTTTTACTGATGGCCCTGTGTACCTGTCCGAAAGAGCCAGCGGCGAAAGGCAACTCCTCGAAGCTTTTAAAAATCTCTTGAGGAGATTTGCCAAACTCCTCGAAAAACATCTCTTCGACCGTAGCCTTGGGCATGGGAGTGACTTGGTCTTGAAGGGTTTCTAACTTCTTGAGCTGCTCGGGGGCAAACTCAAGGCCGTAAAAGCTCAAGAACTGACCAAGTTTGAGAATGGGTCCTTTTAGAATCTTTAATTCAGCTACGATCTCATCGATGAGCTTGATGACTTCTTGCGAGGAGAGGTGCTGTTCGGTCTTTGATCCCTTGAAAATCTGATAAGTCCGATGCCTGCCGAGCACGGCGATGACTTTAAAGAGAATTCCGGTAACGGCTAGGCCACGGCTTAGCATGCCTGTTTTAGGCTCAAAAGCAGCTTCGGATTTGGAAATCGGACTTGGCGACTCGCAGAGGTCTCGCAATAAGCTCAGGGGATCGAACTGGGGTCGACCGGAAGCCAGAAGGGCAAGTTGGTTGTATTTGCCAAAAGTCATGAGAAAATACCTAGATTGACGTTGTCTAAAAAGCTGGCGCGCTACTGCGGCCAACGCCACCATCTCCAGCTCGAGTGTCTCGAGCATGTGAGTTTTAGACAGTAGTTCTCCAAGTGCCACGTAATCCCTTTTGCCCTCTTTGGCCGACTCGATCCAGCTAGCGATTGCAAAGCCCAACTCTTCTCCCGCCTTCAGTGGGGTGCCGTGCTTAAGTCGTGACTTACGGATTGTAGCGACAGACTGTACGCGATCCTGCCATTGAAGGGTCCGAACTGAATGAGCCAAAAAGTAACTCACTAATGTAAAAGGATAGCGATTTAATGCGCCTCCTTTGCGAGTCAAATTAAATAGAGGGACAAAGTCCTCGCTCAGCGCGAATTCAAAAAAAGCTGCGCACCATCGGCAGTCGCTTGTGAATGATTCTGAGCCGGTTTGTTGGGACGACAAACCAGCTAGCTCGATCAAGCATAGGTCAAGCTCTCCCTTTAGTCCCAAGTATCTTGCGTAGAGCAGCTCTAGCTCGTCCAATCCATCTCTCGAGGTCAGAGTCCGCCGTTCTGTTTCGAATGCGCTACCTAAAACAGAAAAGTTGGCAGTCCGAAAAAGTTCTTTGAGTAACTCGACTCGCTGATTCTCATAAGATTCTATTTGCGTCCCTGTCAGGTCCTCTTGATCCCAGTCGTTCGCCCAGAGAGCGTTCCAGCTATCTGTTTGCGACGTATTTTTGCGTGTACGGATGCGATCCAGCTTTTTGGAGAGAAAGTGAAGCCTTGAACTCGAGTTTTTGGCTCCTG
>CAZGCK010000075.1:0-10950 GCA_964524175.1 uncultured Bacteriovoracaceae bacterium | reverse complement strand
TCGCGAACTTTTCTTGATCCGCCGTCAGTTGTTTTGACTTAAAGTTGAGCTCCAATGAGATAAAAAACAAGACAAACGCATGCAAAGACGCATCGGGATCTTCATGCTTTTTTGTATGTCGAATGGCCGATTCAAAAGCAAAAGTCGAAGGGTCGCGTCCGTGGGGACAGTTCGCGTGAACAGCGCGCTCTTGCTCGATAAAGCTCTTCTCGATTCGTGGTCTTTGCCAAACATCCAAAGTCATATTGTCCCATTTTGCAGCTAGTCTCGGGGCAGATCCATACCTCGGTCATTTAGAAATGCAAAGAAAATGATTTGCAAGTAATCGAAATTACAAAGAAATGTAGAATTCTGAGATCTAAGGCTTTTTTGCCATCCTTGGATCATCCAAGTTGCCTTTCATGAAGGAACTCCCAAGAAGAAAAGCGTTCGCAGCTAAAGAGTTTGGCAAGAGGCTCGGAGCTTATAGAGCGAAGACAGGTCTTTCGGTGCGCGAAGTCGCCGAACGAGTTGGAGTACCGGTAAGTACCTACCGCGAGTGGGAGTATGGTCGTGCCATCAAAGGCGAGCCCTACGCCAATCTGGCATCTGCTTACGGAATCAGCTTGTCTGAGTTGATGACGGGCGCCCAATCCACGCCTCGACCACTGCTTGCACACATCGACTCCCTTGAGATTACGCTGAGATTGTTGAAACGAGACCTTCAGTCGTTTTCTTTGAACGGTAAGTCGATCAAGGGTTGAAAGCATTCATTAAAAATTTGAAGAGGTGAGTATGTAGTTTGTAAATAATTTATCTGTTCGAACGATCCAAAAACTAAGTGTCAGATTTATAAAAGAAATGGGAAAAATATGAATAAAGTCGCAATCCTTTTTGCAATGTTCGCAAGTCTCGCGGCAAACGCTGCCGAATCCACCATCTATACAACGGAGCGCACCGATCAACTGGCTCTCTATGGTCTCATTGATCTGTCGGTGGCCAATTCGATCTTGAGCGCCCATGGTCTCGAAGCTGTCGAAGTCGCACCTGGAAAAGCCCTCACCGGAATGGTGGTGATCGGCAACAAACAGATGAGCTATCCAGGTCAAGGGATCTCCTTTGAGTCGGTAAAATACAGCGCATTTCCACTTCTCGCTTCCAAACCTGACACCGATGTCAAAAGTGCTTACTTCTTCACTGAAATCACTTCGGACAGCGATGGATTTGCTGCTGTGGCCAATGCGACAGGGCTGCACATCGAGAAAGGGACTTATACGATGACCACGTCCGACGCCGGATTCCCCAATGACAGGAACTCCGCCTCTGTTACGAGCACCAGGACTGGAGCCAAAGGCAGTCTTGTCATGGGCAAGGCTCTCCGCGGCGAAGTGATCAATGTTAAGGATGGAGAGCTGTTCAACGCCCTTCAAGTCAGCGAGATGAGCCCTGTCGGCAATATCGTCAATACCTTCACTCTCACAGGCAAATTGGCAGCAAGAAAGTTTGATCCTTCCCGAGACTCCTACAGGGCTCCCGAGGGAAGCCTCCAGGAAAAGGCATTTAAAGAGGGCCATTTCATTCCGACTGAATGGCAGCTAGTGCGTAACGCAAAGACCGTCGCCTCGGGGCTTCGCATCGTCAAGTAAGAGTGATCGCTGTAGCAACAATTGAGAAGGAGAAGGAACATGTTCAAAAAAAAGAAAACCACACAGAAGTTATTGCGGATCAGAAGCGCTTTGTTCCTTCTCCTCTCACTTAATCTGAATGCGCATGCGACCGAAACTCCTTTTCGAGCTGCGCAATCGATCATCGACGCTGATCCTACGATCAAGACAGTGGCGGAGTTTGTCTCGCGGCTTCCTGAGTCGTTCAAAGCTAACTGGACGGCGGTTTTTGACTCTAACGGATTGGCAAGAGCCTTTACCAATGCAGAAAACCCTCGGGTGATCGCGTTTGGAGAGGATTCTACTGTCCTGACTTTTTCAAATTGCCAGGGCTCTTCGTTGGACGAAACCTACTCTCCGTGCAACTCTGTCGAGGCGATCGACTACAACTCTAAGGCCAATAAATTTGAGCTCAGAGTCTTTTCTTTTCCAGGATCAAAAACGAGTGGACTCACTGTGCGCGTAGAGGAGAATCCGCGAAGGTGTCTGGGTTGTCATCAAGACAGTCAAGGGGTCAAGCCGATTTGGGAACCTTACAATTTCTGGACAGGCACATACGGAGCTGTGGGTGATCATCACTATGAGGCAGTTGCGGTGGGAAGTGTCGAGTATCAATATTACGACCGGTTCATAAACTCCCATTGGAACGCTCAGACGGGTGCTAGCAAAAGGGATGGAAGCGTCTATTCCGAGTTAGCCATGAGGCTGGGAGAGTGGAAGCCCATAGAAGCCGAGAAGAGGGGATTTCAAAAGGTCGTTCATTCGTCGACTTCAACTCCTTCGAGGAGACTGACGGAGACCCTCTACTCAATCAACTTTGAGCGCCTTGCTAAACGGTTTGTCTCGAGTCCGTCCTACGAACAGGAGAAGTTCTTGCTGGCCTGGTGGTCGCAATGCTTCGATGCCATTGTGCCGCGTACTTACAACGACAATATGTGGCAGTATGATTTCGGAATCGACAATCTCTATTCGTCTCCTTACTTAAAGACTGTTCCTTATGTGGAGCTTATGAAGGAGATGGAAGCCAAGATGCGCTCCGACTATAGAGCAGCACGCGAAGCCCTGAGTCGCTACTCGGGAGACCCTCGAAGGGTCTTGCTACAAGAAAAGGAAATCATCTACTACAACCAAGCGGCTCCAATGCTTAAGCGCCTGCTCGAGATTCTTAAGCTTGATCCTTTTGCGATCAGCTCATTTAGTCTTACTTTCGATGAGCAACCTTATAATTTTGCAACTCCGAGCTTTGGACTGGTGAACTTTCAAAGTGCGCTAGGCCAAGAAGTGAGGAGAAAGTCACCCGAGCTCGGAAATAGGTCCTGCGATGCACTTCAAGCTGACAGTCGCTCCGCATTGGGCGCATCACTGCCCCAGTAGGCTCTCGTCTGCCTCGGGCGATGAAGTGAGATACTACTTACTCAAAGTGAACCCTTTGCTTTCTGTTGAGCAACGATTCAGGTGATTTAGCCAGTTTCTAGAGAATTTGGCCTCTTTGCGTCTGTGAAGAGTCAGGGTGGGCAGTCTTTAAAGTTTGATTTGAAAAAATAGGTACGCTTCGGTCCCATCGGTCAAAAGGGGCTAGAAAAATATTTTTATGTCTCTTGAGTGTAGATCTCTTGGTCGCGGCGGACATTGCAGATTGCGATTAAGTCTGCAATGGGCAAGCGTTCTAAGTACTGCGGCTGTTCTTTGGTCCTTCTGTCGTGGCTTGTCTACGAGTGTCTGCTTTTCTAGATTTTGGGTACAGAGGCCATGGCACCATTACTGAATTCTTAGATTCCGTATGGAGGCTTCTGAGTCATGGCGTCCCTTTTTCTAGGCAAGACACAGAACACTGCGCTGCAGTTCGTGCGCTACATTTGTGTCGGTGGTGTGGCGGCAGCTGTTGATACCGGCGTTCTTTACTTCTTATATGCTTCGCTTGGCATTCACCATTTGGCTGCGGCGGCCGTGGGATTCGCGGCCGGACTTATTGTCAATTATTTGATCAGCGTCGCGTGGGTTTTCGAAAGCAGCGGGAAGACGAGCGAAGAGCTTTTGCTTTTTGCGTTGATTGGCATCGGCGGTCTCGCTTGGACTGAGCTCATCTTGTGGGCAGCTGTGGATGTCGCCCAAGCTCCAGTTCTCGTAGGGAAGGGTGTCGCACTTTGTCTCGTGTTGGTCTGGAACTTTGGGATGAGAAAAAAGTTTGTTTTCGCTTCACGCTGAATCGGGCGGCTTTGGTTAAAACTTTCAAATTGCATTGAGGTATTGCTACCCTCTCAAGCTCGATGAAAGAGTTCAGCTGGAGGTGCCTCGGCATATTCGCCGTAGCGTCGAATCTATTGCTTGTGGCAAGTCTGAGCCATGCAGGGCAAGGTATTGCGCTCCAAGGTGGCGTTATTTTGCTCACTGGGGTCGAGCACAAACCTTATCAGACGCAGTTTGCGCTACCTGAGATTGCAGATCCGTATGTCACGTTTCTCCAAGACTCTGTCGTCATCAGCGGTACTGCGCAGTATCATCTTAAGTTTAGTTCAGTTGCGGACATCGCAATGGGAGGGCCGTACCAGGTCGTCTGGAACGAGTTTCTCAACGCTGATGGAACCCAGGTGAGCAGCGAACGAGGGTCTGCCCATTCTTGGGATATGCGACCTGTTCTTTGGGCTTCCTCAGACAGCAAAAATGATCGGCTATGGGATTCTGCCCAGCACTCTCAAGCGCCTCGGATGATTTGGTATGGAGGCCAGATGAGGCCTCCAAGCGGATCGAAAGTTTCGTATTGGCCTCGGGACAATTTTAGCCGAGATGTTTTTGCGTTCACTGAGCGCGCTATCGGTAAATGGACAAGTCAGTCTGATTCGATCTTCGCTTCAAGGGGTGATTGGCCTAGGGCGGTCGGAGATTTCCGAGGGCACCGCTATGGCAGTCAGATCGTCGAGATCCCGAAAGGTGGCAAAGGTGTGATGACGGGCCTTGTGCCTGCAGTGTTTTACGAGCAAGTCACAGAGACTCGCCTCGATGGGTTTCCGCGAGTGACTCGAATCTTTGTGGACGAGATGTCGGATCCATTGCACGCGCGCGGCAAGCCGCTGGAGCTCATCAGCCCATTAAATCCGCTCACAGGCAAGCCATACCCCAGCGCATTGAGGGAAGATGGCTCGGCGCTGGTCGAGGGGCCGCTCTATTTTCAATTTATGTTTGAAGGAGAGCTTTGGGAGGCGATCGCTTTTTCAGCTGGATCATTTTATGGCAAATACAGCTCTTGCTTTGCATCGCGCCGCGTTTTGGAGGGTCTCAAAGGGATGCCTTATCGTCCTGACCTCAGCGATGACGGGGGAGACTTCTTCGATGCTGGCGCGGCTCTTGGGCGCACTTTGAATCTAGCGGGTGGACCGGGGCGTCCTTCAGTCATCGTCCGGAATGATGGCAAGGTGGTGTTGGATCAGCAAGGGAGGATCCAAGTGCTTTTTCATGCATATCGCCGAGATATTTTGCCCGATCATGACTTTCTCGGTTTTCCGCTAAAATATGGGCTCACCCAAATGTTCCGCGGCCTATTTTATTCGTCGCTTCAGATCAAGCGCCGCCCTGATGGGAGACTTCGTTTTGAGATCGGTGCCTCCTCTGAACGAACGGTACAGACATTGCGAGGCAACGGCCGGCATGTCAAAATTCAAGTACCTCGCTACTCGCTGCCTGAAAGTCCCAGTAAAAAAGTTCAATCGCGTTTGCGCGCTTCTCGCGCTTCTTTGGCTCGTTCTCAGCGTCCCGCTAGGCATCTGGCTGAAGCCCACAGTCACTGACTTCAGTCAATTCTACGTCGGAGGCGCAATGGCTCGGCACAGCCAATGGAGTGCGCTTTACCCGATTCCTGTGCCTGGCAGCCAGGACAATGCAGGTTTGCATTCCTGGTCAAAATCAAAGTGGCGGCTGTTCAGCTATAGTCGTGGCATTCCGGATTACACGCATTTCATTCTGCCACCGACCTCGGCCCTTCTCTTCGTTCCGCTTACATTTTTAAGCTACTTCAACGCGTACTGGGTTTGGACTTTCTTTCTCACGATTTCAGTATTCATTATGGCTTTGATATCAAGTAGGCTTCTTCGCTACCTACTTGGGCAGTCTTCTCGCTGGGAAGGCGCTTTGATGCTACTTATTGTGCTTTCTCCAATGACGGCACGAGCGATTCGAATCGCCAATGTGTCTCCCCCTATCGCTCTGCTGTTTAGCTTGACGATAGTTGCGCTGATCCGCGAACAAGCCTTTAAAGGGGCCGGGGCGATGTTCATCGGAGGATCCTTCAAGTATGCCACTTTGGTGATTGCGCCACTTTTGATTGCAATGAGGCGTTGGAGGATGATTCTTTGGCTCGGGGCACTTGGCCTAGGAGTTGTTTTCCTTACGGTAGGGCTTGCGGGTATCGAGCCGTTTATTGAGTTCAAGGAAGTCATTCTTCCTACTTTGTCGCGGCCATCGGCCTATGACGGCAATCAGTCTCTGTCCGGGCTTTTGGCGCGCACCTTGGGTCGGCCATTACCTAAAGTCGTTTCAATTTGGCTCAATGTCATGCGCTTGATTACGATGGTCGCTATGCTTGGTCTTCTCTTTAGGGTCCCCAAAGCGAGTTGGCGGGCACCTGTGCTTATTATGGCGGCTACGGCGATGTGGGTGAGTTGGTTGTTTATGTTTAGCCCCATCTCATGGGAGCACTGGCCCATTTTTCTTTGCCCAGTGTGGGGTTGGCTCCTTTGGGAGGGGATGGCTTTAAGTCGATGGCGCTATGTTTCGTTTCTTTCTCTAGGATTGATGTATTTTCCAGCAGGCATTTTTCAGGTTGAAGGCTTTGTGAAGCTGCCGATCCGGGTGCTAGAGCCGTTCAACTCGTTTCAATTAGTCGGGGTGATATTGGTCTGGGTACTGGCCAATCGCCGCCTACGCATTGAACTGAATGCTATGCAAACCACTCGCCCCTTAAGTAGCGCCGCAATCCCGGCAATTGCCCAAAGTAAAAGAGAAAAGTCCAAACCAGCACCAGCAACGCAACAGCTCCGCGCTGAACTCGGGGCGATGCAGGAGGAAGCCTTGATGCCAGATGGACAGCGCAGAGCACGAATAGGACGTGGAGCGGAAAACTATAACGGACCATGCTGATGAACCTGACGCTTTTTAGGCCGCTGATATTGATGTAGAAGATCATGAATGCAACAAAGTAAATCGGCAAACGCTGCTCAAACCCGGAACGCTTGGAGTGAATCAGCAACGTACCCTCAATTAGAGCGCTGAGAAGAAAAGTCGCTGCGAGCGACTGTGTCGCCCACCGGTCAATATCAAAGAGGAAAGTGAACTCTCCCCACTTCCACAGCGATCCATAGTCCGGAATGATGTTCCATCCGATTCGCTGAGTCTCCAGGTAGAGATCGAATCGCCCGAAGCGAATTTGACAATAGACAAAAAAAATCAGAGTGCCGGACGCTGCGAGCCCTGAGACCAAGGTCGAACGCAGTAGATGGCGACGATCTGGCAATTTGCGTCGAACCAATGCGGTAGAGAGTTTGGACAGAAGTGGAAATGAAGCCACTGGCAGCCCGACTAGCCGGGTAGCTGATAGTGTCACCCCTGCTAACGAGGCGAAACGGAATGAGTAAGCCGTGCGTACTGGAGAATAGAGAATAAAAAGCAGGAGCATGCTCATGAAAAGCGACTCCGAATAGCCGCTGATCAGGTAAAAAGCCGCCGGGTGAGCTAACACTGACAGCGCCGCGATCGATGCCAAGGGGCGCTGGATTCTCCAGTGTTCAATGAGCGTGAAGAAAGTGGCCCAGAACAAAATGCATGAAATTTGTGCGATAAAGAGCAATGCTAGCTTGGGCTCCAAACCAAAGTTCAGATAGAGAACTCGTGCGAGCGCAGGATAGGCTGGGAAAAAAGCAACGTTCGCCTTTTGAGGGCTCTGCTTCACTGGGGGCTTGGTCGAGTGGTAGCCTTCTCGTGCTATGCCTTCATACCAAGCGCAATCCCAATTGCAGAGACTGTTGTATGCTCGGAGCAAGTTCGGGTTGGGAGTAGCCCAATAGGCAATTGCGAGCTGAACCGCAGTAAGTAAAAGAGCAAGACCTACAGACTTCTTCTTGAATGCACTAGGCCGCAGTCTTGCCATCCGCGCCGGGTACCTCAGCGATTCGCGAGGGCACGGCCCTGAGTCCTGAGGATCCTACTGAATCGGGCCGCGCCCCTGCCTCATGATACTCAGCATCTTGATTGACTTGCCACACGTCGTATAGGCGTTTTCCAGCGAGGATGTTTTTGACTGAAAGCATTGCGGTCATGATGGCGTGGTCTTGGTTGTTGTACTTGTGCATGCCGTTTCTGCCTACGAGATGCAGCGATGGTAGGCTGCTCTCGAGTTCAGATCGGAGAGTATCGACATGCTTTTGATAGTTCTCGTCATAAACGGGATATGCTTTGGGTTGGCGAACCACATATCCCTCGAAGAACTCGCACTGCAGCCCAAGTCCCATTTTCTCAAGCTCTGCCCGTGCCAGGGCGATCAAGTCCTCGTCTTTTGAAGCCCAAAGACCGTCTCCCTCAAAACAGAAGTATTCGAGGCCATAGCAGCCATATTTTGGATCGGGCACCATCTCAGGTGACCATGATTTAAAGTTCTGAATGCGTCCCACTTTGACCGAAGGATCATGAATGTAGATCCAATTGTCGTCAAAGAGTTCTTCGCCTTTGAGTACGAGCGTTACTGTGAGGAAGTCGCGGTATCTCAATGCTTCGGCAGCTTGAAGCGCTTGATCCGTAAGCAATGGTTGAATCGATCTAGCCAACTCGCGCATGGGCGCAGAAGAAATCACGTGCTGGCTTGTGATGGCCATACCGCTCGAATTGCCTTGGGTCGACTTGGTCAGGACATTCCAGCTCCTGCTGGACTTGTCCCATGTCAGAGATGTGACTTGCTGACCCAGCACAATAGTCCCGCCCATAGAGCGTATTTTCTCAGCACAAGCTTCCCACATCATGCCGGGACCCTTGCGGGGATAGCGAAAAGAGTCAATGAGCGTTTTGATGACTTTGTCTTTAGACCTTTGATTCGTTGCGCAGCCCAATCGGCGGAGATGTCTCTGCAGCTCATACCCCAGACCTTTTCGGTGTAAGTTTTAAAAAAAATGTTGAACAGTCGCGCACCAAATTGATTGGTGACCCAGTCCTGAAATGAAATCGGGTTTTTGTGAGGCTTGATACGCGCCTGTATAAAGGACAAGACACAAAGCGTGGACTCCAGAACTCCGAGCTTAATAAGAGCTTCAAATGGTTTTAGCGGATAACAGAAGAAGCGATTGCGGTAGAAGATGCGCGAAGATCTTGGCCGCTCCAGCATGTCATTGGGGAGAATCTCATTCCAGAAGTCCTCTACTTGCTGAGACTTTGAAAAAAACCGATGTCCGCCAATATCAAAGTGAAAACCGCGGTGTTTGACGGTTCTGGAGATTCCGCCCACGTACTCTGGATCAGTTTCAAGTACCGTGACCGCAATACCGCGTTTGGCGAGATAGTAAGCCGCAGTCAATCCCGCTGGCCCTGCTCCGATGATTGATACTGCGCTCTTGGTCTGTTCAGTTTTCATATTGCCGGCGGAACTGCAGCCGATGTGCCTGTAAATCATTACGGCAGGCGAACTCGAAGATACTGTTGAAGACGAAACAAACATCCCTGGTGGCATGACTGTTGCGTACGGCCTCGCGAAGGAGAAAACTGATTTATGAAGAATGCACTCAAACGGTATGGACTCTTGGTGGCTGGGGTAATGATTTCTGCGATCGCGTTCTCTGCATGTACGACCACAAGCTCGGATCAGCGGCCTGGAATTGAATCCACCCCGAGGGCGACTCATAGTCCAGGTGTTGCGGGGGACGACGGCAGCATCGGGAGTATGAGCGACAGTGGCGGTAGCATGAGCGGGGGTAGCACTGCCAACGGAAGTACAGGCAGCGGTGGTAGTATGGGTGGCGGCGGCACTGGCAGTTCAAGCAGCGGTAGCACGAGCGGCGGTACGGGTACCTCTTCGGGCAGTGCGAGCCACTAAATCGATTGTAAGCCTCAGGCCGAGCGATCTCGTGAGCGAATTCCATTTTTGGATTCGTTCACGAGATGACTATTTTCTTCAGAAAAGAAACCGCGCTGAACCAGCTTGATCCTGGCATGCTGTGGCATTTGGATCAACTCAAGCAATTATTAAACAATATGGGATGTTTTTTTGGATGAAAATAAAGCGTCACATAAAGTTAATGTAACTGGTTCGAATTTTCTTGCTGCACCCATCGACCCCTCTTACTCTTTCTACTTCAAAGTCAGAGCTTCGAAATGAACCAGGGGGAAACATGATCAAGAAAGTCGCGACGCATCTAGCTATTGCTGTCCTAGTTTTTTCTACCGGCTGCAAAAACGGTGGTCTGAAGCTGATTGATAGTATTACATTCAAACCGTCTGACGATCTTGAAGTGGTGCGTATTTCTTTGGTGTTTTCGAGAAATGTCAAATCGGATCTTGCGGGCGCCTTTAGCATCAAGGACTACGGATTCCTTTTCATTAATCCTTACAATCAGACTGAACCTTTTGAAGTGGGCTTCTCGCTCAACACCCGCATCGTCAATGATCAGGATTTTGTCAACCTGACTCCCACCCAGGTTCTTCCGAATGGGCTGCCGATTGGCGGACCAGACTATGCATTGGTTCAGATTAGCTCACCCACGCCGATCAGTTCGAAGTTCGATCTCTTTGGCTACGCTGACGTTCTGCGTGGAGATTGGTTGGGTGTCGCTGCAATGTTTACCTTCATCAACGATCAGTATTTTCCAGAAGGTTTGTCTATTGGACAAACTTTCATGCGCAATCAGCAGGGCGATCCCGGCGTGATCGCCAAGGTGTTTGGCCCCACTCTTAAGGTGGATGGCACGCTCGAGCGCGCAGGTGGAATCGCGGTCTTTGCGAATGTTCGTCAGCTGATCGACAAGGGGTTGGTCGGTCCCAATGCCAAGCCACGCAAATTTTATCCGGAGCAGACGATGCCATTGGTCGAAGGCCCTCAATCACCCAAGTATCGGGGCAACCTGAAGGCACTTCAGCGTATTCAAAACAACCTGATTCGAGGGTTCAATCAGAAGTAGGTCATTCACAAGAACGCAAGGTTGGCGGCATATGTGACCGAGTTCGCGATTTGAATCGCGGGAGCAGATTTGGGGGGGTCTTTAATCCTGCGGCTACGCTCAGGATCTTTACGAGTTTCAAGCGATGCTGAAGGAGCGGGTGAGCGAAAGGTTTCCTTCGG